>JBJMPM010000245.1:0-50940 GCA_045803205.1 Longimicrobiaceae bacterium
CTCCTCCGCGGGAAGGGGCGGATGAAAAAACTTCGAAGCCACACAAGCCCGCGGCCGACCATCCATGGCGCAAGCGCGCCACCGTTCACCGGACATTTCTAAATCAACCAGACCCCGGACTTTTCTAAATCAACGCGACAACGGCGGCTCACGCGGAGAACGCGGAGACGCAGAGAGCTCGCCGCGGCTCTCTGCGTCTCCGTGTTCTCTGCGTGAGATGAAATCCGTCTGCCTACTCGTCGGACTTCTTCCGCCCCGGGCGCTTGCGCTTGCGCGGGTAGGGCACCTCGGCCGCGTACTCCTCGCGCACCCGGCGGATCAGCCAGGTCTCCACCGCCGAGGCGGAGGCGGGGAGGTCGTCCGCGTTGCGGCGCAGCGCCTCGAAGATGGCGCGGATCTCGGTGGTGGCGCGCTCCACGCCCTGCGGCAGGATCAGCTTGAGCGGGGTGGGCGAGGCCACGGGCTGCCGCGTCTCGGCGGCCTGCATCACGCCCGTCCCGTGCTTCTGCTGGTACAGGCGCGCGATGGCCTCGCGCGTCCGGTCGTGCGGCATCTCGATGTCGCCGCCCACGAACCGGCGCACGGCCTCGCGCCCGCGGCCGATCAGCCGCCCCGCCTCGCGGAGGTTGCTGTCGGCCACAAGCTCGGACATGAAGCGCCGCAGCTCCTCGACGGGGATCTCTCTCCACGCCGGGGGCCGCCGGGGCTCCGTCTCCGGCTGCTTCCTGGCCTTTCGGCCACTTTGTCCCTCATTGTTATTTGGACACTGGTGAGAGTACAACGGACTGTCCAGTCGCGCAAGATCTCTTTGGGAAGGAGGTGCCAACACGGGAGAATGGCGGCAGATAACAAGGAATTATCGTTGTGGAGTCACTAAGGCGTACATTCTATAGTCATCCCGCGTTCATGCCGCATCGTCTGCTCCGTGCGGTCGGAATAAAGACCCTGTGGAAGCAGAACGCGATATTCACCGCATTTTGTGCTGCGGGGTTAACGCTATGCGCTTGGCGAGACAACTCCTTCAAAATTGAGGATGGGTACGGTTACTTGCAGCATCCGGGTATTTTGGGATGGTATCTCTTTCAGCTGGTTATGCCAGTTGCTATCTATACCACGCTCAAGACTGCCACAAAGTCGAGTAAACACTATCGGGATATAGTTCCCGACCGAGCCTTCAAGTTCCGAGAGAAGGTATTTGATCCGATTGTCGCCTTCGTCGGATTTAAAACTCGAGCAAGCCAAGCTTTGTTTGCGTTTTTATTCACAGTTGGTTTTGCTGCGTTTGCTTGGAATAGTTTCCAGAACCTTCATCCTGGCGAGCTCGCTCCGAAGGACTTTTGGGATTCGATAACGTTCCCGTTTGGGTATTGGGGAACTCGCGTGTACAAGTTCTATACACATGCCTTGCTTATCCCTAGCATTGTACACGTTTTCGCCGGTGTCGTTTGGGCCCACATCACTGTGATCCGTCTTTTGTCAAGACAAAGAAAGGTGATGCTCGCCCCGTTCAACCCCGATAGATGTGGAGGGTTTGGCTTCCTTGCCAATCTGATCTTGTCGCGGACAATCTCGGCACTGCTAATCTCGGGTTTGGCCTTCTGGGGCGTTATCTACACTCATCGAGCTTTTGATATTGAAACAGTCTCAGGATTCCTGTTTCAGATTATAGTCCTAACGGTGTTCTACATCATACCAACTCTCGAGCTTCGTTCAGTTCTTATCAAGCTAAAGAAACGGGCTGCGCAAGAGGTTCACTTGCGACAGGAAGTACACTATAAGGCGGTGCTTTCGGGCGAGCTCCAAGGAGTACAGCTACGCGAGGCTCATGAGTATCTCCGTTATTTTGTAGACATCTCAGCGCAGATTAACAGGATTCCCAATTGGCCACACTTCGCCAAGGTCTCTGGTGTTTTCGGGATTTCGATCTCACCAGCCCTTATCATCACGCTCCTGAACTTCGGTAATGCGGTTCTGAGGTTTTACACAAATCGGCGGTGATCGATGCACGAATTTTCTGACGGGACCGAAGGATAGAATATGGCAAATAGAAGACGTAGAACGCGGCAATGATGTAGAAGGGAGCATAAAACCATCTGCTCGGGTTTTGGTTTGGAGAAATGATAAAGCCGATAGTTCCGACAGCGACCAGCACGTGCACGACCCCTCCCAGTTTGCGGTTCGACAGCATGACACCTATTCCGTTGATCTGAACCATTCTAAGGGCAACCGAATAAAGCTCTCTTAGAAGAATAATCGAAAGCGGAATCAGACTTACGCCGCGAAAGCCTACATATAGACAGGAGATGACCAAGAAATAGCGATCTCCAAATATGTCGAGAGCACCGCCAAATTTCGAGGCCACTTCTTTAGCACGAGCTAATCGACCATCAAAAAAATCTGCCAACAGGGCGCACAGATACATTGTGCCTGTGATGGCCCACATATCCGGAAATGGGCTAATCACCACAAAGCCGAAGGTTAGACCCACTCTTGCGATAGTTAAGCTTTGAACTGCCCAAAACCAATGTAGACGCGTTCTCCGAACCATGATAATTCCTTGTTATCTGGTGTGTGGGACGCTATAAGGCCGGGACAACTGACCAAGGCAATGTAGTGCGCCGATGTAGTGACCGAAAGAGAATTGTTTACAGTTGTACTTTCTGCCGCGGGTGATGGCGGAGGAGCATCTCCCGCTGGCTGGTCTCGCCGACCTCGGTGTAGATCTGCGTGGTGGCGATGGAGCGGTGGCCGAGCAGGTGCTGGATGTAGCGGATGTCGACGCCGTCTTCGTGCAGCAGCGTAGCGACCGAGTGCCGGAACATGTGTGGCGTCACGTGCAGCGCCAGCCCCGCGGCCGTGGTGTGCCGCCGCAGGATCGCACGCACCGACTGCTCCGAGAGCCGCGCCCCCGAGCGGGTGGAGAAGAACCAGGCGGAGCCCAGGTGCGTGCTCGCATCGCGGTACGCGCGCAGCGCCGCGAGCGCCTCGGGGTGGCAGAGCTGCACGATCCGCTCGCGCGCGCCCTTCCCCAAGATGCGGATGCGGCCGCGAGGGAGGTCCACGTCGTCGGGCGTGAGGCTGCACACCTCCGCGACGCGCGCACCGGTCGCGAAGAGCGCCTCCAGCACCGCCAGGTCGCGCACGAGCGCCGCGCGCCGGGGCGTCCCTTCCGCCGCCGCGTCGCGCGCGGCGTACACGTGGCGGAAGAGGCGGGCGATCTGGTCGATCGGCACGGTGCGCGGCAGGCGGCGCGCCTCGCGGATGCGCACGTCCATCTTGCGGAAGGGGCTCACCGCGATCACGTCCTCCCGCTCCAGGAAGTGGAAGAGCGACTTCATCGTCGCCACCTTCCGCTTCAGGCTGCGCTCGGCGAGAAGCGTGTGCAGGTGGCGGATGTAGTCGCGCAGATGGGAGCGCTCAATGAGGGCGACGGCCTCGGGGGCCTGCGACCGCGCGAGGAACTCGCGCATCTGCCGGAGGTCGGTGCCGTAGGCCTTCAGCGTCTTCTGACTGAGGTTCTTCTCGTACTGGCAGTGAAACAGGAACTGGGAGATCGCCTCAGCCAGGGTCATCCGCGCCGTATCTCCCGCTCAGGTGTGGTCCGCGAGGTCCGTCGGTAGGATCGTGCGGGCACCATCAAACCTGACGGAGCGTTCCGCGTCCACATTGTAACTGTTCGCGCGCGGCGGCGCCGCTGGGCGGCAAAAAGCGGCCAATGAAAGACATTCCGGACACGAGGCGGAGCGTGTCCCCCAAACGACCGCGGGGCGGCAGGTGGTCTGCCGCCCCCCGGCGTTCGGGTGTCGTCCGGCGCGGCCCGCCGGCTGCGCGGGTCAGCGGCCGACCAGCACGCTGGAGAAGGAGAGCGCGTTCTGCACGTTGAACTGCACCTGCTGCCCCGCGTGGATGCTGATCCCCTCGGTCTGCCACCCTTCGGTGCTGCCGATGGGGTCCACCAGCAGCCGCACGGTCTGGGTGTTGTTCTGGACCATCTGGATGGGAAGGCGGAAGCTCGTCGTGTTCATGCTGGTGACCTGCCCGAGCCGTACCCGGGTGCTCCCCTGCACCGCGTACACCACCACGTCCATCCAGTTGTAGTTGCTCACCTTCACCACCGCCGGCCGGGGCGCCGGCGCGGAGGCGCTGCGCCCGGCCGAGGGTCCGTCGGGGAGGCGCGCCGCGCCCGTGGCCGTGCTGCCCGCCGCGCAGGCACCCAGAGTGAGGCTCGCCGCCACCGCGGTCGCCAGCGTCTTCAGCGCGTTCATCGCTCCCCCCGTCTTCCCCGGTAAAAACACATGAGGCGCCCCACCATTGGGGCGCCTCGTCGCGCTCAGCCTGCAACTCGAAGTTGCGCTTGCGGTTATCTCAAGAGGCGTGCCAGACCCGGTCCATCGGACGCCGAACGCATCTCGAAACCACGCAATGAGTTAGGCTCATCGCCCAAAAATCGCGGCGCGGCGGTGGGTTTTCGGGATTCAGGGGGAGATGGGATGGCATCGGAAGACGGTGGGAGGGTGGGAGTACATCGAATCAGCCGAACCACTCCGGTGTCATCCCGAGGCTCGACCACGGTAAGGACCGCCGCCGCACCGGTGTCCGCAGAGCCGAGGGATCTGGCCGGGGACGCCGCGGGACCTGGGCGCGACAGCGTCGCGAACGGCGGGCCTCGCACGGTCGAGACACGACGTTGCCGCGGCTGCCGTGCGGCTTCCGCAGCGGGGCGCGTGGCGGCCGTGGTCGGATCCTTCGGCCCCTGCGACGCCCACCATGGACTCAGGGGTAGGAGAGACCGGGCTTCAGAGACTGTCGAGGAACCACCCGGAAGACGTCATCCTGAGGCCGGCTACGATCCATTTTCCGTCCGCACGAGACCCGGCAGGCCGAAGGATCTATAACCGCGAAAGCACGTCAGCAGGTGATGTGTCGAGGCTGGGTAGCGACGACTCAATCGCGTTATCCCTCAGCTAAGTGCTTACACAGGCTATAGATCCTTCGGCCTGCAAGACAATGGAGCATGCCGAAGTCACTGTGTGGCCGGCCTCAGGATGACGTCTCAGGACACGAGGTTTCTCAGGAGTCTCTCAGGATGACACATCGAGGTCGAAGCGTCGAAGCTGCTCAACCCTCTTTCAGGGCGGCCCCGGCGCGATGGGCGGCGTCTTCGCCAGGCTGCGCCAGAGGTAGCGCGAGGCGACGGTGCGCCAGGGCCGCCACGGCTCGCCGATGCGGAGCAGCTCGTCGCGCCCCGGCCGCGCGTCGAGGCCGTAGTGCTGCTGCACCGCCACGCGGATCGCCAGGTCGTCCACCGGGAGCACGTCGGGGCGGCCGAGGGTGAAGATGAGGATCATCTCCGCCGTCCAGGTGCCGATCCCCTTCACCCGCGTCAGCTCGGCGATCACCTCCTCGTCCGTCATCGACGGGATGCGCGCGTGGTCGAGCGAGCCGTCGAGCCAGCGCGCCGCCAGGTCCTTCACGTAGCGCACCTTGGCGCGGGAGAGCCCCGCCGCCCGCAGCGCCTCTTCGTCGGCCGCGAGCAGCTCGGCGGGGGTGGGGCGCCCCGACCCGCCGAGCGCCGCCAGCCGGCCGATGATGGTGGCGGCCGCCTTCACCGAGAGCTGCTGGCTCATGATGGAGTCGACCAGCGACCACCAGAGGTCGGGCTCGGTGGCCAGCTCGAGCGGGCCGACGCGGTCGATCACGCCGCGCAGCACCGGGTCGGCGCGGCGCAGGTGCTCGACCGCCTCGGGCGGCGCGGGGGTGCGGACGGGGCGGCGGACGCTCACGGGCGTGGCTTGCTGGGGCGATGGGGACGCGCGTACCCTGTGGCGCGCGAATGTACCCGGGCGGCCGCGCGCGGGCGAGTGCGCCCGGGCCCCTCCTCATCATGCAAAGGACACGAGCCATGCCGGAGCCGACCATCGTGGAGGTGCGGGTGATCGCGGCGGGGGGAAAGTTCCTGGGGAACGACATCGGCGGGGCCGAGGTCACCGTGCGCGACGCGGTGACCGGCGAGTACCTGGCGAGCGGCCGCGTCTGCGGCGACTCGGGGGTGACGGACGAGATCATGGGGGTGCCGCGGACGTGGGGGACGCCGGTGCCGGTGGCGCAGTCGTCCGTCTTCGCGTTCGCGCTGCAGCTCGACCAGCCGCGCCTGCTGGACGTCGCGGCGTACGGCCCGCTCGGCTCGCTGCAGTCCGCGCGGCGCGTCACCGTGCAGCAGTGGGTGGCGCCGGGGATCGACCTGCGCGGGGAGGAGGGCGTGCAGATCGTGATCCCCGGCCAAATGGTGGAGATCGTGGAGCCGGCCACGCACACGCAGCTCGCGGAGCCCGGCGCGGTCACCATCCGCGCGAACGTGGGGATGATGTGCGGCTGCCCGCTCACCGACTCGGCGCCCTGGCCGGAGGCGGACTTCACCGTGACCGCGCTGGTGTACGAGCTGTTCGGAGGCGCGCCGCAGCTCGTCGACACCGTGCCGCTGCCGTACGCGGGCACGGCGAGCCAGTTCCAGGCGGAGTGGACCATGCCCGCGGCGGGCTTCTACGAGATCGTGGTGGTCGCGCGGCAGAACGCCACCGCCAACACCGGCGTGGACCGCTCCACCGTCTTCTGCCTTCCGCCGTCTTCTCCGCCGGCGTAGTCACCACGCAGAGACGCGAGAGGCACGGAGAGGGGCTCTCTCCGTGCCTCCGCGTCTCTGCGTGAGAAGACGATCCGTTGCCTTACTGCACTGTCAGCACACCCTTCATCCCCGTGGTGGAATGGGGGTCGCACTGGAAGTTGTAGGTGCCAGCGTCCATGTTCACCGCCAAGTCGTACGTCTGGTTCGGCGTGGTGAGGTACTGACTGGTCTGCGGAAGGTTGGTCTTCCCCGGGTTATCGGGCGGCGGGAATGACACGTTGTGTGGCATCTTGCCGTCGGTGATGAAGCGCACGGTGTCGCCCTTCTTCACCGTCACGTTGGCCGGCTCGAAGCGCCCTGACGCGCCGTCGGGGGTGGTGACCATGTGCACCTCGACCACGTTCCCCTGCGCCGCCGCCGGAGCAGCCGCGGGAGCCGGCGTGGCGGGCGCCGCGGCGGCCGCGGTGGTGTCGGTGCCGGTGTTCGCGGCCGGCTTGTCGCCGCCGCCGCACGCCGCCAGCAGGGCCGCCAAGCCGAGCAGCGGGAGCTTGTTCATCATCGCCATCTGGGTTCTCCGCGAGAGTACGTCCTTTTGAACTGCGCTCCGGGGCATCCCCCGGAAGGCGCGCCAATCTACCACCCCCTGACAGCCGCGACAATCCGTTCTCGCCACGGTGCCCGTAGGGGAATTTCCGTACCCGCGGCGCGCCGTCGCAGGGAAATTCCCCACGTCTCCCCGGTCCTCCGCGTCTCCGTGAGACTGTCCAGGAACCGGACGGAACCTCCGAGACTTCATCATGGGGGCCGGTCCCGCCTCATTGTCGGCCGAAACACTCACGTGTCATCCCGAGGCTCGGCCCCGACGAACCCGACGCCGCACCGGTGTTCGCAGAGCCGAGGGATCTGACCGAAGAGCCGCGGAGCTCGGGCGCGGCAGCGTCGCGAATGACGGATCTCGCAGCGGTCGGGACACGATGTTGCCGCGGCTGCCGTGCGGCTTCCGCAGCGGGCCTCGTGGCGGCCGTGGTCGGATCCTTCGGCCCTGCGAAGCTCACCGTGGACACAGGACAAGGTGAGGCCGGGCCTCAGGATGACACCATTGGGCGGTTACTCGACCGTCTCTCGGGACGACGTCTTCGAGAGGCGAGGTTTCTCAGGAGTCCCTGAGGCGCTGTGTTCGGCTCAGATCCCCAGCGCCGCGCGGATGGTCGCGGGGATGCGCTCGGGGGTCCACGGGGGGCTGAAGGTGAGCTCCACGTCGGCGCTCTCCACGCCGGGCACCCCCTCCACCGCCGCGCGCGCCTCCTCCAGGAGCTGGCCCGCCACCGGGCACCCGGGCGAGGTGAGCGACATGGTCACGTCCACCCGTCCGCCGTCGATCCGGATGTCGTAGATCAGCCCCAGCACCACCAGGTCCAGGTTCAGCTCGGGGTCCTTCACCTGGCGGAGGGCCTTGCGTACTTCGGCTTCGGTCGGCATGGCAGCGGTGCGAACGGGCGAAACACGCGGCGCCGCACGGAGATGCGCCGCGCCGAAGGGTGACGATACCGCGGACGCGCCGTGCCGGCAACCGCCGCGCTTGCCCGCTCCGGGGGCGGCGGCGATGTTGTCGCGCTCGCCGGGCGGGCCGGCGGCCAGCGAAGGAAGGGAGGAGATGGCGTACGTGTCCCGCGGCATCCGCCGCATCGCGATCAACACCGGCGGGGGCGACGCCCCCGGGCTCAACGCGGTGATCCGGGCCGCCACCCTCGCGGCGCTCCACGAGGGGTGGGAGGTGCTGGGGATCCGCCGCGGCTACATGGGGGTGCTGGAGCCCGACGTGGACGGCGAGCCGGGGGTCTTCCCGCTCACCCCGCAGGCGGTGCGCGGCATCACCCACCTGGGCGGCACCATCCTGGGCACCACCACCCGCGGCAACCCCTTCGGGCTGGAGGTGCGCAAGCCCGACGGCACCTGGGGCAAGGTCGACCGCTCCGACGAGATCGTGGAGGCCTTCCGGCGGCTGGAGATCGACGCGCTGGTCGCCATCGGCGGCGACGGCTCGCTCGGCATCGCCCACGCGCTCTACCGCAAGGGGCTCCCGGTGATCGGCGTGCCCAAGACCATCGACAACGACCTGCGCGCCACCGACGTCACCTTCGGCTTCCAGACGGCGGTCGAGGTGGCCACCGACGCCATCGGCCGGCTGCACAGCACGGCCGAGGCGCACCAGCGGGTGATGGTGGTGCAGGTGATGGGGCGCCACACCGGGTGGATCGCGCTGGAGAGCGGGATGGCCGGCGGTGCCGACGTGATCCTCATCCCCGAGATCCCCTACTACCTGGAGCGCATCGCCGAGAAGGTGCGGGAGCGCGAGCGGCACGGACGGCGCTTCAGCATCGTGGTGGTGGCCGAGGGGGCGAGCCCCGCCGGCGGGCAGCCCAGCTACGTGGACGGGAGCGGGCGCTACGGCGGCATCGCCGACCGCTTGGCCGACGAGATCGAGGTGGTGTCGGGGAAGGAGACGCGGCCGATGGTGCTGGGGCACATCCAGCGCGGCGGCACCCCCATCGCCTACGACCGCAACCTGGCGCTGCGCTTCGGCGCGGCGGCGGTGCGCTGCATCCGCGAGGGGACCCTGGGAACGATGGTGGCGCTGCAGGGCGCCGACGTGCGCGCCGTTCCCCTGGCCGAGGCGATCAGCGAGATCAAGCGGGTGCCGCTGGACAACGACCTGGTGGTCTCCGCCCGGCAGCTCGGCATCTCCCTGGGCGACTGAACCAGGGGCCTCACACGGAGTCAACGGAGTCAACGGAGTCATCCTCCGCTGACTCCGTTGACTCCGTGTGAGCATTCAGTTCATGGATCTCGGCCCCGCGTGAGAAACAGGCGGCGCAAGATGCACGAACCCCTGCGTCGAGCCGGGCCGCGCGCCCTCCCGCGGCCCCGCTCCGCGCGTCCGCCTTTCGCTTCGCGAGACGTTATTCTGTCGCGAACCGTTTTGATCGGTCCCCATGCAGTAATCGCGGGGGCGAGAAGCGGAAAGCGGGAAGTCCCTTCCGAAGCGTTTCCGAACGGGAACGGGACTCTGGAACGCGGAATGCTTTTGTTCCATGCTGGCCGGCGCGTTTCCGGCCCCCGCGCACTCCGACCCTGATGAGCGTTTCTACCCCCAGCCGCGTGCGACACTCCGAGCGGGAGCCGGCCCCGGGCGTCTGGCCCACTCCGGCCGAGATCGCGCAGCTCTTCACGGCGGTGCCGCTGCTGGCGCCGACGGAGGAGGTGGCGGCCGCGTGCGTGGACGCGGCGCGCCGGGCCGTGGGGTGCGCCTGCTCGCTGGCCGTGCCCACGCGCTCGGTGCCGCTGGCGGTGGGCGACCCGCGCGAGGGGATGTCGGCGCGGCTCACCTTTCCCGCGCCCGGCGGCGTGGGGGAGCTGTGGGCGCCCCACGACGCGGAGATCCCGGCGGAGGTGCACCAGGCGCTGGCGGGGCACCTCGCCCGCGTCTGGCAGGTGCAGGAGCTGCGCGCGGCGCAGGAGCTGGAGCTGGACCAGCTCCGCTTCCACCTGGGCGCGCTGCAGCAGGTGGCGCGCACGCTCTCGGTGGTGCGCAGCCTGGAAGAGACGGAGCGCCTGGTGGTGGACAGCGTGGGCGAGGTGTTCTTCGCCTGGTGGGCGGCGCTCTACCACACCGAGGGCGAGCAGTACACCTGCCGCGCCATGCGCTCGCCGCGCGGCGAGAACGTGGCGTTCGCCATTCCCGCGCGGGTGGTGCGCGCGGTGGCCATGCCCGGGGAGCCGCCGGTGATCCCGCCGGAGGACGCCGAGATCCGCGACCACGTGCCGGCCGAGGTGGCGGTGGTGGCCCCGCTGGACTTCGGCGAGGGCGACGCCGGGCTGCTGATCCTGGGCCGCCGCATGACCGAGGCCCCGTACGAGGCGCACGACCTGGCGCTGCTGCGGGCGCTGGCGGACTCGTCGGCCATCGCGCTGCGCAACGCCGAGCTGCTGGACCGGCTGCGCGCGCAGGCCACCATCGACCCCCTCACCGGCTGCCACAACCGCCGCGGCTTCGACGAGATCCTGGGGGTGGAGTTCGCGCGCGCCAAGCGCTACCGCCGGCCGCTGGCGCTGGTGCTGCTGGACATCGACCACTTCAAGACCATCAACGACGCCTTCGGGCACGAGGTGGGCGACAACGCGCTGCAGCGCATCGGCCGCGCGGTGCGCCACACCTTCCGCAACACCGACAGCGCCTGCCGCTACGGCGGCGAGGAGTTCGCGCTGATCTTTCCCGAGACGGCCAAGGACGAGGGGCTGCGCCTGGCCGAGCGGCTGCGGGTGCTGATCGAGACGCTGCCGCCCAACCCCGAGGTGCCGCGCTCGCTCACCGCCAGCTTCGGCGTCGCCGCCTTCCCCGACGACGGCAACGACATCTCCTCCCTGATCCGCGCCGCCGACCGCGCGCTCTACTCCGCCAAGGCCAACGGCCGCAACCGGGTGGAGCCGGCGTAGGCAACCGCTTTCCTCACACGGAGACGCAGAGTCACGGAGAGAGCCCCACGGCTTCTCTCTGTGACTCTGCGTCTCTTTGTGACAAATTTCATCCAGGTCCTTCCTCTCTCCCTCTCTTTTCCCCCGGAGCCCCCATGCGCCCCTACCTCCGCCCCTGCGCGCTCGTCCTGGCGCTCGCCTCCGCCGCCTGCACCGGCGACGCCGCCCGCGGCACCCTGCCGCCACCCGCCACGCCGCCCGCGCCGCTCGGCGTCTACGAGATCGCCGTCACCGGGATCGGGACCAACGAGCCGCACTCGACCATCACCTCCGTCCGCGGCGGCGGCCCGCGGGCGACGCTGACCACCGCGGGCTCGGGGCTCGTCTTCGAGCAGACGGGGGGAAGCTCGTTCACCGAGGGCGCGCGCGGAGCCGGCGGGCAGCGCTACGTCAACTTCACCTACCGGGTGAGGAACGGCACCGGCGCGGCGCTGAACAACCTCACGCTGCTGATGGTCTCGCGCGCCAACACCGTGGCGGGAACGCCGCTCTCCACGCTGAAGCGCTTCGACGGGAGCGCGGCGGACCCCGCCATCGCCTCGTACGTGGTGCCGACCGGCGCGGCGGCGATGCGTGCCGACCTGGTCACGCTGCAGGCGCTCGACCCGGACGTGATCCAGGTGTTCACGGAGAGCGAGGTGGCCGCCATCACCCCGCCCGGCGACGTGACCGGCATCTTCCCCTACGGCTACGTGGTGCGCAGCGCCAATCCCGCCGCGACGAGCCGCGCCCTTCCCGCCGCGACCTCGCCCAACCAGTACGACGGCGTGCTCACGCTCTCGTTCCGGCTGCCGCTGCAGGCCACCTCGTCGGCCGACGTGTACTCCTTCTTCTTCGAGATCCTGGCCGTGCAGGACAGCGAGACGCGGATGACGGAGAGCATCGAGGAGGGGCAGGACACGGGCGCGGTGCGCCGGCTGCGCGAGCGGGCCGCGGCGCTCGGCGCCACCACCGTCACCGTGCTGGCGGGGAGCCCCGCGTCCGGACCGGAGGTGGAGGACTACCCGGGGCAGCGGCAGATCTGCTCGGTGCGTACCGCGGGGACGGCGGCGGCGCCCGTGCGGACCATCACCACGCCGGCGGCGTACACGCGGCTGGCGGTGATGCGCAACGGCGAGAGCCCCAACGCCTGCTGGGCGAACTTCCGCATCGGCTCGCCGACCCGCCCCACGCCGAACGTGGCGTATCCCCTCACCGCCAGGGCGATGGACCGCTACGGCAACGTGATCACGACCGCCGCCGACACGGTCGCGCTCTCCCAGGCGTCCGGGCCCGCCGCCACCTTCTCCGCGCCGGCGGCGCTGGCGAGCGGCACGGCGTCGCTGTCGGTGACCTGGCAGGCGAACGGCACCTCGGCGCTCACCGCCGCCGGCCGGCGCCTCCGCGGGGAGCGGACCGTCGAGGTGGCGACGGAGGCCACGGTGGTGGTGAACGGCGGCGACAACCAGGCGGCCATGGCGGGCTCGTCCGTCCCCACCGCGCCCTCGGTGCGGGTGCGCGACCTCGCCAACGCCCCGCTGGCGGGGGTGCCGGTCACCTTCAAGGTCACCTCGGGCGGGGGATACGTGACCGGCGCGACGGCGGTCACCAACGCGAGCGGCATCGCCACCGCCGGGAGCTGGGTGCTCGGCGCGCCGGCCGCGCTGAACACGCTCTCGGCGACGGCCGCTGGGGCGGGCACCCCGGCGACGTTCAGCGCGGCCGGGTGCGGCGGCCGCGAGGGGACGGGCTTCGGGATCACCCTCTGCTACCGGAGCGTGGTCACGCCCACGCAGCGGGCGAACTTCGAGGCCGGCGTGGCGCGCTGGGAGGAGATCATCACCGGCGACCTTCCCGACCTGGCGTACACCGGCGCCGCGGGGAGCTGCAGCACCGGCTCGCCGAGCTTCAACCTGAGCATCGACGACCTGCTCGTCTTCGCCAGCATCGAGCCCATCGACGGCGCGGGGAGCACCATCGGGTTCGCCAACACCTGCTACGTGCGCACCGGCGCGCAGCCCTTCGTGGGGTACATCAGGCTCGACGCGGCGGACATGGCCACGATGGAGGGGAACGGCCTGCTGCTGCGGATCATCCAGCACGAGCTGGGGCACGCGCTCGGCATCGGCACGCTCTGGCCGGCGTTCGGCTACCTGGTGAACCCGTCGACCGTGGGCGGGCCGGCGGTCGACACCTACTACTCCGGGCCGCAGGGGATCGCCGGCTTCAACCAGGTCGGCGGGAGCACCTACACGGGCGGGAGCAAGGTGCCGGTGGAGAACAGCGGCAGCGCCGGGCGGATCAACGGCCACTGGCGCGAGACCGTGCTCCTGACCGAGCTGATGACCCCGACCCTTACGGTGGGCGCGCTGCCGATCAGCCTGGTGAGCGTCCGCTCGCTCACCGACCTGGGGTACGCGGTCGACACCGCGAAGGCCGACGCCTTCTTCGTGACGCTCTCGCTGCGGGGGGAGGGCGCGCCCTCCGGCGGGGTGGAGCTGGGGAACGACGTGGCGCCCGGGCCGCTGTACAGCGTCGACCCGCGCGGGCGCACCGTCCGCATCCGCTGACGCTCCACACCGTGAATCTTCAGAAACACGGAGGACACGGCCGCGCTGGCCGTGTCCTCCGCATTCAGTAGAAGTGCAGGCCGTAGCGAAGCACGTGAGCTCTGGCACTCTTTACGACAATAGAAGCTACGATTATTTTTTCATTCGACTGCATTTCGCTCCCCTCCTGACATTCTCTTTCAAAAGGATTCATCATGCGCCACCCGTTACGCTGCTGCGCCGCAGCCCTGCTGCTCGTCTCCGCCGCGTGCGCGGACCACGCGGCCCGCACCACGCTACCGCCCGATCCGCCACCTGCCCCGACGCCGCTCGGCGTGTACGAGATCATGGTCACCGGCCTGGGAACCGGCGAGTTGCACTCCACCATCACGCCCGCGCGGCCGGCCGGCCCCCGTGGGGCGCTGACGAACGCGGGTGCGGGAATCGTGTTCGAGCAGGTGTCGGCGGCCACCTTCACCGACGGGGTGCGCGGGGCCGGCGGGCAGCGGTACGGCTCCTTCACCTTCCGCGTGCGCAACAGCACGGGGGCGACGCTGAACAACCTGACGCTGCTGATGGTCTCGAAGGCGACCACCATCGCGGGGACGCCGATCTTCAACCTCCGGCGCTTCGACGGCACCGCCGCCGATCCCGCCATCGCGCCGCTCATCGCGCCCACCGGCTCGGTCGCGCTGCGCAGCGACCTGGTCACCATGCGCGGGCTCGACCCCGACGTGCTCCAGGTGTTCCAGGAGAGCGAGATCGCCGCCATCACCCCGCCGGCCGACGTCACCGGGATCTTCCCGTACGGCTACGTAGTGCGCAGCGCGAACCCCGACGCGGCCAACCGCACCCTCCCGGCCGCCTCGTCGGTCAACGATTACGGCGGCGTGTTCACGCTGGCGTTCCGGTATCCGCTGCAGGCCACGTCGACGGCCGACGTGTTCTCGCTGGGCTTCCAGGTGCTCGCCGTGCAGGACGGCGAGACGCGGCTGACCGAAAGCATGGAGGAGGCGCAGGACACCTCGGCCGTGCGCCGGCTGCGCGAGCGCGCGGCGGCGCTGGGCGCCACCACCGTCACCGTGCTGGCGGGGAGCCCCGCCGCCGGCCCGGAGGTGGCCGACTACCCCGGGCAGCGCCAGATCTGCTCCGTCCGCACCGCGGGACCATCGGGATCGCCCACCACCTTCATCAACACGCCCGCGGGGTACGCGCGCCTGGAGCTGCTGCGCCCGGGGGAGAGCCGCAGCGCGTGCGGCGCGAACTTCCGCTCCGGCACGGCCACCACCCCCACGCTGAACACGTCCTACCCCGTCACCGTCCAGGCGGCGGACCGCTACGGGAACCTGATCACGGGGACGGCGGACACCGTCACCCTGTCGCAGGCGTCGGGCCCGTCGGCCACCTTCGGCGCCGTGGCGCCGCTGGTGAGCGGCCAAGCCTCCATCTCGGTGACCTACCAGGCGAACGGCACCTCGGTGCTGAGCGCGGCCGGCCGGCGCAACCGGGGGCAGAGGTCGGTGGAGGTGGCGACAACGGCCACGGTGGTGGTGAACGGCGGGAACAACCAGGCGGCGCTGGCCGGGTCGGCCGTGCCCACCGCGCCCTCGGTGCTGGTGCGCGACCTCTCCAACAACCCGCTGGCGGGGGTGCCGGTGACGTTCACCGTGGCGTCGGGCGGGGGATACCTGACGGGCGCGACGGCGGTGACCAACGCGAGCGGCGTGGCTACCGTGGGGAGCTGGGTGCTCGGCTCGCCCGCGGCGCTCAACACGCTGACCGCGACCGCCGCGGGGGCGAGCACCCCGGCGTCGTTCAATGCAAGCGGCTGCGGGGGCGGGGGCGGCACCGGGTACGGGATCACCCTCTGCTACACCACCACCCTCACCGCCACGCAGCGGGCGGCGTTCGAGAGCGCGGCCGCGCGCTGGGCGCAGGTCATCACCAGTGATCTGCAGGATTTCCCGGTAAGCCTGCCCGCGAGTGTGTGCTCGGCTACCTCGCCGAGCTTCAACCTGAGCATCGACGATCTCCTCATCTTCGCCGGCGTCGAGAACATCGATGGGGTCAACGGGATCCTGGGGTTCGCCAACTGGTGCGCCAGGCGGACCGGCGCGCTTCCCCTCGTCGGCCTGATGACCTTCGACAGCGCCGACATGTCGGCCATGGAATTGAGCGGGATGCTGCAGGGCGTGATCCGCCACGAGATGGGCCACGTGCTCGGCATCGGCACGCTCTGGTCGAGTTTCGGGCTGGTGGTGAACCCCTCGCCCGTGGGCGGCCCGCCGCTCGACACCTACTTCCCCGGGAGCAACGGGATTGCGGGTTTCAACTCGATCGGCGGGAGCACCTACACGGGTGGGAACAAGGCCCCCGTGGAGAACACCGGCCCGGCCGGCACCATCAACGTGCACTGGCGGGAGTCGGTGCTCGCCAACGAGCTGATGACGGGATATGCCAACGCGGGCTCCATGCCGCTGAGCCTGCTCACCGTGCGCTCGCTGAGCGACATGGGGTACTCGGTCAACACGGCGCAGGCCGACCCCTTCTTCCTGACGTTGAGCCTGAAGGGCGGCGTCGCGCCCGGAGCGGTGCTGCTGCAGAACGACGTGCCGGACCTGCCGCAGTACAGCATCGACGCGCAGGGACGGCGGACGCGGATCCGGTAGCGCTCTCTCGCGCCGGAGGGCGGCGGGTCGCGCGGGGGGCGGGGCGCCCGTATCTTGCGCGACCCGCGGCGGAAGGCGCGCGCGGGGCGGACCGGAACCGGAGCGACACCCGTGGCGATCACCCCCAGGCAGCGGGCGCACCTCAAGAGCCTGGCGCACCACCTGAAGCCGGTGGTCTACGTCGGCAAGGAGGGCGTGACGGAGAGCACCGTGCGCTCGATGGAGGAGGCGCTGAACACCCGCGAGCTGATCAAGGTGCGGGTGCAGGAGGCGGCGCCGCAGGACGTGCGCGAGGCGGGCGCCGAGCTGGAGCGGCGCGTGGAGGGCGCGGAGCTGGTGCAGACCATCGGCCGCGTGGCCGTGATCTACCGGCGCCACCCGGAGAAGCCCGAGATCGTGCTGCCTTGAACCGCGGTCTCTCACAGAGGACACAGAGGTCACAGAGGATTGGCTCCTCCGTGACCTCTGTGTCCTCTGTGAGAGATTGCAGTTTTCAGTCGATGTGCTGGCGAACGCTCCCTCGGCGCCCGTACATTGCCATCGCCCGTCCCGTAACGCCCCTTCCGTCCGACCCGCTCCACCTCCCCGATCCGCATGACCGACTCCGCCGCGGCCTGGACTCCCGAGCGCGTGCTGGCGCTTGCGCCCGACGCGTCGGCGGCGAAAGCGGGCCAGGGGCTGGCGGGGCCGCGCAAGTGGGTGTCGATGGGCACCGACGGGCACACGCTGTGGGGCGAATGCCAGGGGAGCGGCAGCACGCCGTACCAGGTGCGCGTGGACACCCTGGAGCCCGCGTGGCGCTGCTCCTGCCCCTCGCGCAAGCTCCCCTGCAAGCACGCGCTCGGCCTCTTCCTCCTCCACGCCGCGTCTCCCGGCGCCCTGCCGCGCGCCGAGCCGCCGCAGTGGGTGGCGGAGTGGACCGCCATGCGCGAGGCGCGCGGCGAGAAGCGCCAGGGGAGGGCCGCCGAGGCCGCCGCGAAGCCGGTGGACGCCGAGGCCCAGGCGAAGCGCGCCGCCCGCCGCGAAGACCGCGTGAGCGCCGGGCTGGAGGAGCTGGAGCTGTGGATGGAGGACCTGGTGCGGCAGGGGCTGGGCGCCGCGCGCACCCGTCCGGCCTCGTTCTGGGAAGGGATGGCGGCGCGGCTGGTGGACGCGCAGGCGCCCGGCGCCGCCCGGCTGGTCCGCGAGCTCGCCCCCCTCTCCGTGGGCGGGCCGGGGTGGGAGGGGCGGCTGCTGGAGGCGCTCGGACGGCTGCGCCTCCTCTCCCGGGCGTGGCGCCGGCTGGGCGCGCTCCCGGTGGCGCTGCAGGAAGACGTCCGCTCCGCGCTGGGCTTCGCGCTGCGGCAGGAGGAGGTGGTCGCGCTGGGCACCGTGCGCGACCGCTGGCGGGTGCTGGGGCAGCGGGAGGAGGACGAAGACCGCCTGCGCGTGCAGCGCACCTGGCTGCGCGGCGAGCGGACCGGCCGCGACGCGCTGGTGCTGGCGTTCGCGCACGGCCGCGAACCGCTGGACCGGTCGCTGATCCCCGGCACGGCGGTGGACGCGGAGGTGGCGTTCCACCCCTCGGCGCTGCCGCTGCGCGCGGTGGTGGCCGCCCGCCACGGGCCGCCCGCCCCCTTCGGCGAGCTGCCGGGGCACGCCACGGCCGACGCCGCGCTGGCCGCGTACGCCGCCGCGCTGGCGGTGCAGCCGTGGCTCGAGGCGTTCCCCCTCGCCCTGTCGTCCGCCGTCCCCGTGCGCGACGGCCAGGGGTGGGCGATGCGCGACGGGGAGGGCGGCGTGCTGCCGCTGGCGACGGGCTTCGGGCGGGGGTGGGAGCTGCTCGCCCTCTCCGGCGGGCGGCCGGTGGCGCTCTTCGGCGAGTGGGACGGCGACCGGCTGCGCCCGCTCGGCACGCTGGCCGGCGGACGGTTCGTCTCCCTTGCCCCGGTGCCGGAATGAGCGCGGCGGACGCGCACTGGAGCGCCCTGCTGCGCGCCGCGCTGCTGGGCACCGCCCACACCCCGCCGCCCGCCGCGCCGGCGGACGGGTCGCCGCTCGCGCGCGCGCTGGCCGCCGCGCCCGCGGACACCGCCGAGGCGGCGCTCCTCTCCGCCGCCGCCATCCTGTCCACCCATCGCCGCGCCGCCCGGATTCCCGCGCGCGACGACCGGCCGCTCCCCGCGCCCGCCGGGGCCGAGACGCTCCCCCCCTGCCCGCCGCTGGCCGCGCGGCACCTGGCGACGATGCTCGCCGGCTCGTACCGCGAGGCGCTCCCCGAGTGGCTGGACGCGGCTGCGCGCGCCGGCTGCGCCGTTCCCCCCGAGTTGCTGCCGGCGCTGCTGGACGCCGCGGCGCGGCACCCGGCGCTCCCGGCGCTGGTCGGCGCGCACGGGCGGTGGCTGGCGGCGCAGAAGCCGGAGTGGGCGCCGGCCGCCGCCGCCGCGGAGCCGGAAGACGGCCGCGAGGACGGCCTGGAGGAGTGGGAGACGCTTCCGGCGGAGCTGCGCCCGGGGCTGCTGACGCGCGTCCGCGGGCGGGACCCGGCGCGCGGGCTGGCGCTGCTGCGGTCCACCTGGGAGCAGGAGGCCCCCCGCGAGCGCGCCGCGCTGCTGCAGGCGCTGGAGACGGGGCTGTCGATGGACGACGAGCCGTTCCTCGAGTCCGCGCTGGACGACCGCCGCAAGGAGGTGCGCGCGGCCGCCGCGGCGCTGCTGGCCCGGCTGGCCGGCTCCCGCCTGGTGGCGCGGATGACGGAGCGCGCGCGGGGGTGGCTCGCCGTCTCGCCCGCGAAGGCCGGGCTGCTGGCGCGGGTCACGGGCGGCGGGGCGGCGTCGATCGCGGTCCATCTTCCCGAGGCGTGCGACCGGGCGATGGAGCGCGACGGGATCTCGTCCAAGCCGCCTCCCGCGGTGGGCGAGCGCGCGTGGTGGCTGCTGCAGGCGCTGGCCGCCGTTCCGCCGCGCACCTGGAGCGACGCCTCCGGGTGCACGCCGGCGGAGCTGATCGGCGCCGCGCGCAGGACCGAGTGGCGCGACGTGCTGGTGCTGGGGTGGGCCGCGGCCGCCGTGCGCCACCGCGACGCCGGCTGGGCGCACCCCCTGGTGCTCAAGCCCGAGCACGCGCACTGGAGCCTCCCCGGCGCCAGCACCTCGTCCGACGCGCTCTTCGCGGTGCTCCCGCCCGAGCGCGCCGAGGCGGTCCTGCTGGAAGTGCTGGGGCCGATCCGGGCGCTGGGCGATTCGCCCGGCACCCTCACGCAGCTCACCGGGCTGCGCCACCGCTGGAGCGCCGAGCTCACCCGCGCCGTCGTCCGCCGCGCGGTGGCGCGCGACGCCAGCGGCGAATACTACCTGCGCCAGGCGCTCACCACCGTGGCGCGGCACATGGATGCCGCCGCCGCGCTGGACGAGCTCGCGCGGGCCAACCCCTCGTCCACCCCCGCCTGGGTCGACCTGCTGCACCACCGCCACGCCATGCTGGAGGCATTGAAGCGATGAGCACCCCCGTGTTGCGCCCGCACGCCGAGCAACAGTTCGCCGAGGAGTTGGACGCCCTGGCCCGCCACGACGACCGGCCGCGGCCGCCGCAGTGGAAGCTGTCGCCGTGGGCGGTGGCCACCTACGTCCTGGGGGGCCGGCTGGACGGCGGCTTCGAGGTCACCCCCAAGTACGTGGGCCAGCGCCGGCTGGTGGAGGTCGCCATCGCCACGCTGGCCACCGACCGCGCGCTGCTGCTGATCGGCGTGCCGGGAACGGCCAAGACGTGGCTGGCCGAGCACCTCGCGGCGGCGGTGTCGGGAGATTCGACCCTGCTGATCCAGGGGACGGCGGGGACCAGCGAGGAGCAGGTGCGCTACGGGTGGAACTACGCGCGGCTGCTGGCCGAGGGCCCGTCGTTCGCGGCGCTCGTGCCGAGCCCGATGATGCGGGCGATGCGCGAGGGGAAGATGGCGCGCGTGGAAGAGCTCACCCGCATGCCGGCCGAGGTGCAGGACACGCTCATCACCCTCCTCTCCGAGAAGACGCTCCCCGTCCCCGAGCTGAACGACGAGGTGCAGGCGGTGCGCGGCTTCAACGTGATCGCCACCGCCAACGACCGCGACCGCGGGGTGAACGAGCTCTCCAGCGCGCTCAAGCGCCGCTTCAACATGGTGGTGCTCCCCCTCCCCGCCACGCCGGAGGAGGAGGTGGAGATCGTGATGCGGCGCGTGGAGCAGACCGGGCGCGCGCTGGAGCTCCCCGCCGAGCCGCCCGCGCTGGACGAGGTGCGGCGCGTGGTGCTCCTCTTCCGCGAGCTGCGCAGCGGCGTGACGGCCGACGGGAAGACGCGGCTGAAGTCGCCCAGCGGCACGCTCAGCACCGCCGAGGCCATCAGCGTGGTGAACGGCGGCCTGGCGCTCGCCGCCCACTTCGGCGACGGGCGGCTGTGCGCCGACGACCTGGCCGCGGGGCTGCTGGGCGCGGTGATCAAGGACCCCGTGCAGGACCGCACCGTCTGGCTGGAGTACCTGGAGACGGTGGTGCGCGAGCGCGAGGGGTGGAAGGACCTGTACCGCGCCTGCCGCGAGCTCGCCGCGTGAGCGGACGAACAGAGCACCTGTCGACCTGACCCGAAATGCCCGTCCAGCTCTATCACAAGCCGGTTTGCGACCTGATGCACGAGCTGGTCGACGACCTGGGCATCAAGCCGGGTGACGTTCTGGATCGCAGCCAGGTGCGCCAGTGGTTTCAGGCAAAATACCCGCTGGTCAAGCACTCGACGCTGAACGCGCACCTCATCCGGATGTCGATCAACGATCCCACCCGGCTGAACTACAGCCCGCGATCGGGAGGGAAAGACGACCTGTTCGTGAAGATCGACAGCGGCCGGTTCCGCCTTTATGAACGCGACCGCGACCCGGCACCGATCACCTCCCGCGACGAGCCAGTGGCGTCGGGCGACGACAGTGAGGCGCCGGTGGATCCGGCGGGGTCGCAGTTCGCGTACGAGCACGATCTCCGCGACTTCCTGGCGCGCAACCTCCAACTGATCGAACCCGGACTCCAGCTGTTCGAGGATGACGAAGGGGTCAATGGGATCGAGTACAACGCGGGCGGCCGGTTCATCGACGTGCTGGCGGTGGACCGGGACGGGGGATTCGTCGTGATCGAGCTGAAGGTATCGAAGGGATACGACCGAACGGTCGGCCAACTGCTGCGCTACATGGGATGGATCGAGCAGTTCCATGCAGAGCCGGGGCAACGGGTGCGTGGCGTGATCGTGGCGAAGGACATCTCGGAGGACCTGCGGCTGGCGTGTTCGAAGGTGCGCGACGTGCAGCTCTTCGAATACGAGCTGTCGGTCAGGCTCACCGCCGTGGCGGCCTGACGCCGGTGGCCGCCGACTCCGCCGTCCACGTCTTCGGCATCCGGCACCACGGGCCGGGGTCCGCGCGCTCGCTGGTGCAGGCGCTGGAGGCGCTGCGCCCCGACGTGGTGCTGATCGAGGGCCCGCCCGACGCGGCCGACGCGCTCGCGCTGGCCGGCCACGGCGGGATGCAGCCGCCCGTGGCGCTGCTCGTCTATCCCCCCGAACGCCCTGCGCTGGGCGTCTACTACCCGTTCGCCGCCTTCTCGCCCGAGTGGAACGCCCTCCGCTGGGCGCTCGCGCAGGGCGTGCCCGCGCGCTTCATCGACCTCCCCGCCGCGCACGGCTTCGCCGCCGCCCTCGCCGCCCTCGCCGGGATGGAGGCTCGCGCGCAGGCGGCGGCGGACGCGGACGCATCGTCCGAATCCCCATCGCCCGCGCACGATCCGGCCGGTTCCGGCGATGCGCCGTCCGGTTCCGCCGCCTCCGCGCCGTCCGGAGAGGACGAGGCATCGTCCGACACGCCCTCCATCGAGACCCCCTTGATCGACCCTGCCGACGCCGAGGAAGCCGACGAGATCCGCGCGGACCCGCTGGAGTGGCTGGGGCGCGCGGCGGGGTTCGGCGACGGCGAGCGGTGGTGGGAGCAGGTGGTCGAGTCGCGCCGGTCGTCCGACGACGTGTTCGCGGCCATCCTGGAGGCGATGGCCGCCGTGCGCGACGAGCTGGCGCGCCCCGAGAGCCTCCACGAGCGCCGGCGCGAGGCGTTCATGCGGCAGCAGATCCGCGCGGCGCGGAAGGAAGGGTTCGAGCGCATCGCCGTGGTCTGCGGCGCGTGGCACGCCCCCGCCCTGCACCGCATGCCCCCCGCCGCCGACGACGCCGCGCTGCTGAAGGGGCTCCCCCGCGCGAAGACGGCGGCCACCTGGGTGCCGTGGACGCATGGCCGGCTGGCGTACGAGAGCGGCTACGGGGCCGGGATCGCCTCCCCCGGCTGGTACGAGCACCTGTGGCTGAACGGCGACGCGGACCCCGGCGCCGTGGCGGTGCGCTGGCTCACGCGCGTCGCCCGCCTGCTGCGCGGCGAAGAGCTGGACGCCAGCCCCGCGCAGGTGGTCGACGCCGCGCGGCTGGCCGAGGCGATGGCGGCGCTGCGCGGGCTGCCGCTGGCCGGCCTTCCCGAGCTGACCGGGGCGTGCGAGGCGGTGTTCTGGGGCGGCGCGGGCGCCGGCGCGCTCCCGCTGGGGCTGATCCGCGAGCGGCTGATCGTGGGCGAGCGCCTGGGGTCGGTGCCGCCCGACGCGCCCGCCGTGCCGCTGATGCAGGACCTGGCGCGCGAGCAGAAGCGCCTGCGCCTGCCGCCCGAGGCGTCCGAGCGCGTGCTGGAGCTGGACCTGCGCAGGCCGACCGACCTGGACCGCAGCCGGCTGCTGCACCGGCTCGTGCTCCTGGGCGTTCCCTGGGGGCGCGACGAGCGCGTGCAGGGGCGGCGCAAGGGAACCTTCCACGAGCACTGGCGCCTGCGCTGGGACCCGGAGCTCTCCATCGCGCTGATCGAGGCCGGCGCGTGGGGGAACACCGTGGCCGGGGCGGCGAACGCGAAGGCCCGCGACGGCGCCGCGAAGGCGCCCGACCTGCCGGCGCTCACGGCCATGCTCGACCGCGTGCTGCTGGCCGAGCTCCCGGCCGCCGCCCGCGCGCTGGTGGAGCGCATCGGCGCCGAGGCGGCGCGGGCCAGCGACGTGGCGCACCTGATGGGTGCCCTCCCGCCACTGGCGCAGACCCTCCGCTACGGCAGCGTGCGGGGGCCGGACGCGGAGGTGCTGGGCCACGTGGTCGACGGGCTGGCCGCGCGCATCAGCGTGGGCCTCCCGCCCGGCGTGGCCTCGCTGGACGACGACGCGGCGGCGGCGATGGCGGCCCACGTGGAGGCGGTGCACGCCGCCGTCACCCTGCTGGAGAACGAGCGGCACCGCGCCGACTGGCTGGGCGCGCTGGGGCGGGTGGCGGACCAGGCCGGCGTGCACGGCTCGATCGCCGGCCGCGCCGTGCGCCTGCGGCTGGACACCGGCGCCATCACCGCCGGCGAGGCGGCGCGGCGGATGGGGCTGGCGCTCTCGCTGGCGGCGGAGCCGGCGTACGGCGGCGCCTGGATCGAGGGCTTCCTCGCCGGGAGCGCGGTGGCGCTGCTGCACGACGAGGCGCTCTGGGGCGTGCTGGACGCGTGGATGGCCGGCCTGGCGGGCGAGGCGTTCGACACCCTGCTCCCGCTGCTGCGCCGCACCTTCGCCCGCTTCGACCCCGCGGAGCGCCGCGGCCTGGGCGAGCTCGCCCGCCGCGGCCCGGCGCGCCTCGCCGCCGCGCCGGCAGATGCCTCCGCGGAGGGCTCATCCACCGCCAACGCCGCCCGCGGCGACGCCGTGCTGCCGCTGCTGATGCTGATCCTGGGCGCGGACGGCGCCGTGTCCGCCTCTTCCGGCGCGTGACACGATGCCGGATCCGCGAGCGGTTCTCTCCGTGTCTCCGCGTCTCTGCGTGAGGAAGTCTTTTCCCCCGGGTCTCGCATGAGCACCACGATGGACGACGAACGGCTGCGGCGCTGGCGCCTGGTGCTGGGCGGCGGCGAGGCCGACGGCACCGGCCTGGGCGGCGGGCTGGACGCGCGCTCGCTGGGGATGGACCGCGCGCTGGGCGCGCTGTACGACAGCGACCGCAGGGCGGGACTGGGCTCGTCGGCCCCCAGCGTGGCGCGCTGGCTGGGCGACGTGCGCGAGTACTTCCCGTCGCCGGTGGTGCGGGTGATCCAGCAGGACGCGCTGGAGCGACTCGGCCTCCGGCAGATGCTGATGGAGCCGGAGCTGCTGGAGACCATCGTCCCCGACGTGCACCTGGTGGCGTCGCTGGTCTCGCTGGGCCAGGTGATGCCGGCCCGGACGCGCGACACCGCGCGCCAGGTGGTTCGCCGCGTGGTGGACGAGGTGCAGAAGCGGCTGGCCGAGCCGATGCGGCAGGCGGTGCGCGGCGCGCTCAACCGCAGCCAGCGCAACCTGCGCCCGCGCCACGCCGAGATCGACTGGCACCGGACCATCCGCGCCAACCTGCGGCACTACCAGCCCGAGCACCGCACCCTGATCCCCGAGACCCTGGTGGGCTTCGGGCGCAAACGGGCCGCGCTGCGCGACGTGGTGCTGTGCATCGACCAGAGCGGCTCGATGGCGGCCTCGGCCGTCTACTCGGGGATCTTCGGCTCGGTGCTGGCCAGCCTGCCGGCGGTGCGCACGCACGTGGTGGCCTTCGACACCGCCGTGGTGGACCTCTCCGCCGAGCTGCACGACCCGGTGGAGCTGCTCTTCGGCATCCAGCTCGGCGGCGGCACCGACATCAACCGCGCGCTGGCCTACTGCCAGACGCTGGTCACCCGCCCGCGCGACACCGTGTTCGTGCTGGTGAGCGACCTGTACGAGGGCGGCAACCGCGCCGAGATGCTGCGTCGCGCGGGCGCCCTGGCCGGGTCGGGCGTGAAGTTCGTGGCGCTGCTGGCGCTGAGCGACCAGGGCGCGCCGGCGTACGACCACGCCGTGGCCGCCGAGTTGGCGGCCTTCGGCATCCCCGCCTTCGCCTGCACCCCCGACCAGTTCCCCGACCTGCTCGCCACCGCCCTCGCACGCGGCGACGTGGCCGGCTGGGCCGCGCGCGAAGGGATCGTGGCCGCGCGGGGAGAGCGGTAGAACCACGGAGGCGCGGAGAAACGGAGAGGACGCGAAGTTTTTTCCGCGTCCTCTCCGTTTCTCCGCGTACTCGCCGCGCAGCGGCCCTCAGTAGATGTAGACCGGCGTGCCGACCGGGACGTGCTCGTACATCCACCTGATGTCGTCGCGGCGCATGCGCAGGCAGCCGTGGCTGGCGGCGTCGCCCACGGAGCTCTCGTTGTCGGTCCCGTGGAAGTAGTAGCCGTCGTACATCTCCAGCTTGGCGTACCCCAGCTTGCCGCGGTACTGGCGCTGCGGGCTCCCCCAGGGCGGGATGATCACGCTCCCGCCGCGGATGGGCACCTGCCCGGCCGGGTACCCCGCGAGCGCGTTGGGCGACGCGTTGCTCATGTCGATGACCCCCAGCCCGTTCCTGCGCGCGACCTCCACGTAGTGCCAGTTGGGCGGCACCCACACCGGGTCCAGCTCCTTGCTGGTGATGGCCATCTTTCCGCGCGGCGTCTGGAAGCGCTTGGTCACGCCGTCGATCACCACCGTCTTCCCCGAGCCGATGGCCACCGGCGCGCGGAAGATGGTGTCGTTCGCCTGGATCATCAGCACCCGCCGCTCCGCCAGCGACACCACCAGGTACGGCTTGTTGGCGGGAACGAGCTCCTCTTCCTTCTTCGCCAGCGCCTGCTCGCGCCCGGCCACCTGCTCGGTGAGCCGCGCCTCCTGCTGCCGCACGAAGGCCAGCGAGCGCTGGTCGCGGCTGTAGATCATCTCCGCCAGGCGCCGGTCGAAGCGCGCGTCCACGGCCATCGCCGAGGTGGCGACGAAGAGCCCGGCCGCCACCAGCACGCCGAGCAGCAGCATCATCACCGTGCGCCGGTGGTCGTGCGCGATCCGCCGCAGCCGCCCCGGGGGCGTCCAGTCGCGCCGGTCCTCCACCCCCGCCCTGCTGATCCTCGCCATTCTCTCGCTCCCTTCAGAGTCCCGCCGTTCAGCACTCAGCACTAGGCACTAGGCACTAGGCACTAGGCACTAGGCACTAGGCACTAGGCACTTTCAGTAGATGTACACCGGCGTGTCTTCCTTCACCGCGTCGAAGATCGCGGCCAGGTCGCGCGCCTGGGCCATGAAGCCGGCGGGGATCACCGCGTCCTTCAGCGGGCCGTTCCGCGGCTGGCTGTAGATCTTCGTCCCGTCGTCGAGCGTCATCACGTAGGCGCCCATCCCCCCGGCCACGCGCCGCTCGCCCTCCGGCGGCACCGGCTGGCCGCGGCTCGCGTACACCCAGTCGGGGATGGTGATGGTCGGGTTCTGCTCCCGCTTCACGATGTGGCGCTCGCCGATGCCCTGCACGAAGCGCCAGCTCCGCCCGTCCGGCGCCCGGACGATGGAGTCCGCGCCGATGGCGAGCCTGGCGCGGCGCAGCGTGGCGCGCCCCTGCCGCAGCTCCAGCACCGAGTCCTTCAGCACCACCGCCAGGTGCCGCTGCCTGGTCTGGAGCGAGCGGATGCGCATGTCGCGCTGCAGCACCGCCACGGCGAGCTGCGTGCGCCGCTGCCGGTGCGCCATCAGCTCCGCGCGGGTACGCCGCTGCTCCGCCGTCATCCGCGAGGCGATCTCGTCCGCCTCGCTGTGGTAGCGGGGGATGCGTGCGCCCACCGCCGCCGCCGCGATCACCAGCAGCGCGATCAGCGAGACGGTGCCCCAGAAGAACACCGGGTGCTCCGCCCGGAAGCTCGTTCGCGTGGGGGGGGGCGTTTCGTCCATCGTCCGTCCGCAGCCGGGTGGTGGGTGGGATACTCCCGTTCACGCGGGTGCCCATTGAGCAAGACGCGTTCCGCCGCACCAGGCGCGTATGTGATTGCCATCTACATGGTTACGGAGATATGCCACCGTGCCTCTCCGTGGCTCCGCGTCTCTGCGTGAGGATGCCCCTGTTTGCGGATCCGGTATCAGCCTGCTAAGAGACTCTTGAGAAACCATCACGAAATCCTGAAGACGTCATCCTGAGGCCGGTCACGCCGCCATTTGCGTCCGCAGGAGATTCTGCAGGCCGAAGGATCTGTAACCGCGGCAGCACGTGAGCCGGTGAGGTGTGCCCGGACCGGGGTGGCGACGCCCAATCCCGCGTCCTCCACCAGGTGCTTGCACCAGCTATAGATCCTTCGGCCTGCAAGGGATCGGGCAGTGGGACATCTCACTGTGGCCGGCCTCAGGATGACATCCTGGGAGGACGAGGTTTCTCAAAAGTCTTGAGAGTGACATGGGCTCACTGCCGAGGAGATGGGGATGACCGCGCGCACGTTCTGGTGGCTGGGGTGCTGCTTCGGGCTGACGGGGGTCGCGGCGGGGGCCTTCGGGGCGCACGCGCTGCGGGCGCGCCTCCCGGCCGACCTGCTGGCGGTGTTCGAGACGGGCGCGCGCTACCAACTGGTGCACGCGCTCGCCCTGCTCGCGGCCGCGCTGATCGCCGCCCGGGCGCCCTCGGGCGCCGCATCGGCGGCGGGATGGCTCTTCGCGGGGGGAATCGTCCTCTTCTCGGGCAGCCTGTACGCGCTGGCGCTCACCGGCGTGCGCGTGCTCGGCGCGGTGACGCCGCTGGGCGGCCTCTGCTTCCTGGCCGGATGGGCGGCGCTGGCGCTGGCGGGGCGCGGCTCGATGCCGGCGTCCTGAAAGCGATGGGTCAAAGGCAGGGCCCCGCCAGCGTCATGCGCTGACGGGGCCCTGAATTCGCTGGCGACAGCTCAGTAGGGATAGGGAAGACCCCATTCATTCATGCTCCAGATGCGCCCCGGGCCACATCCTGCCCGTGCGTAGTACTTCTCTCCATTCGGCCCCTCACCGATGGTGTCCCCTTTGCTGTCCAGGTGCCAGTCGGCGAACGGGAACATGTTGGGGGTACCGCTGCAGAACTTGGAGGCCGCGGGGCTCACGAACGCCTGTGGGCCGAGCGTGGTGAGGGTCTCACCGGTCGTGAGCTGGGGAGAGCCGCTGTCCCGGATCTGCACCGTTACGTGGATCGCGAGCATGTCCGAGGTGATGGAGAGCGCCACGGAGTCCGTTCCCCACCCCTGTGCTAACACCTTCGGAGCGTAACAACTGGTGGAACTGTAGCACGGCTCCCTGAGCCAGTAGAAATAGTAGGGGCCGGTCCCGGCCGATGGACGGGCCTTATAAGACACCGTCTTGGCGCTCAAGACCTTGTTGGGGCCCGTGAAGGTGAACGAGAGCTCGGGATCGGTCGTCGAGCCGCCCGTCGTTCCACCGTCATCTCCCGTCGAACAGCCGTAGGTAGGGGAGCAGGACTTCCGGCTCTCGTCGGGTGCGGAGATCCGCTGGGTGATTGGAGACTCGCAACCCGCCAAGAGCGCACCGAGCAGGAGAAATGCAGCAATAAGTTGTCCTTTCACGAACGTTGCCTCCGAAAGTAGATGGTTGCAGACAGGGAATTTCATGATGCCACTGTAGGGAAAGCATCATTTCCTCCCAGGACGTTGTAAACCTATTTCTGTATAAGTATAGGCGCAATATATGCCGGCCAGTGGGTGGCCATGAGTTGAAGAGATTTCCTGGAACCGGGGGGATTGTGGATGGTGAATGATCAGGAGGCGTAGACGGGTCGGCGGATGCAGACCACGCAGGACCTGCCTGTCCACCGTCTTGGACGCTCCTGTCCGCCGCGGAGCACGTAGCGCCGCCGCCCGCCGATCAAACCGAATCGTAAGCCCATGCGCCGGAACCGCTTGCGGAAACCGGTGTAAGGGCGTGCGGATTGCTCCGGTTCGTTCTCGGAACCGCAGTAACGGCCAACCCCGTTTGCCGCAGAAGGTAGTCACATGAGACGCCTGGCCTCCCTCCTCGTGCCGGTGCTCGCGCTCTCCGCGTGCTACAACGCGTACCGCGGCCCCGGCGGACCCGACTCGTACCGCTCCTCCAGCGACCGCTGGTACGACGCCGCCGACGTGCCGCTCGCGGCGCGCATCGACCGGGTCGGCTACGGCCTGGGGGTGCGGCTCAACCGCCCCGCCTACGTGGCGATGTTCGAGATCCTCCCCGGGCGGGGGGTGGGGCTGTACTTCCCCGCCTTCAGCTCCGAGCAGGCGTACTTCCCGAGCGGCTTCACCTCGCTCCCCGGCCATGGCGCGCGGCGCTTCGACTCGTACTTCACCGGGGGCATCTCGCGCTACACCCGCGGCGAGCCGCGCTTCTACTTCCTGGTGGCCTCGCGCCAGCCGCTGCGCAGCATCGCGCGCTTCCAGCGCTCCGACGGCGCCATCCGCAGCGTGCTGGGGCTGAGCGCGTACAGCGCCTACAACTACCGCCAGGTGATGGACGACCTGGTGCAGGCGGTGGTGCCGTACCAGGGCGACGAGGACTGGACCACCGACGTGCTGGCCGTGTGGCCGAGCAGCGGCTACGGCTCCTACGCCGACAACGGCGGGTACCAGCAGGTCTACTGCGGCGACGGCACGGTGCAGCTCCTTCCCGTCGAGCTGTTGGGATATGGATGCCGCCGGTTCGACCGCCCGGTCGTGGTGCGGCACCCGCGCGCCACCACGCCACCGCCCTCCAACCCCGGCGACAGCGCGCAGGTGACGCCGCCTTCGCGCCGCCGTCCCCAGCCGGCCACCGGGGGCGCCGGCGAGGAGCAGCAGGGGACGCCCACGCGGCACGTGCCGGAGCGCCGCCAGCGCCCCGAGGCCACGGAGCGACCGACGGTCGGCGACGAGGGCACCCGCGCCGCCGCACCCCGCGCCTCGGGCCGCGAGGAGCGCAGCGAGCGGCCGCGGGGGGAGGCGCCGTCGCGCGAGCCGCGCGAGTCCCCGCGCTCGCCCGAGCCGCGGTCGGAGTCGCCGCGCCAGGAGACGCCCCGCGCGGAGCCCGTGCGCAGCGCGCCGCCCCCGGCACCGTCCCCTCCGCCGGCACCGGCGCCGCGGCCGGAGCCCTCGCCGCCGCCTTCCCGGCCCGAGCGCCCGGCCGAGCCGCCGGCGCGGTAAAACGGTCTCTCACAGAGGGCACGGAGACGCAGAGAGCCACGTCGGCTCTCTGCGTCTTCCGCGTCCGTCATGCATCCGATGTCGCTGAAGGTCATCGAGAACGAGGTGGTCGCCTGCAGGCGGTGCGCGCGGCTGGTGGCGTGGCGCGAGGCCGCCGCGGCCGCGCCGCCGCGCCGCTACCGGGGCGAGGCGTACTGGGCGCGGCCGATCCCGGGCTTCGGCGATCCGGCGGCGCGGCTGCTGATCCTGGGGCTCGCCCCCGCGGCGCACGGCGGCAACCGCACCGGCCGCGTGTTCACCGGCGACCGCAGCGGCGACTGGCTCTTCGCCGCGCTGCACCGCGCCGGCTTCGCCAACCAGCCCACCTCCACCCACCTGGGCGACGGGCTCGCGCTCACCGGCGTCTGGATCACCGCCGCGGTGAAGTGCGCCCCGCCGGACAACAAGCCGCTCCCGGACGAGCGCGACGCCTGCTTCCCCTTCGCCGCGGCGGAGCTGGCGGCGCTCCCCGCCCTCCGCGCCATCCTCTGCCTGGGCGGGTTCGCCTGGGACGGCGCCCTGCGGCTGCTGCGCCACGCCGGCTACACCCTCCCCTCGCCCCTGCCGAAGTTCGGGCACGGGGCGCGGGCGGAGGTGGCGCCGGGGCTCGCGCTGATCGGCTCCTACCACCCCAGCCAGCAGAACACCTTCACCGGCCGCCTCACCGAGTCCATGCTCGACGACGTCTTCGCCCTGGCGCGCCGCGCGATCGGCTGATCCGCCGTTTCGCGACGACCGAGTAAAGACAAAGGTAGAAACCTCCAAAGGACGTCATCCTGAGAGACTGCTGAGTAACCGCCCCCATGGTGTCATCCTGAGGCCCGGCCTCACCTTACCCTGTGTCCACGGTGAGCTTCGCAGGGCCGAAGGATCTGACTACGGCCGCAACGGGGCCTGCTGCGGAAGCCGCACGGCAGCCGAGGTAACCTCATGTCACGACCGCTGCGAGGCCCGTCATTCGCGACGCTGCCGCGCCCGGGCTCCGTGGCTTCTTCGGTCAGATCCCTCGGCTCTGCGGACACCAGTACGGCGTCGGATTCATCGGGGCCGAGCCTCGGGATGACACTCGGGTGTATTGGCCGAGCCTCCGTAGCCTCATCCCTTTCGTGCCAGCGTTGATCCATCTCCCTTCCGGCGCTACCTTGCGGACCCTCACCCGCGCACCTCCCTCCATTCCCATCCAACGGAAAATCCGGCCATGTCGACCACCGACTCGGGCGCCACCGTCGCCACCCTTCCCGGCATCGTGCAGAACGCCCCGCCGGGGCTGAAGGGCTTCGACGCGAACACCCCCATCTCCGCCTCGACCGCGGCGGCCTTCCACGCGGCGGGCTACCGCTTCTGCGTCCGCTACGTGGGGCGCACCCAGATGGCCTCGTACGACCTGACCTCGACCGAGGCGAAGACCATCCTGGAGGCGGGGCTGGCGCTGATGGTCGTGCAGCACGTGCTCAACCCCGGCTGGACGCCCAGCGAGAGCCTGGGGCAGGAGTACGGCGCCAACGCGGCCAAGTTCACCAAGCAGATCGGCGTGCCGGCGGGGGTCAACCTGTGGTGCGACCTGGAGTGCGTGGCCACCGGCACCCCCGCCAGCGAGGTGACGGCGTACTGCAACGCCTGGGCAGCGCAGGTGTCGGCGTCGGGATACGTCCCGGGGCTCTACATCGGCTACGAGCCGGGGCTCACCGGTACGCAGCTCTACGACCTGGCGTTCGACCACTACTGGGCCGCCTACAACGTGGACGGCAGCAGCAAGCCCCTCCCCCGTGGCTACGACCTCCAGCAGAAGGTGGGAACCGGCGGCACCATCGGCGGGGTGAGCACCGAGAGCTACGACGACGACTGGACCGAGACGGACGCCGAAGGCGGCACCCCGCTCTGGCTGACGCTGAACCCGCAGTAGCGGCGGCAGTCCCTCGCGGATACCACGGAGACACGAGGCACGGAGGCATTCCTCCGCGCCTCTGTGCTCTCCGTGAGAAATCCTCTTGCAGACGGAAATTTTTGCCTCACTGTACCTTCGGTGCCGCACCCGCACGCCTGAAACGCGGAAGCTGGCCAGGGCACAAACCACGCTTCTGCAAAGGCTTGGCAGGAAATCACGTCGGGCCCGGCGGATGGCGCAGGCGTTGCGAGGTACAATCGTCGTCAGCGGAAACGACCTGCGGCCGACACCCGCACCACGCTCCGAGGTCCCCATGCAGTCCCCGCTCCCGCGCCACCGCCGCGCCCGCACCTGGTACGGCAGCCGCATCGCGCCGACCGAGTCCCTCCGCCACCTGGGCGGCGACCTGCCGTCGACGGTGCCCGCGCTCCGCATCGCCCCGCTAGCGCTCCCGCTCCCGCAGGCACCAGTCGATCGGCACCTGGCCGCTCTCCTCTAGGGCCGCGTTCACCTTGGTGAAGGGCCGGCTGCCGAAGAAGCCGCGCTTGGCCGAGAGCGGCGACGGGTGCGGCGCACGCAGCACCGCGTGCCGCCCGGCGTCGATCAGCGCCTCCTTCTTCGCCGCGTAGCCGCCCCAGAGCACGAAGACCACGCGCTCCGGCCGCTCGTTCACGGCCCGGATCACCGCGTCGGTGAACGTCTCCCACCCCTTCCCCCGGTGCGAGTTGGGCTCCCCCGCGCGGACGGTGAGCACCGCGTTCAGCAGGAGCACGCCCTGCTCCGCCCAGGGCACCAGGGACCCGTCGCGCGGCGCCGGGCACCCCTGGTCCGCCCGCAGCTCGCGGAAGACGTTGCGCAGCGAAGGCGGCGGCGTTACCCCTGGACGCACGGAGAAGGCGAGGCCGTGCGCCTGCCCCGGGCCATGGTAGGGGTCCTGCCCCAGGATCATCACCTTCACCCGCTGGTACGGCGTGAGCTCAAGCGCCGCGAACACCTCGTCTTCGGGGGGATAGACGGTGTGCGCCCGCCGCTCGGCGTCCACGAAGCGGCGGAGCTCGCGGAAGTACGGCTTCTCCGTCTCCGCGTCCAGGTGCGGGCGCCACGACTTGGGCAGGGGGAGCTTCATCCTCGCTCTCCGGCGTGAGGTTTCGCAGCAGACGGATGCAAGCCCGGTTCCCGGAGTGAACGGGGTGAACACCCGCGCTCCGGATGCCTGGTCCCGGGCGCCGGTGACAGATCCTTCGGCTGCTTGCTCCTGCACTGGGCGAGTTCGGGTGGACCGGCCGTGGCGACCTTCGAGAAACGTCGAAACGGCCGAAACACTCGAGTGTCATCCCGAGGCTCGGCCGCGACGAACCCGATGCGGCACCGGTCTCCGCAGAGCCGAGGGAACCAAGCCGAGGAAGCCGCGGAGCCCGGGCGCGGCAGCGTCGCGAATGACGGCCTCGCAGCGGTCGAGACACAACGGTGCCGCGGTTGCCGTGCGGCTTCCGCAGCGGGTCCCATGGCAGCCGTGGCCGGATCCTTCGGCCCTGCGAAGCTCACCGTGGAAACAGGGTGAGGTGAGGCCGGGCCTCAGAGGGTGTTGCTGAACCCGTTCTTCGTACACCCTCGGGTGTCATCCTGAGGCCCGGCCACGAGGAATCAGCTTTCGCTCCGATGGCGGCAGGGCCGTGAGGATCTGATTGCGGCCACCCCGGAGCCGGCTGCGGAAGCTCGCGCGGAAGCCATGGCCTCACGTTCACTCGTCGATGCCACGCAGGAAAAGCCAAGCATCGGCGAGTGCAGCGTGGACGCGGCGATCGTGCGAGCTTCCGCGGCGGGCGCCTGCGCATTCCTCGGCCAGATCCTCACGGCCCTGCCGTCTGCAGCGCGGACTCCAGGACCCGTGTGGTCGGGCCTCAAGGATGACACCAGTGGTGCCGCGGAATGTGCGCGTTTAGCAACACCCTCTCAGGATGGCACCATCGAGGCGGGTTGCTCGACCGTCTCTCGGGATGACGGTCCTGGGGTGCGCGGCCGAAGAGAATCGTTGACAAATCCCGAAAAGACGTCATCCTGAGGCCGGCCACACCGCGGCCTGCGTGGCGCCGCGGTCCGCAGGCCGAAGGATCTGTAGCCGGCGCTCGGAGCCGGGACGGCGCGGCGCGTGGACATGTCTGAATGGCGGCATCCTCCCTGCAAAACATGTGGATTGGCGCGTTCGCCGGACGGGGAAACATCCCGGGCGGCGGACTGGTAGGAAAGGTGGAGGGAGGCAAGGCGTGGGCAACGGGCATCCCGGGAGATTGCGGATGATCAAACCCAACGTGAGGGCAAGCTTCGGGAGGGCGGAGGCGGAGCTGCTGCTGTCGGTGGTGGGCCCCGGCGGCGAGGAGCGGCTGCGCGAGGAGGGGCTGGACGCGCTGCTCGACGACGTGCACGTGCTGCGCGAGCTGCTGCGCCGCGACAGCGGCATCAGCCGCGCGCCGGCGCGCCTGGTGTTCTACCTGCTGGTGCGCCACGCGCTGCTGCAGCGCGAGATCCACGACCGGCAGCTCGCCGACTACACGGCGGCCGTGCTGCTGGAGTTCGGGGTGGCGGGGCGCGCGCACCACGTGGATGGCGGCGAGGGCGAGCCCTTCCAGTACCTGGTCGACATCCTGGCGGCCATCGAGCGGGCGCGCGGCGAGCGCGAGTTCCTGCTGCGCGTGCACCTGGGCAACTACGCGCTCTGGCTGGCGGGGATGTTCCCCGACCACCTCACCCACCGCGTGCAGCGCCGCGCGGCGCCGCCCATTTCCTACTACGACGCGATGGGCGCCAGCGGCTTCCGCGCCGCGGCGGGGAACCAGGTGGCGCTGCGCCACGGGCTGGGCGACCTGTTCCTGCGCGCCTCCGAGCGCTTCGCCGACGTGCGCGTGGCGCTCAACACGCTGAGCGACGCCGTGCTCTTCCCGCGCCCGCGCGACCCCGTCGAGCGCGTGCTGCGGCAGGTGAGCGACGACTTCCGGCGCGACTTCGGGGATTGAGTCTTTCTCACGCAGAGACGCGGAGGCACGGAGAGAACCACTCTCCGTGTCTCCGCGACTCTGCGTGAAAACGATCCTTTCTGGTGTTGCAAAGGGCACGAAGTGTACGCACGGTGGCGGTGTTTTGGCGCTCGCTTGACCGGCGGAAGCTCCGTCCATATCCTCCAATCGTTCGTCGGGTGCGGGGCGGCAGGCGAGAGAGCGGGGGCCTTCAATCCTGTCGTGTCGTGCAGGGCGGACGAATCGGGTGGGTGGGAACACGAAGCGCCGGCGGGAGCTCCCGTCCGGCGCTTCGTGCGTCTGTCGTCTACCGTGCTTTCGCCGTCAGCGCCCGGCGCGGCGCAGGGTGATGGTGCCGTTGCCGGTGGAGAGCCGCATCCGCCCGCCGCCCTGGCCGATGGTGCCGGAGACGCGGCTCGACGAGATGCGCCCGTTCACCCGCAGCGGGAAGTCGCTCTCGAAGCCGCCGTGGCCGGTGGTGGCGTCGATCCGCGCCGAGAAGTCCGACGGCAGGGTCACGGTGATGTTCCCGTTGCCGCTGGAGAACTCCATGTCGCCCGCGGCGCGCGAGGCGATGGCCACCTCCACCCGCCCGTTCCCGGTCGACGCGTTCACCGGGCCGGAGGCGGTGCTCACCGTCACCCGGCCGTTCCCCGTGCTGGCGTGCACGGGGCCGCGCGCGCCGTCCACCATCACCTCGCCGTTGCCGGTGCTGGCGTTCACGTTCACGGCGCCGGCGGCCACCCGCACGTCGCCGTTGCCGCTGGAGGCGTGCACGTTGGCGGTGGCGCCGCTCACCGCCACGTCGCCGTTGCCGCTGCTCACCCGCACCACCACCCCGCGCGGCACCTCGACGGTGAAGTTGGCCCGGCCGCGGCTGCGCCGGCCGTCCCAGCTGCCGCGGCTCTGGATGCCGTTCTCGTTGCAGCTGGAGTTCTCGCGCAGCGCGCAGACGCGGATGCCGCCGTCCGCGCGGTCGGTGGTGAAGCGGATCTCGCCCTGCTCGGCGTTCTCCGTCTCCGCGTGGATGCGGGCGCCGCGGCCCGAGGCCTCGCGCACGGTCACCGTGCCGTTGGTGGTGTAGACGCGCAGCGTGCTGCCGGACGCCAGCTCGCCGGACCAGTCGAAGTTGCGCTGCGCGTGCGCCGGCGCGGCCGAGGCCAGCACGGCCAGGGTGCAGGCGGCGAGCGCCGCGAGGGTGGGCGTGGGAAGCGGTCGGGTCACGGGGACCTCCTGCGGAGGGAGAGGGTTCAGGGATGGCCGGCGCGGAGGGTGTGCGCCGGCATCCCACCTGTGATGCGCCTCGTCGCGCAGTGGTTTGAATCCGCCTGAGAACTGGATCGTCTCACGCACGGACGCGGAGGCGCGAAGAGAAGTCCTCTCCGTGGCTCTGCGTCTCTGCGTGAGACGCTTTTGCTGGCGTCACCGCAGCCGCACGCGGTCGTTCCCCTCGTACTGGGTCATGTCGGAGAGGATCACCACGTCGCCGGGGTTGAGGCCGCCCAGCACCTCGACCGTGCTCGCCGAGCCGCGGCCCAGCCGCACCGTCGCCCGCCGGGCCTCGCCGCCGCCGGGCGCCACCACGAACATCGCCAGGCTCCCCTCGGCCTGCCCGTAGCTGGGGCGGCCGACGTGGAGCACGTTCGCCAGCCGGTCGATCTCCACCGTGCCGTCGACCGAGAGGTCGGGGCGCGCGCCGCGGGGGAGGGGCGCGTCGAGCGCCACGTCGACCGTGACCGTGCCGTTCTGCGCGGCGGGGTCGATGCGGACCACGTGCCCCGGCACCACGCCGTTGTGCGTGTCGACCGACGCCTTCTGCCCCACCATGAGGTCGCGCGCCTGCGTCTCGGAGATGCGCAGCACCGCCTTCAGCCGGCCCGGCTGCACGACCTTCGCCAGCGTGGCGCCGCTGTTCACCCACTGCCCCAGCTCCACCGGCAGCTCCTGCAGCACGCCGGCGCTGGGCGAGCGCACCTGCATCGACGCGATCTGCCCCTGGTTGAACGCGGCCAGGCGCCGGAGCATGGAAACCTGGCTCTCCTGCGCGGCGAGCTGCTGCCGCATGGAGCTGCGCTGGAACTCCAGGCGCTGGCGCTCCACGCCAAGCCGCGTCTGCAGGTCGGCCGCGTCGTCGCGCGCCTTGGCCAGCTCCTGCGCGCTCACCATGTTCTGCCGCGCCAGCCCCTCGGCGCTCTCGGCCTGGCGGCGCGCCTGGTTGTGCTGCGCCTGCACCTGGGCCACCATCCCCTGCTGGGTGAGGAGCTGGTTCTGCAGGTTGTTGCGCAGCGTGGTGAGCTCGGCCTGCGCCGCGGTGAGCTGGCGCTGCGCCTCGAGCGCCTGCCGCTCCACGTCGGGGTTGCTGAGGGTGAGCAGCACCGTGCCGGGGGTCACCGCGGTGCCGGGCTGCACCAGCTTGCTCTCCACCCGCCCCTGGGTGACGGCCGAGATCCAGCGGATGTCCTCGGCCACCAGGGTGCCGGGGCCGCGCACCTGGCGCGCCATGTCGCCGCGGCGCACGGTGTCGGTCCAGAGGGTGGCGCGGTCCACGGTCGGCGCGGCGGGGCCCACGCGCGCGAGGGCGGCGGTGGCGAGGGCGAGAACGGCGATGGCGGCGGCGCCATAGACCCAGCGCCGGCGGCTCTTGACCGCCTTGCGGGGGATGTCCACGGGGATGTCTCCTGGAATGACTGCGAGCGAACGAGACTCGACACGGGGCGTCTACGCGCGCCCTCGCGGGAAAGATTCAGCGCCCCGGGCGGTTCTCCACCCGCCGCGCGGATGCGCGGCTCACCGGACCTTAACACTTGACCCTCTCCCGCACACCCTTTACGCTGTGTCCCCGCCAAGCGCGCGCAGACCACGAGCGGAGCGCCCGCCGGGGCGCCGGCGAATACATCGGAACCGTTCAGGAGCACGGGATGCCAGAGACACGGGACGACGAGCGCTTCGACCAGCTCGTCTCGCAGGTGCACGACTGGGTGGAGTCGGCGGTGGCGCTGGACGAGGGGCACTTCCCGAGCGAGCTGCTGAGCGACCTGCGCGACCTGATCGAGGAGCTGAAGGAATACCTCGAGGACGAGGCCCCCGAGCGCCGCGAGGAGGTGCTGGAGGTCTTCGTGAGCCCGGAGATGGCGGAGATCATGCACCGCTTCCCGCGCGTGCGCCGCCTGCTGGAGAGCGCCTGGGGCTCGGGGCTCACCGACCAGATCGAGGAGGAGAGCGGCTTCGATCCGGACGACGACGAGGACGACGAGTAGTAAACGCAGGGGACAGGTTACAGGGGACAGCCGGCACGGCTCGCTGTCCCCTGTCCCCCTGTCCCCTGCCCCTGTCCCCTAGTTCAGCGGGTTGCGCTCCCAGGAGCCGTACATCGGGTTCGGGAGGATGATGTACGTGCGGCCGAACTCGGCGAGCGACTGCGGCTGGCTGCGCGCGTCCTGCGACAGGGACGGGAAGTCCTGGATGTTGTCGCCCACCCACATCAGCACCGTGAGCGGCGGAAGGCCGGTTCCCGTGCCCGTGCGCACGGCGGCGAAGCGCGGGTTCTTGTCGCTCTGCCCCTGCATGCGGCAGAGCACCACCTCGAAGGCGATCCCCACCTTCCGCAGGTTCTCGCGGGTGTCCGGGCACTGCGGGTCGTCGCGGTTGGTGACGATGGCGACGCGCCCGCCCAGCTCGTGCACCAGCCGCGTGAACTCCGCCGCCCCGGGCGTCGCCGGCGCGGCCTGCTCGCGCACCCACTCCGCCCAGCTCTCCGAGCTGTAGCCCAAGCCCTGGCTTCCGCGCCGGAGCTGGTAGCTCGAGTTGTCGAGCGTGGTCTCGTCCGCATCCATGATCACCGCCCAGGTGCCGCGCCCCCGGCCCGCGGCCAGCTCGCGCAGGCGCTCGCCGGCCCAGCGGTAGGCCTGCAGGAAGGCCGCGCGCTGCTCGGCCGAGTTGCACCACCAGTGGACCGCGCCGAGCGAGGCCGAGGGCGGGAGCGGCGCCTGGAGCTGCGGCCGGTTCTCCGGCAGCGGCACCGGGTGCGGCGGCCGCGGCGAGGCCGTGCGGGCAGGCGGCGCGGGCGCCGGGGCCGGCGCGACGGGCGCGGCCCGCGTGCACGCCGCCGCCAGCGCGAAGAGTACGAGGGGAACTCGGGCGGTCATCGGAAGCTCTCCGGGCGATGTTCTCTGCGCGTCATCCGCGTTTCCCCGCGATGCACGCGCCGCGCCGGACACGCGCCTCCCGGCTGGAGCCGGGCGGATGAATCCGCTGCAACGACGACACGAGTCCGCCTGCGCGGACTGCAGCCGATCTCGCCGCCGCGGTCCAGGGGCACGCGACGGGGCTCGCGGGCATCCAGCGGCAACACCGGCGGCGGTCGCGTGCCCCATCCTCCCGGGAGCACCGCGGCCGGTCGTCCGCGCAGGCGGACTTCGTGTGGTCGTTGCGGTGAGGCGGCTGCGAAAGTGTCAGCGCGCCCTGTAGATGCTTGCACCGCGCTACCTTACATCTGTGCTGGCTCCCGGCCTGGAAAGCGGTGGTGTCAACGCCGGGTGTCAAAGAGCTTTTTAGGCCTCTCCTGCGTGCCGTGCGGAGCGTTTCCATCGCCTCGGCAAGCTCCTCGAACGGCATTTCGTCGTACACTGCCCCGAGGCATCGTGTGCGTGGTTCCGGTTGCAGGGCGGGAATTGCTACTTGAAAGCAACGATTCTCAGACGCAGGCCAGGTTTCGACAGTGGGACCGCCCGGCGGCGGAATCCGCGCCGCCCTCGGCGCCCTGCGATGACGAGCCCATGCGGCAGGCGCCCGGCGCGAGGGACGCCAGCACCAGCACGGCGGCGAAGGGAAGGGGAGAGGATCGGCGATGCATCGTGCCCGTTCGTGGTTGAGAAACTGCCGCTATGCTCGGGGTGCGGCGATCGTGGCCCCGTTGCGAATCGCGCGCCGACGGTCGGGGAGGGAACGCGGGAAGTCCGCTTGGGCGCATCGGCAGGCACCGGCACGCAACCGGATTCCGCGCGTCCAGGTGCTTTACGACGAAATGATCACGCGGAGGACGCGGAGGAACGGAGAGGACACGGGAAAAAACTCCTCCGCGTAATGTTTTTCAGGATACGGCGCCCCCCAAGCCCCGTCCCATCCCCGATTGCCGCTACCGATCGAGCAGCGGGAACTCGAAGCGTCCGGACATCCACAGGAGCGCTTCGACCAGTCCCGCGGCGAGTCGTTTCTGACTGGACGCCACGGGAGCGAACGACTTCTCCGGCCGCCACGTTTGGCCGGATCGCACGAAGGCCCAAATGCCGCCGCGCCCATCGTACTGGGGAAGCTCCAGGCCGAACCCGGCCACGCGCAGGCGGCTTCGCTCCCACGCCTCGCGCATCTTCCAGCGGACGACCCAGGGAACGCCCGGCATCAACACGATGGTCCGATCCATCAATCCCGATTCGACGAGATAGCGAAGCTCCCAGATCATCGCCTCCCCGCGCGTAGCTCCCTTCCTGTCCTGCTTCATAAGCGGCAGCACGACGATGACGGAGGCACCGTGAATTGCTTTCACGACCGCGGGTTGCCACTCCTCGTCCGCGGTCGTGATTCGTGCGCTGCCGATGGTGGACGGGCTGCCACCGACCTCTCGTACATCGATGAACGGCTCCAGGACGCGCGCCACGAATTCTTCCGGTCCCAGGACCACGCTGTCCCGGAAAACCCCTCCAGACGAGGCGGAAAGGAACGGATTGGGGAATACCGAGTGGTAGTCGGAATAGTAGGCCCGCAGGAACAAGGCATACGGTCCTTCGAGCGCGGCCTCGGAATCCCGGAGCGGCTGCAGCGCTCGCTTGTGACGGAATGCCGCTACCACCGCTCCCACGCCGATCGCCAGAGTGGGAACGGCTACGATCAGCATCGATTCGAACTGGTTGGGACTGCCGAGCCCGTTTGCCTGTACCTGCCTGCTCACCCAGCTCAGGACGAACCCGCTTCCCGCGAGCGGCATCAGCACGGTAACGATCAGCAGCAGCACCCCGGCGAGGGCGCCGGGCTCGAACCGCGTCTCCTTGCGCTCGCGAATCTTCATGTGAGGCAGCGATCCATGCAGTCGATGGGTACTCCGGCTCCCGCGGGAGATTGCATCATACCCCGGCGCCGTTTCCGGTTCACAAGCACTTCGCTCCTGAACCCCTGTCGCGTGGCGGATGCGGGGGATACGATTTCCGTCCCTCCGCGCGCGGCTGCGTGCGCGCGGCTCCCGGCTCCCACCGTATCCCGAGTACTCGCGATGATCCCAGTCCGCCTCGCGCTGCTCCTCGCCGCCGCGCTCCCGCTGGCGGCGTGCACGCCCGCCGCCACCCGCCCCGCCGCGGCCATCACGGATGGCGAGCAGCTCGTCCGCGCGATGCACGACCGCTACGCCGGCAGGTGGTACAACACGCTCACCTTCACGCAGAAGACCACGCGCCGGCTCCCCAACGACTCGGTGCGCGTGGAGACCTGGCGGGAGTACGGCGCCATGCCGGGACGGCTGCGCATCGAGTTCGGCCCGCGCGAGAACAACAACGGGGTGATCTACGCCAACGACAGCAGCTACGTGGTGCGCGGCGGGCGGGTCGTGGCCCGGCGCCCGGGGCGCAACGCGCTGATGATCCTGGGCTTCGACGTCTACGCCCTCGCCCCCGAGCAGTCGGTGCGCATCCTCCGCGAAGAGCACTTCCCGATGACCCCCGTGCGGATGGAGACGTACCAGGGGCGGCCGACCTGGGTGGTGGGCGGCGCCCCCGGCGACATGCACAGCCACCAGTTCTGGGTCGACGCCGAGCGACTGGTGTACGTGCGCTCGTTCGAGCCCTTCGCGGGCGACACGACGAAGACGATGGACGTGCGCTTCGACGGCTACGAGCGCTTCGGCGGGGGATGGGTCAGCACGGTGGTCGACATCCTGGTGGACGGCCGCAGCATCCAGAAGGAGGAGTACAGCGACGTGCGCGTGAACGTCCCGCTCGACCCCGCCCTCTGGATCCCCGAGCGCTGGGCCGACGCCCCGCACCCGCAGTGACGTGGTATCGTATCATGCGTGGACTTTCCCGGGCAGGCATGATGCCTGACTGACGCATGATGCAAGTGCATCAGAACAGAGGCATGATGCTTGATTTAAGCATCATGCCTCTCTTGACATCGGGAGGCATGATGCGCAGGTTACGCATCATGCCTCGGAAGAAAAGCTCAAGCATCATACCCTTCGATGCCGACGAGCCGATCCCGCCGCGCGAGCTGGCGGGGCCGGTGAGCATCTGGAACGCCTACGGGCTGTCGGCGAACCCCTTCTTTCAGGAGGAGCTTCGGTCGGACCCCGCGGCGTCGTACCCGGTCGCCCTGCATGTCGGCCGCGATGCCGAGATGCGCCTCGCGCTGCGCCAGCTCGGCGGCGGAACGAGCTCGCGCATGATCGTGGAGGGGGCACCCGGGATCGGGAAGACGAGCTTCGTGAACAAGCTGAAGGCCGAGGTCACGCAGGCCGGCATGCTCACGCACGCCGAGCCGGTACGGATCGTGGCCGACAACACCGTGGTCGGCTTCGTGGCGGACGTGCTGCGGGTGCTGCTCCGGATCCGCAACGCGCGGGGGATGGCCGGCGATGCCTTCTGGACCCGCACGGCGCGCCTGGTGGAGGGCGAGGACACCATGGCCGGCGGCATCTCGCTCGGGCCGGTCGGCGTCTCGTACCAGAGCGGGCGCATCCCGGCCGAGGCGCCGCTCGGCACGCTGTACGACGTGCTCGCCGAAGCCGTGGAGCGCCTGACGAACGACCTGGGTGCGCACGTTCTCCTGCACGTGAACAACCTGGAGAACCTGGGCGACGACGACGCCAGAAGAGCCGCGCGGCTGCTCCGCGACCTGCGCGACTTCATGATGATCGCCGGCGCGCACTGGATCTTCGTGGGCGCCTCGGGCGTGGACTACGCCGTCTTCCGCGAATACGACCAGGTGGCGGGGATCTTCCCGCACGCGATCGTGCTGGAGCCGCTGAGCGAGGACGAGGTGGCGGAGCTGCTTCGCCGCCGCTACGCACACCTCGCCCGCGAGGGGGCGCAGCTCGTTCCGCCGGTCGAGCCCGCAGTGGCTGCGGGCCTTTACGGGCTGTACCGCGGCGACCTGCGCAACTTCCTGCGGCTGCTGAGCGACGCCGCGGCGCTCGCGCTGGGGGTGGAGGCGATCGAGCCGCTGTCGGCGGAGCGGATCGTAGCCGTTGCCGCGCCTCGATATGCCCGCGCCATCGAGCGGAGGATCGGTATGCTCGACTATCAGCACCTCTCCCGCATCGTGAGCGGCGCGCACGGCGGTGAGTTCAACGTGACCAGCGCGGCGCAGCACGTCGGCATCGGCCAGTCCGGCACGAGCCGGCTCATCGCGAGGCTGCGCGACGCCGGACTGGTGGTGCAGACCCGTACCGAGGCGAAGCGCGTGTTCTACCGCCCCGCCGGCCAGGTCCTCGTAGCACTCGGCCTGGTTGCCGGCGCCGCCGCGTAGCACCGCTTCCTATCATGCTTGGCCGTTACGGGACGCGCATGATGCGCGGCCCAGGCATGATGCGCGTCCGGCGACGAAGCATGATATGACAGGACAGACGTGACGGAGGACCAGAGGAGCCGCTCTCTCCTCTGGTCCTCCGTGCCTCGTGAGAGACCTACCGGGCCGGCGCGGGGCCGGGGAAGACGGCGCGGCTCTCGTGGCCGTCGCGGCCCACGGCGGCCACGGCGAAGAAGTAGTTGTCGATCACCACCCCCTCGAGCGTGGCCTGCGCGGCGTTCCCCACCCAGCGCGAGTACTGCCAGGTGGCCGCATCGGGCTCGCGCCAGTAGACGCGGTAGCCGGCCAGGCTGGGCGACTCGACCGCCTTCCAGCGCAGCACCGTGTTCGGCGTCACCGCGCCGGCGATGGTCACGCTGTCCGGCGCGGGGGGCGCCCAGGCGAGCGACGCCAGCGAGGCGGCGTTCAGCCCCGCCATCTTCGCCGTGTAGACGTAGTCCACCATGTCCGGCGTGTCGCCGTAGCGGATGCCGTTCTCGGTGCGCAGGTTCTGGTGCTGCCGGGTGTAGTCCTCGTAGAACTCCGTCACCCGCACCGCCGGGTACCCCTGGTTGAAGAAGGGCGTATGGTCGCCGCCGCGCCCGAAGCGGTCCAGGCGGTAGACCATCATCACGTTCAGGTTGGGGATGTAGGCGTCGGCGATGCGGTCCACGTAGCGCATCAGCTCGCGCGAGGGGGTGTCGAGCTCGCCGCCGGAGTAGAGGTAGCGGCGCAGCTCCGCCTGAGTGGCGTTCACGGGGATGCCGGGGCCGAAGACGCGGGCGCGGGTGTTGTCCACGGCGCCGTTCATCCCCCGCGAGTTCCCCACGATGTCGTTGTTCAGCACCCCCTCGATCCGCCAGCCGTTCGCCTTCGCGAAGCGCGCCAGGATCTCGCCCCCGTTCAGCCCCTGCTCCTCCCCCGCCAGCGCCGCGTAGACGATCGACCCCGCGAAGCGGTACTTCGACAGCACCCGCGCGCTCTCCAGCGCCACGGCCACGCCCGAGGCATCGTCGTTGGCGCCGGGGGCGTCGCTGGTGCTGTCCATCACGTCGGTCACGCGCGAGTCGTAGTGCCCCTGCACGATCACGTAGCGCCCCGGGTCGGCCGTGCCGCGCTGGATGGCGACCACGTCCACCACGCGGGTGTCGCGGGGGATGCGCGGGTTCTGGCCGCCGGGCACCACCTCGTCCACGTAGCGCACCTCCAGGCACCCGCCGCACGCCTGCGAGATGCGGGTGAACTCGGCGAAGAGCCAGCGGCGCGCGGCGCCGATCCCGCGCGTGGCCGACACCGTGTCGGAGAGGGTGTGGCGCGTGCCGAACCCCGCCAGCCGCCGCACGTCGGCCTCCATCCGCCCGGGCTGCGCGGCCGCGGCGATCTCGCGCAGGCGCGGGTCGTCGGCGGGCGGCGTTGCGGGGGCGGCGAGCGGCGTCGGGTTCGTGCTCGGCGTGGGGTTCGGGCTCCTGGGGGTGCGCTGCGCCGCGAGCGCCGCCGGGAGCAGGCAGGCGGCGAGGGCGAGCGCGGAGACGGGCGATCGGGTCACGGGCGGTCCTCCGGCGGGTCGATCGGTTGATTCACGGCCACGGCGCCGCTGCCGACCTCCACGGCGGCGCCGGATTCGATGCGCGCGAGCAGGTCGGCCAGCTCCGCCTGCATGAGCGATTCCAGCCGCAGGTGGTGCTCGCCGAAGGCGAGCCCGGCGGTGACGGGGTTGGGGATCACCACGCAGTACATCCCCGCGCGGACGGCGGCGAGCGCGCCGTTGGGCGAGTCTTCGAAGGCGACGGCGCGGCGCGGCTCCACGGCCAGGCAGCGGAGCACGCTGCGGTAGAGCTCGGGGTCGGGCTTGGCGCGCTCCACGTCCTCGCGGGTGCGGACGCACTCGAAGTAGTGCCAGAGCCCCAGCCGCCGGAGCTGCGGCTCCACCCAGCTGCGCGTGGAGCTGGAGGCCAGGCCGATGCGCAGCCCCAGCGACTTCGCCGCGCGCAACGCCTCCTCCACCCCCGGGATGGGGCCGGAGGCTTCCACCCGGGTGGCGAAGGCCCGGCGCCGCCGCGTCTCCAGCGCGTCGCGGTCCACGGGGCCGCCGGTGCGCTCGGCCAGGTAGGCGTAGGGGTCGAAGAACCCCGCCTCGCGGCCGATGCACTGCCCCCACACCTCCAGCGGCAGCTCGGCGCCATGCTCGGCGAAGAGCTCGAGCACGGTCTCGTACTCGTGCGTCTCGCTGTCGAAGATCAGCCCGTCGAAGTCGAACACCACCGCCTCGATCAACCGCACCTCCCCTGGATGGCTCCCGGTCGCGTGAAAGACGGGGGCAACATACGTGCGACCGCCCCGCGCGCCACTGCACGCACGGGCGAAGGACGCGGGGAATGAAACTCCACACGAGTATTGCAAAGCCATAAAATGGCTCTTATCCATTTGTCGTCATTCCTTTCGCGCCCTGCCACCGGGAGTCTTGAAGATGAAGAAGCTCACGCTGCAACTGGATGACCTGCAGATCGAGTCGTTCTCCACACTGCACGAGCCGGTCACGTCCGAGGGAACGGTGCAGGGTTTCATTACCCTGTACTGTGAGTCCAACTCGTGTCAGTGGTGCGCGACGCTCTCCGATTGCGAGACGGGGTGCGGGTGCGGTACGCGCTTCGAGGGCGGCACCTGCGAATATGCAACGTGTGCCCCCACCTGCGCCGGATGGACATGCGAATACGACACGTGCGGCGATTGCCACACCAGCAACATCTGCTGAATCCGTCGTGGGCCTGGCCCGGTGCGCGCCTTGCACTCGCCCGAGCGCGAGCGGCGAGGCGCACATCGAACCCGGGGAGATCATGGCTGGCGAAGCAGCAGGCGAGAACGGCACCTACGACGCGATCGTGATCGGCGGCGGGCCCGCGGGGCTCGCCGCCGCGCTCTGGCTGGCGCGCTACCGGCGCACGGTGCGCCTGTTCGACGCGCAGGACCCGCGCAACAAGGAGACCTGGGCGGTCCACGGCTACTTCGGCATCGAGGATCCCGCGCCGCTGGAGCTGCGTGCCATCGGCCGGCAGCAGGCGGCGAACGCGGGAGTGGAGCTGGAGGCGGCGGTGGTGAAGACGGTGGACGGCGCGATCGACGACTTCCGGGTGACGCTGGGCGACGACCGGGTGTTCCGCTCGCGGCGCATCCTCTTCGCCACGGGGCTCAAGGACATCGTCCCCGAGGTGCCGGGGTTCGACGACTTCTACGGCACCAGCATCTGGCACTGCCCGGACTGCGACGGGCCGTCGGTGACCGGGAAGAAGGTGGGGATCCTCGGCTGGGGGACGTCGATCGCCAAGTACGCGCTCTACTTCCTGACCTGGACCGACGACCTGACGGTGCTCACGCACAGCCATCCCAGGGACATGTCGGACGATGCCATCGCCACGCTGAAGGAGTACGGCATTCCCGTCAACCAGAAGGCGATCACCGCGATGGAGGGGGCGGACGGGAAGCTGGAGCGCGTGGTCTTCCACGACGGCACGAGCGAGGACTTCGACGCGCTCTTCTTCCACGTGGCGTGCGGCCCCGGCTCCACCCTGCCGCAGGACGCGGGGTGCGCGGTGGACGACGAGGGGATCCTGCAGGTGGACAAGGAGTTCGCGACCACCGTCCCCGGCGTGTACGCGGCGGGCGACATCACCCCCGGCACCCGCCTGGTGATCCGCGCCGCCTACGAGGGCACCCGCGCGGCGATGGGCATCCACAAGTCCCTCATCCCCGACGAGGAGCGCATCCGGCACTGAGTCCTCCGTGCCTCCGTGAGAGCCCGATCCCCGCGGGGGTCGGGCGAATGAATTCGCTGCAACAACGACACGAAGTCCGCCTTCGCGGACTGCCGGCCGCGGCAATGCCGAGGCTCACCGGCACGCGATGGGCCTCGCCTCGGCCGAGGCGCGCGGACCTCGGCCGCAGCGTGGACGATCGCGTGCCACGAGACCGCGGCAGGCACGGGAGGTGGTAGCCCGCGAAGGCGGGCTTCGTGTAGTTGTTGCCGCGGATTCATCCGCACCGGCCATCTCACGGAATCCTGCGGCCTCAACGATACCTGTCGGCGAGGCGGCTGGGGTCGACGCCGCGCCAGTACTCCAGCCGCAGGCGCCACATCAGCACCATCGTGCGCCAGACGCCACGCTGCTCCCAGCGGCGGCTGGAGGTGAGGACGGTCTCCCGCAGGCAGAGCGGGGGACCGCGCCGCTTCAGCGCCTTCGAAAGCGCGACATCCTCCATCAGCGGGATCTCGGGGACGCCGCCGGCCTCGCGGAACCAGTCGCGGCGCACGAAGATCGCCTGATCGCCCGTGGCGATGCCGGTGAGGCGCGAGCGCAGGTTCATCATCCGCTCGATCACCCGCAGCAGCGGATGACGTCCGGTGAGGCGCACGTCGAAGCGCCCCCATCCCCTCGCCGTCTCCCGCAGCCCATCTCCAATCAACCCGTCTGCGCCGTCGGGGAGACGGGTGTCGGCGTGGAGGAAGAGGAGCACGCCTCCCCGCGCGGCCGCGGCGCCGGCGTTCTGCTGGCGCGCGCGGCCGGGCTCGGACACCATGACCGCGTCCGCGAGGGGCTGCGCGCGCGCCACGGTTGCGTCCGCGCTCCCGCCGTCCGCGACGATCACCTCGCACCCGCACGCGCGCAGGGGCTGGAGCGCGGCGAGCGCGGCGCCGATCTCCTCCTCCTCGTTCAGCGTCGGAATGATGATGGAGAGGCGGGGAGCCGTCACCGGAAGCGGAAGACCGCGGGGCCGCCGGAGAGCATCGCCTCGAGCGGGTACTCGATGCTGAGCGGCGGACGGTCCTGGGGATGGAACCAGCCCAGCTCCGCCGTCTCCTCGTCCCCGGAGTCCAGCGAGCCGCCCGCCACGGCGCACTCGAAGACGATGGCGGTGAACTCCACCTCGTCGCCGTTGGGATAGCGGTGGCGGAACCCATCGGGCCCGCCGAAGACGCCGGCCACGCGCACCGGCCGCACCTCCAGCCCCGTCTCCTCGCGAACCTCGCGGACCACGGCTTGGTCGGGCGACTCGCCGGGGTCGATCGCGCCCGCGGGGAGGTTCCAGCGCCCGTCGTCGGCGCGGCGCTGCAGGAGGATGCGCCCTTCGCCGTCGCGGATCAGCGCGGCGACGGCGGGGAGGAGAAGGAGCCGCGTGCCGACCCGCCCGCGCATCTCCCGCACGTACGGCGACATCCCCATCCGCCGCTCACCCCGCCGCGGCCGCGGGCGCCGGCTCGCCGATGCGGAAGCGGTGGCGCGCCTCCGTGAACCCGTCCGCGCCGGGGAGGCTGGTGGTGCGCTCCGTCAGCCGCACTTCGCCGTCGCGGCCCATCAGGAGCACGGTGGAGCTGCGCGTGCCGTACTCGGGCGTGACGATGAAGGCGCTGGAGAGCGCCCGCTCCCGCTCCGCGCCCACCCCCGTCTCCGGCAGCTCCCCGTCCGGCGCGGGGTCGCGGCGCGCGAGCGACTCGAAGAGCGCCGCCTCCAGCGCGTCGCCGTCCTCCAGCGCGAGGGCGGCGCGCAGGTCTTCCTTGCCGCGCACCACCTTGGGCCAGGGCGTGTCGAGCAGCGCGTTGCTCACGCCGTAGACGCCGGGCGACAGGGTGTTCATCCCCGGGTCGCGGTTGGAGAGCCAGGCCAGGGTGGTGCCGTCCATCACCAGCAGGTTGAAGCCGTTGTAGGCGGGGGCCATGGGCATCAGCCCGGCCAGGTACAGCAGCGACGGCGCGCGGCTGAGCAGGAAGTTGCCCACCAGGTGCCCCCGCGAGGGCGCCGTGGGATTGTGGCGGCTGGGCTCGCGGATGTTGGTGACGGCGGCGAAGCGCCCGGAGCGCGTCACGCCGAGCCAGGTGCCGCCCGCCTGCAGGTCGCGGCCGGCGAGGAGGTCGGGCGCCTGCGGCCACCAGCCGGCCGGGGCGGTGGGGCGCGCGTGGAACTCGTCGCGGTTGGCGGCGGCCACCAGGCGCCAGCGCGGGTGCTTCTCCCAGGCGAGGAGGATCAGGCACATCGTGCGGTGCGGAATTGGCGTGGATGCGCGGCGGCGAAACGCGGCGCCGCGAAATCGAGTACAATGTAGCGGACGGCGCCGCCGCCCACACCCGCGCTCACCCCTCACCGGTCCACCGCGTGAATCCCGTCCGTACGCCCGGCCCTGGCCTGCGTCTCCGCTCCGTCGCCGCCGCCGCGGCGCTCCCGGCCCTCGCGCTGCTCGCGGCCTGCAAGGGCGAGGCGCCCGCGGGCGCGCCGCCGCACACCTCGCTCGTGGCCGCCGGCGACATCGCCGGGTGCTGGTGGCGGGCCGACGAGGCCACCGCGCGGCTGCTGGACCACATCGGCGGCGTGGTCGCGCCGCTGGGCGACAACGTCTACCAGAGCGGCACCGCCGGCCAGTACGCGCGGTGCTACGGCCCCACCTGGGGGCGGCACAAGGCGCGCACCCGCCCCGCCATCGGCAACCACGACTCGAAGACGGAGAACGGGGGGCCGTACTACGACTACTTCGGCGCGGCGGCGGGGCCGCGGGGGAAGGGGTGGTACAGCTACGCGCTCGAGGGGTGGCACGTGGTGGTGCTGAACAGCGAGGTCGGGATCACCGCCGACTCGGAGCAGCTGGCGTGGCTGCGCGAGGACCTGCGGACGCACCCCGCGCGGTGCACGCTCGCCTACATGCACCGCCCCCGCTTCAGTTCGGGAAAGCACGGCGACTCCGAGCGGGTGAAGGAGGCCTTCCGCGTGCTGTACGAGGGGGGCGTGGACGTGCTGCTGAGCGGGCACGACCACAGCTACGAGCGCTTCGCGCCGCAGGACCCCGAGGGGCGAAAGGACGATGCGCGCGGCGTGCGGCAGTTCGTGGTGGGGACGGGCGGCGCGCCCTTCTACGACTTCCGCGACGAGGTGCGCCCGAACAGCGAGGTGCACCAGAACAGTGTGCACGGCGTGCTGCGGCTGGTCTTCCGCCCGGACGGGTACGACTGGGAGTTCGTGGGCACCGGCAAGGGCTTCCACGACGAGGGGAAGGGCGACTGCCACTGAAACGGCGATCTCTCACAGAGGTGTCGGAGGG
>JBJMPM010000255.1:0-52418 GCA_045803205.1 Longimicrobiaceae bacterium
GGAGTCGTAGTAGCGGTTGCGGCGGTAGTAGAGGCCGCTGGCGTCGCGGCTCTCGTAGATGAGGGAGCCCATCCAGGAGATGGGGCCGTCGTAGCCGCGGCGGTACTGGCGCGCGCTCCAGGTGTAGGCGGCGGGCCAGTCGACGCTCACGCAGTGCTCGGCGCTGCCGTCGTACTGGCCGCCCACGATGCGGGTGCCGTCGCCGTTGTTCGGGGTGGAGTCCGGTGGCGGGGCGATGAACTGGCCGTTGGTGGTGTAGACCAGGCATCCTCCCACCACGGTCGTCCCGCGGTCGTAGGTGCCGCGCCAGTCGGCGTGGGGGACGATCACCTGCGGGCCCTTGAGCTCGTCGCTGTACTCCATCCGCACCACGGCGAGCGGCGCATCGATCCCGGCGCCGTGCTCGTACATCACCCGGCCGTAGGGGAAGAAGCCGGCGACCGCCGTGTGCTGCGCATTCTGGAAGTAGGGCACCGCCAGCCCCGTGTCCGCCTCCATCTGCGCCGCGGTGGCGCCGCTGTGGCCCGGCGCGCTGATCTCGTACAGCACCTGGTCGCCGTCCCACACGATGCGGTGCAGGATGTTCAGGCAGCGCAGCGTGCAGGCGAACTCGCTACGCGTGCGCACCAGCACCCGCCGGCCCAGAGCGTCGTAACGATACTCCTCGAAGGCGCTGCGCTTCTCGTACGGCGGCGCCCTGGTGGTGTCGCAGGTCGAATTCGTCGGGGTGTCGGCGAAGAAGAGGCAGCTCCGGCGGTCGGCCACGCGCAGCCGGTCGTCGGCGCCGTAGTACATCGCCGCCTCCTCGCGCAGCTTGGCGGCCGCGTTGGAGGTGGTGCCGATGGTGTACGGCGTGGTGACCACCCGGATGCCGGCGCGGTAGGTCTGGTTCCCGGCCAGATCGTAGAGGGAGACCTCGAACGGCCCCACCGAGCTGGCGTTGGCGGTGCCCACCTGCCGCCCGGTGCCCTGCTCGTAGCCGTGCACCGCCTCCTCGGGCGGCTTCGGTGGCAGCACCTGCCCGGTGGCGTAGCTCTCCATCCGCATGGAGACCTGGTTCGCCATCGGGTCGGTGCGGTAGTACTCCACGCTCCGCGTGCCGTCGACCACGTTGTGCGTGTCCACCCAGGCGAGCGCGCCCAGCGGGCGCCGGGCCTGCAGCACCGCCTCGCGCAGCGTGTTCACCACTCTCATCTCGCCCGTGGCGGCGTCGAAGGTGATCACGTCGCCGTGCAGTTGGGTGCTGCCTCTCCATTCGTCGCGCGCGGCCATCCGCCCGAAGGGGTCGAACCCGAAGGTCTCGTAGGTGTTGCCGCGGTCGAGCCGGCGCACGCGCCCCGCCACGTCGTAGTCGTAGGTGTAGCCGCCCCGGCCCGCGATGGTCGCCAGGTCGCCCGTGAAGGGGTCGTAGGCGTAGCGGGTGGTGTCGCGCGCGGGCGCGTACGGCGAGATCGAAGCGGGGTGGATCAGCGCGGTGCGGCGCCCGTCCAGGTCGTACCGGTAGTCGAGGCCGTAGGCATGCGCGCCGAAGTCGTTTCCCGCGTAGGTGCGGATGCGCTGCGTCTCGGAGGCCGGCGTGCCGTTGTCGTTCCAGGTGCGCGAGATCCGTGCGTCGCGGTTGTCGGCCGCGAGCAGGTTCCCCATCGCGTCGTAGGTGAAGCGCGCCGTGTCACGGGGGATGATGACGGGACGCGCCTCCTGTGCGGTGCCGAGGGTGAAGTTCCCCGCCGCGTCCTGGCCGAAGTAGGGGAAGTAGAAGGTGCTCGGCGTGAGGTTCGCGACGGGGTTGGAGGGGCTCCCCATCGTCGCCCCGGGGGTGACGCGCATGGCCAGGCGGCCGAGGGTGTCGTACCGCATCTCGACGTGGTACCCGCGCCGCGTGAAGACGTCGGTGGGGTTCCCCGCCGGGTCGTAGACGGTGCTGTCGCGCGGGTTGTCGGCCAGGGTGCCGGGGGTGGCGTCGGGGGCGATCTCCACCACCGCGCGGCCGGCGCCGTCGTACCTCCAGCGGGTGACGACGGGGCCGATGTTCGCCGGGTCGGGGCTCTGCCACCGCGCCACGCTGTCCGGCTGGCCGTCGGCGTTGCGCCAGGTGTGCACCCGGATGCTTTCCGCGGCGTAGGTGCTGTCGTCGGTGAAGCTGGTGGGCGCGCGCGACGGGCCGAAGCTCTCCTCCTCGACCACGCGGTCCGCGCCGTCGTAGGTGAGCCGCTTCCGGGTGCTGTCCGGGGCGACGATGCTGTCGACCCGGCCGTACGCGTTGGAGTACGTCGAGCTCCGCAGCCCCGCGGGCGAGGTGGCGGCGGAGAGGTTCCCCAGCGCGTCGTACCCGTACGTCTCCGCGGTGGTGAGCGGGCTCTTCACCGACCGCACCAGCCCGGCCGCGTTCGGGTCCGAGGCGGGATGGTAGGCGAAGGTCGTGCGGCGCGCGGAATCGGGCCCCGGCTGGATCCACGCGGTGCGGCCGACGCTGTCGTAGGCGGTGAGGGTGAACTCGCCCTCGGGCAGCGTGACCTTCGTCGGCGCGTCCCAGTACGCGTCCCACGCGTACAGCGTCGTCGCGAAGGAGCCGGCGCGCGAGGTGGCCCAGTCGACCGACGCCGCCAGGTGGCCGCGCGCGTCGTAGGTGGCGGTGAGCTCGCGGCCGTTGGGGTACGTCACGCGCGTCACCAGCCCCGGCCAGCGAGGGTCCTCGCGGAAGAGCGTGGTGACGTGCCCCACCGCGTCGACGACCTTCGCCGGCGATCCCCAGCGGCCGAGCACGAAGCGCGTGGTGTCGCCCACGTCCACCCGCGGCCCGTCGACCCGCGTGTAGAGCTGCGCGTCGGCCACCGAGCCGCCGGTGGCGGGGAGCCCCTGCGACTCCTGCGCGCGGAAGCGCGTCACGATGCTGTCGCCGGTGGAGGAGAGGCCCATCCAGCGCTTCGCGGCGGAGAGCCGGTGCGCCGCGTCGTAGCGGAAGTCGGTTTCGAACCCGCGGCGGTCGACGCGTGCCCAGATGCGCGCCGTGGCGTCGCCGTAGCCGAACCACACCGGGTTCAGGTAGGATTCGTGGATGGAGGTGACGCGACCGCTGCAGTCGCCGGACAGGAACGAGTGGCGGGCCCCGGGGGCGCCGACGTGGCTCAGCACGCCGCCGCAGCCGGCGTAGTCGAAGGTGTACGCCAGCCCGTGGGGAAGGGTGATGGAGACGAGCTTGTCTCCGGTCCAGGTGAAGACGGTCTGGTAGCCGAGCTGGTTGACCGTCTTCACGTGCCGGCCGCCCGTGTCGAAGCGCACCTCGGCGCGGCCGGGAAGCGTGCGGACGTACTCGCCGGAGACGAGCCGCAGGGTGTCGGGGCGGGCGTAGGGAAGCGCCGCCCAGGTGGCGGCGTCGAGCTTTTCGTAGATCCGCGTGCTGCCGTCGCCGCCCACCCAGAGGATGCTGCCGTCGGACTGCGGATGGAGCTGCTCGACCCCCGCCAGCGACCACCCCGCGCCCCACCAGTTCGGCGCCGGGACTCCGCTCCGGTTCACCACCGCCATCTTCCCGGTGAGGCTGGTGGTGCTGGTGTGCCCGTCGGCGTACTGGCTGGTGATGACCACCGCGTACGGATAGACGCCGGTGGCCACCGCCGAGGCGTCCCAGGCGACGCCGATCCGCCGCGTCTCGCCCGGCGCCCAGCCGGGGAAGGTGCTGGAGGTGTGGCAGAGCGCGGGCGAGCCGGTGCAGAGGTGGAAGGTGATGGTGGTGGGCGTGGCCCCCGCCGGCGGCGAGTAGCTGTGCTGCACCACCGGGTAGGGGCGCGCCTGCTGGCTGTTGTAGACCAGGGTGGGCGCGTACGCGCGGTTCATCACCCGCACGCCGAAGAAGGGGTGCACCAGGCGCAGGTCGCCGCACTCGAACGCCGCCGCCTCGCCGGCCCACACCGTCAGGCAGTCGGCGCGCTCGATGCCGTTCACCTGCACGGCGCCCACCAGGCCGTTCCTCCCCACGCCGCCGGTGGTGACCTGTACCTTCCCGGAGTCGGCCGCCTGGGGCGAGACCGCGCGCAGGCCGACGGTGGCGGCGAGGTTCTGCGCGCTCCCGGCGTGGTAGCTCACCCCCACGCTGGCGGTGGAGTGCGCCGCCACGGTGATGCTGGAAAGGCTCGGAGAGCAGCCGACGGCCGCGCCTCCGGCGCAGGTGGCGGTGAGGGTGAAGACGGCGGTGACGTTGCCGTCGTTCGTCACCTGGAAGGTCTCGGTGGCCGCGGCGCCCATCGGCCGCTGCACCGCGGCGCCGGTCCTGGGCGTCACCGTGACGCCGTACGTAGGCGGCGGCTGCCAGGTGTAGGTGTACGACGCCGTCGCCTGGCCGGTGGAGGTGGGGTCGTTGGCGCGCGCGATGGTCGCCGAGAGCTGGTGCGGGCCCGAGGCGACGGTGAGCGTGCCGACCGACTTCGCGTACTGCAGGCAGTGGCGCGTCCCCACCTGCTGCGGGCCGGCGAACGGCTGCCAGGAGAAGTTCCCGGTGACGCTGTCCTCGTCCAGCCAGATGGTGCGGGAGCCCGCGTCGAGGGTGGAGTAGGGCCCGCACCAGTGGATGGTGACGATGAGCTGCGCGGTCGGGGTCGCGCCCGACCAGGCGCTGTCGCGGGGCTGGATCCACACCACCGGCGGCTGGCCCGCCTGGCAGTCGGCGTCGGAGGGCGCGCACTGGGCCGCGGCGCGGTGGGGAAGCGCGAGCGCGGCGGCGAGCGCCGCCAGCACGGCGGGGAGAAGGAGGCGGCGCGGGCGATGGCTCGCGGCAGCCGGCGGCGGCATGTGCGCGTGCATCCGACCTCCCGGCGAAAGGATGTCCCCAGCACGACATCGATCGGCTATCGGCCCTCCGCGGCCGCCGCATGCACATCCGCCGCTGTATCGCCACTGGCTCCACAGAGATGAACGTGCAGGTTGAGCCAATTATAACAGCGGCCGTGGCGAGCGCGGCAGGTTCACCAGGGAAAGCCCAGCCGCGCGGGTCGTTCCGGGAGATGGGAAAGCGGCGATTCAGGTGTCGTTGCGGGGGCTCCATCGGCGATCCGGCGGCGTGTTCCGTGAGTTTGCCGGGAGAAGAGAGTGACGCGAGGTTGCGCGGAACGGGTCTGCATCCCCATGCTGCTGCAGGTTCATCCTCCCGCCCGTCCGGATCTCCCTTCCATGCGACGCATCGTACCCCGCCGGCCGCTCTCGTGGGACCCGCGCGAGTTCGTGCTGGCGGCGATCCTGATGACCGTGGGCGCCGTGCTCTTCGCGGGGTTCGCGGTGACCACGCTGCGCGGGAGCACCTTCGTGGAGGGCGACCTGCGCGGGGTCGACCTCGTCCACCAGGTGCTGGCGTGGGGGAAGTATCCCGCGGCGCTGCGGCTGGCGTGGCTGGGAGACCGCGCGGCGCTGCACCACCGCTACCTGGGGTGGCGGCGCGCGGCGCTCCTCTGGCTGCCGGTGACCCTGTTCGTGCTCTTCGCCTGGCTGCAGCACGGCGTGGTGGACGGCGCGCGCGCCGGGTACCTCGCGCGCACCGGGCAGCCGGGGGCGGCCGGGCACGGCGGCGCGCCGCTCTTCCTGCCGCTGGAGGCGGCGGGCGCGGTGGCGCTCGCGGCCCTCAACGCGCTCTGGGTGCAGCGCCAGCAGCTGCGGGTGGCGCGTTAGACATTCCGCGCATTGCCGTGCGAACGTACATTGTACATCCGTTCCCATGGGACGGACGTATCTTCGATGTCCCGCCCTGCTCGCACACGGCGCTTTCGAAGGAGAGAGGCAGGTTGCCCATGGAGGAGAACCCGTCTGCGGGGCGCGACGGCCCGGAGGACGTGACCGCCGTGATGGACTCGCTGCGCGCCGTGGTGCGGGCGCTGCGGATCTCCACCCGCGCGGTGGAGAAGGAGATCGGCATCAGCGGGGCGCAGCTCTTCGTGCTGCAGCGGCTGCACGACGCGCCGGCGCGCTCGGTGAACGAGCTGGCCGAGCGCACCAGCACCCACCAGAGCTCGGTGTCGACGGTGGTCTCACGGCTGGTGGAGCGCGGCCTGGTCACGCGCGCGCCCTCGGCCGAGGACGGGCGCAGGATGGAGATCGCGATCAGCGACCTCGGCCGGGGGGTGCTGCAGAGGGCGCCGCGCACCGCGCAGACCTCCATGCAGGAGGCGCTGCAGCGGATGGACCCGGCCCAGGTGCGGACGCTCGCCGAGGGGCTGCAGGCGCTGGTGCGCGAGGGCGGCTTCGCCGAGGCGCCGGTGCCGATGTTCTTCGAGGACGACGGCGGCGGCGAGTCGTAAGCTCCGGAGAAAGATCGTCTCACGCAGAGACGCGGAGGCACGGAGAGTGGTTCTCTCCGTGCCTCCGCGTGACATCATACCAAATCCGCCTGAACACCTGGTGTTGAACGCACTCGAACAAACGACGTCATCCTGAGGCCGGCCATGCTGCAGCCATCGTCTGCGGAATAACTTGCAGGCCGAAGGATCTATAACCGCGTCAGCACGTGAGTCGGTGAAATGCGCCAATGCTATCCCCGGATCTGGTATCAGGCGTACTCGGGGACGCGCTCCAGCAGGCGGCGGCGGTAGCCGCGCGAGAGCTTGACCTGCGTGCCGTCGCGCAGCACCAGGATGCCGTCGCCGGCCACCATGGGGTGCAGCTCGGCCATCCGGTCCACCTGCACGATGCTGGAGCGGTGCACGCGCAGGAAGGTGTCGGGGTCCAGCCGCTCCTCCAGCGCGCCGATCTTCTCGCGCACCAGCCACGCCTTCTTCCCCGCGTGCAGCCGCACGTAGTTCCCCTCGGCCTCGATCCAGTCGATGTCGGCGGTGCGCACGAACTCCACCCGGCCGCGCGTCTTCACCATCACCCAGTCGAGCCAGCGGCGCGGCCGCGGCGCGGGGGCCGGGCCGCGGTCGCGGGCGAGCTGCTCCAGCAGCGCCGCCAGCCCCGCCATGGCCCCCTCGCCCTGGCGCGCCACCTGGGTGCGGCCGCGCTCCAGCGCCTGGTTGAAGCGCTCCACGTCGAAGGGCTTGAGCAGGTAGTCCAGCGCGTGCACCTCGAAGGCGCGCAGGGCGTAGCGGTCGTGCGCGGTCACGAAGACCACCGCGGGGAGCTCGCCCCCCACCCGCTCCAGCACCTCGAAGCCGTCGAGCTCCGGCATCTGCACGTCCAGGAACACCAGGTCGGGGCGGGTCTCGCGGATCGCCTCCACGGCGTGCGCGCCGGTCTCGCACACGGCCACCACGTCGACCTCGTCGTCGTGGTCGCGCAGCAGCCTGAGCATGCGCCTTCGGGCCAGGGGCTCGTCGTCGGCCACCACCACACGCATCGGTTCGCTCATGCGGGCACCTCCTCGGGGATGAGCGCCGCGCCCGCCGGCTCGTCTTCCGGGGCGAGGCTGAAAGGGATCTCCACGGCGGCCACGGTGCCGCCGACGGGGCAGTGCGTGAGCTCCAGCCGGCCGCCCGGGCCGTACATCCGCTCCAGCCGCTCGCGCGTGTTGCGGATCCCCACCCCCTGGCGCGCGCGCGGGCGCGGGTCGGGGTGGGGCCCGGGCCCGTTGTCGTGCACCTCCATCCGCAGGCGGCCGCCGCGGCGCTCGCTCTTCACGCTGATCTTCCCCAGTCCGCCGAGCGAGGCGGCGCCGTGGCGGATGGCGTTCTCCACCAGCGGCTGCAGCACCAGGTTGGGGACGCGCGCCTCCGCCGTCCCCGGCCCCACGGCCACCTCCACCTGCAGCCGGTCCTGGAAGCGGGTGCGCTGGATCTCCAGGTAGGCGTCCAGGAACTCCACCTCCTGCGCCAGCGTGACCTCGTGCGTCTGCGCGTTGTCGACCGTGAGGCGCAGCAGGTCGGCCAGGCGCACGATCATCCGCTCGGCGGCGTCGGGGTCCTCGTGCACCAGCTCGGAGATGGTGTGCAGGGTGTTGAAGAGGAAGTGCGGCTGGATCTGCATCTTGAGCGCCTCCAGCCGGGCGGCGGCCAGGCTCTGGTCGAGCCGCGCGGCGTGCACCTCGCGGTCGCGCAGGCTCCGGTAGTAGCCGACCGTGTAGGCGGCGCCCACCAGCAGCAGGTACCACTGGAAGTTGGTGTAGAAGGTGGCGCGGAAGTACCCGCTGAACTGCGGTGGGTCCATCGGCTGCAGCACCATGCCCACGGCGACGTTGAAGGCCACGCAGCCGAGCGCCGCGAGCGTGGCCGCCGCCGCGTGCAGCGGCACCGCCACCGGCCAGGCGCGCCGGGTGAAGCGGAAGCGGTGCGCCATCCAGAAGACGGGGAAGGTGAGCAGCGCCCAGTACCAGGCGTCGGCCACGTTGCCCAGGAGCCAGAGCGGGTCGGGGCGCTCCGGCACGCCGAAGAGGAACGAGTTGACGTACGACCGCATCCCGAAGAACAGGCCGGAGCCCGTCCAGCACAGGAACACCAGCCGGGGGGAGGGGCCGCGGTAGGCGCCGGGCGGCGCGGGGGGCGGAGAAGGGTCGCTCATGCGGTGCCGGAGCGTGGGGAGAAGGCCGGGGCGACGGCGCGGGTGCGGGAGACAGGTTGCCGGCGAGAGCTGCGCCGCCACTCACGACGGACTCCGCGGCCGGGGAGTTTCAGCCCCGCCTGGGGCGCGCGTGCCGCGCCCCGGGGTGCGCACGCCGCGCGCGGAGGTGCGCCTCCGGCGACGGAAAAACCGCGTCTACCGGGTGGAACGAACGAGGCTGCTAATTTCTTACCTTCCGCGGGCGGGTTTCGGTCCATCGGGTCCGCACCTCTCCCGATTGGACGTGCGGGGTGGCCGAAAGGTTGTGACGCGCATCGCGCGGATCGGCGCCCTCCCGGGGGTGGAGCGGCCTTCTCGGCGCGGGGAGGGCGCGCGCGCCGGTGCCGTGTCTTCCGTGCACTTCTCCGGCACGGCCGCGATCCGGCGGACGGCGGAAGAGAGGCGCGGCCCCTCCGCCGCGCGCGCCGGCTGGCGCCAAATGTTCACCCCGGACGAAAAGCGTTCACCTGGCCAATCTTCTGGCCGAAACCTTGCGTATCGCCGCCGGGATCAACGCACTGCGGACCCTGGAAAGAAACCCTTCCCCCGCCACCGCCGCCGCCGAGTAAACAAATGTCGCACCACGATTCGCTCGCCGAATTCCTGGCCAGCCTCCAGCCGCGCCTCGAACCCGCCCCTGCCGGACGCCGGGCCGGCTCCGAGCTCCTGGAGGAGACGGTGGAGGAGCTGAAGGTCGCGATGGAGGAGATGCGCGTGGCCGAGGAGGAGATGTCCACCGCCGCCGAGACGGCCGAGCGCGAGCGGCTGGACGCGCTGCGCTTCCGCGACCTGGCCGACGCGGCGCCCTGGGCGGAGCTCCTCACCACCCTCGACGGGAGCATCGTGTTCGCCAACCGGCAGGCGTCCGCGCTGCTGGGGGTGGACGCGCGGGATCTGGCGCGCAAGCCGCTGGCCGTGTACGTGGACGGCGGCGCCAGCCGCGACTTCCGCAGGTTCCTGGCGCAGGTGGCGCGCGCCGAGGGCCCGTCGACGGCCGCGCTCGCCCTGCGCCCCCGGGGCGGGATGCCGGTGGAGGCGGCGGTGACCGCCTGGCCGGTGCCGGCGTCGGACGGAACGCTGCTGCTGGGGTGGCGGCTCGACGACACGGCGGCGCACCGCGCGGGCGAGGAGGCGCTCGAAGACGAGGGAGCCCTGCTGCGCGGCGCCCTGGACTCGCTCCCGCTGGCGGTGGCGGCGATGGACCTGGACGGCTCGGTGCTCCTCTGGAACCGCGCCGCGCGCCGCCTCCTGGGGTGGAGCGAGGAGGAGCTGGCCGGGCGCCCCAACCCCGCCCTCCCCGACGAGCTGCTGCCCATGCTCGACGCCGTGCGCGCCGCGGGTACGGAGCCCGCGCTCACCCTGCAGGTGACCACCGCGGCGGAGCGCGCCGACGGCCGCCCGGCGCGGGTGGAGCTGTCGCTCGCGCCGCTGGCGGACGCCGAGGGGAAGGTGCGCGGCACCGTCGCCCTGATCCGCCCCGCCGAGGGCGGGCAGGCGGGAGGCGAGGGCGCCGAGGCGGCGGAGGGGGAGGCGCGCCCGCTCTGGCAGCCGGCGGAGCTGCGGCGGGTGCTCTTCTCCGGCCTCGCCTCGGCCGAGGTGACCGAGCGGCTGCGCGGCGGGATCGCGGCCGCCCTGGACCTGGGCTACCTGCGCCCCGGCGACCGGCTGCCGGGAACGCGCGAGGCGGCGTCGGTGTCGGGGATCGACCACCGGGTGATCTCGGCGGCGTACCGGCGGCTGGCGGCCGAGGGGCTGGTGGAGGTGCGGCCGCGGCGGGGGCCGGTGGTGGCCGCGCCGGAGCCCGCGGGCGCGGAGGAGCTGGGGGAGACGCCGGAGTGGATGGCGGGCGTGCTGGAGGGCGCCGCGCAGCTCCAGGTGCGCCTCCCCGCGCTGGCCGACCTGGTGCGCCGCTGGACCGCCGCGCAGCCGGTGCGCTGCCTCTGCGTGGACTCCACCGAAGACGGGCGCGCGGCGCTGGTGCAGGAGATGACGGCGCAGTGGGGGATGGAGTGCGAGGCCGCCTCGCCCGAGGAGCGCGGGTCGCAGCGCGAGCTCGCCGCCGCCATCCGCGCGGCCGACGTGGTGGTGACCACGCACTTCAACGCCGGGGCGGTGCGCCCGCTGGCCCGCTCGGCGCGCAAGCCGGTGGTGGTGGCCGCCACCCGCCCCGACCTGGTGGAGGCGGTCGAGGCGGCGCTGCGGCGCGGGCCGCTCACCGCCGTGGTGGCCGACCTGGCCTACGCCGAGCGGCTGCGCGTGCTCCCGAACGGCGAGCGGCTGCGCCCGGTGCTCGCCACCGACACGGCGGCGGTGGAGGTGCTGAGCCCGGACGAGGCGGTGCTCCTGACCCTGGCCGCGCAGCAGAAGGTGAAGCGCCCGCTGCGGCTGCTGGCCGCCCCCGGGCACTTCGTGGCGCCGCTCGACGCGCGGGCGCTGGCGCGCGTGCTGATCCGCGCCAACCTCACCCCCGCGCGCGGACGCACGTAGAGCCAGGTCTCATACCACGGTACAGAGTTCAGTTCTGAATCAGGTTCTTGAACTGAATGCCTCACACGGAGTCAACGGAGTCAACGGAAAACGACTCTGCTGACTCCGTTGACTCCGTGTGAGGCCCCTTCCGTCAGAGACTGGAATCCAGAACCAATCCTCGGCAAACTGGTAACACAAAGGGACGGAGGACCAGAGACGAGCCTGCTCCTGGTCCTCCGTGCCTTTGTGTGGTGAGATCGCCCTTGGTCGCGATCAGGGCGTGGTGGAAGGCGGCGGCGTCGTCCCGGTAGTTCCGGTCGTCCCCGTGGTCCCGGTCGTCCCGGTCCCCGCCGCGCCGGTGGTGTCGGTCATCCCGGTGCCGGTGCCGCCCGGCGCCATGGTGGTGCTGTCCATCCCTGTGCCGGGCGTCATGGTGCCCGTGCCCGCGGGGTTGGGCCCGGTCTCCGCGGGCGCGGCGGTGGTGCCGGTGCCGCCCGTGTTCTCGTCGTTCCCCCCGCCGCCGCACGCCGCCATCGCCGCCGCGGTGGCGAGCGCCAGCAGGGCCGTCCCGTAACGCTTCATCCGCCATCCTCCTGCAAGGGTGAGCTCGTTGCACGCGCCTGGTGCGCGGCGCCGCTCCCGCGCACCGCATGTTCCCGCGCGCGAAGCAGAAGGGCGGCGGGCCGGCCGGCGTGCTACGGCGCGGCGCCTGCTGCACGCAACGGCACCATCGATGCAATATGGACAATCGCCGGTTCCACCACCCGCGGCAGACGAGGGACAGCGAGATGATCAACCCCGAGGAGCGCGCCCAGTTCGCGCGCATGAAGGAAGGGTACCGCGCCTGGCTGGAGCGCGCGCGCCGCGAGAGCGACGAGCGCCGCGCCGCCACTCGCCGCCCCCTGGCCGACCGCGAGCCTCCGCCTCCCGGCCGCGACGCCGACCCGATGCGCGGCTGAGGAAACCAATCTCACGCAGAGACGCGGAGGCGCAGAGAGGGCTGGCGAGCCTCTCTGCGCCTCCGTGTTTTCCGCGTGAGATGAGGTTCTTCAGTCGTCGCCGCTGCCGCCGTTCGCGCCGATGCGCAGCACCCCGCTCACCACGGCCGCCAGCCGGTCGCTCTCGCTGGCCGCGTCGCGGAAGCGCCCCGCCACCGTCGAGTTGCCGCGCTGCTCCAGCCGCTCGGCGGTGCGCCGCGAGAGCGACGCGCGCTCGTTCAGCACCTGCAGCGCCGTCCACAGCGCCTCTTCCACCTGCCGCGTCTGGTGCTCCAGCAGCGTCTCGCCGCCGTAGCTGTGCCCCACCCAGCAGCGGTAGCGCACCAGCTCGCCGTCGCGGATCTCGAAGAGCGACCCCTTGCACTCCGGACACACCAGGCCGGCCGGCTCGCCGGGGGGCTCGCCCCGGGGGGGCGGCTGGCGCATCCCGGTCACCGCGTTCTCGTAGCGATCGAGCGAGTCGTCCACGGGAGGTGCCTCCTCGGGCTCAGTGTTCGCGAGCGTCACCAGGAGCGCGGGGAGGTCGGCCAGGGGCACCACGTGCTGCGCCACCCCGGCCTCCACCGCCGAGCGCGGCATCCCGGGGTAGAGCGCGTCGGCGGGGTCCTGCACCACGGTCGCGCCGCCGTGGCGCCGCACCGCCGCCAGCCCCGCCGTCCCGTCGTCGAGGTTCCCCGAGAGCACCACCGCCACCACGCGGGGGCCGTAGGCCAGCGCCGCCGAGCGGAAGAGCGGGTCCACCGCGGGGCGGTGGCCGTTCTCGCGCGGGCCGCGGGAGAGGCGGAGCCGCCCCTCCTCCACCATCAGGTGGCGGTCCGGCGGCGCCACGTAGATGGTGCCCGGGCGGATCTCCGCGCCGTCTTCGGCGTGCACCGCGGGGAGGGGCCCCCGCCGCGCCAGGATCAGCGGGAGCATGCTGGTCCCGTCGGAGGGGAAGTGAACCACCGCCAGCACCGCGGCCGGGAACTCCACGGGGAGGTCCCGGACGATCTCGCGCAGCGCCTCCACTCCCCCGGCCGAGGCGCCGACCACCACCAGGTCCCGTGCGGGCAAGCACCCTCCTTCCGCGGCTGGAGCCGGATCTTCCGGAACGGCGCCGGCGGAGCGTGTAGCACGCTTAACCGCTGCGCCGAAACGAGCTTGACACTCCATGAGGCGGGGCGGATATTGCGGGGAGCCACGTCCCCGCTCGAACCTGCTCCCGCACCGAGGCCCGCCTGAGCCAGCCTCCCGCCGTCCCGGCTCAAAACCCGCACGTCCCGCGCCACGTGGTGAGCATCGTCGCATCGCTGGGGGGGCTCGCCGCGCTCCGGCGCCTGCTGTCGGGGCTCCCCGCGGGCTTTCCCGCCTGCGTGCTGGTGGTGATGCACCTGGAGCCCGGCCGCGAGAGCCACCTGGCCAGGCTCCTGGGCCTCGGCTGCGCGCTCCCGGTGCGCCAGGCGCGCGACGGCGAGCGCCTGGCCGAGGGGGTGGTGTACGTGGCCCCGCCGGACCGGCACCTGCTGGCCGCCGCCGACGGCACCCTCTTCCTCTCCGACGCGCCTCCCGAGCACCACTCCCGCCCCGCGGGCGACCCCCTCTTCCGCTCCGTGGCCGAACACTACGGCCCCCGCGCCGTGGCCGTGGTGCTCACCGGGCGCCTGGGCGACGGGAGCGGCGGGGTGGGCGACGTGCACGCCGCCGGGGGGACGGTGCTGGCGCAGGACCCCGCCACCGCCGCCGCCGGCTCCATGCCGCTGGCCAGCATCCACACCGGCGTGGTGGACCGGGTGCTCCCGCTGGACCAGATCGCGCCCGCGCTGCGCGGGCTGGTGGGGGCCGGATGACGGCGCCCGCGGTGGACCCCCGGTTCGAGGCGCTGCTGGAGCACGTGAAGCGCGTGCGCGGCTTCGACTTCACCGGCTACAAGCGCAGCACCCTGGTGCGCCGGGTGCGCAAGCGGATGGACGAGGTGGGGGTGGAGGAGTACGGCGAGTACGCCGCCTTCCTGGACCACCACCCCGACGAGTTCGCCGCCCTCTTCGACACCATCCTCATCAACGTCACCGGGTTCTACCGCGACCCCGAGGCGTGGGAGGCGCTCACCCGCCAGGTGCTGGCGCCGCTGGCCGAGCGCAAGGGCGACGGCGAGCCGATCCGGGTGTGGAGCGCGGGATGCGCCTCGGGCGAGGAGACCTACACGCTGGTGATGGCGCTGGCCGAGGTGCTGGGCGAGGAGAGCTTCCGTGCCCGGGTGAAGGTGTACGCCACCGACATGGACGAGCACGCGCTGATGCAGGCGCGGCAGGCGGTGTACCCGGCCAAGGCGCTGGAGGCGGTGCCCGCGGCGCTGCGGGCGAAGTACTTCCAGCCGGTGGGGATGCAGTTCGGCTTCCGGCCGGAGCTGCGCCGGCTGGTGATCTTCGGGCGGCACGACCTGGTGCGCGACGCGCCCATCTCGCACCTGGACCTGCTGGTGTCGCGCAACACCCTGATGTACTTCAACGCCGACACCCAGGCGCGCATCCTCTCCCGCTTCCACTTCGCCCTGGGCGAGGGGGGGGTGCTCTTCCTGGGGAAGGCGGAGATGCTGCGCAGCCACGGCAACCTCTTCACCCCGCTCGACCTGCGCGCGCGCCTCTTCGTGCGGGTGGAGCGGGCGCCGCTGCGCGAGTGGATCCGGATGACGGCGGGGGCCGCCCCGCCGCCCGTGCCGCGGCACGAGACGCGGCTGCGCGAGGCCGCGCTCGACGCCGCCAGCGCCGCGCAGGTGGTGGTCTCGCGCAACGGGGCGGTGGTGCTGGCCAACGAGCCGGCCCGCGCGCTCTTCGGGCTCGTCTCCACCGATCTGGGGCGCCCGCTGCAGGACCTCACCCTCTCCTACCGCCCCGCGGACCTGCGCACGCCGGTGGAGCAGGTGGTGGCCGAGCGGCGGAAGGTGGTGCTGGAGCACGTGGAGCACACCGCCCCCGGCGGCGACCTGCGCACCTACGAGGTGCGCCTGGTGCCCATGCTCGACGGCGCCGAGCTGCTGGGGGTGAGCGTGTCGTTCGTGGACGTGACCGCCGCGCGCCGGCTGAACATGGAGCTGCAGGACGCCAACCAGGAGCTGGAGACCGCCTTCGAGGAGCTGCAGAGCACCAACGAGGAGCTCGAGACCACCAACGAGGAGCTGCAGAGCACCAACGAAGAGCTGGAGACCATGAACGAGGAGCTCCAGAGCACCAACGAGGAGCTCGAGACCATCAACGACGAGCTGGCGCGGCGCAGCGCCGAGCTGAACGCGGTGAACGCCTACGTGGGCTCCATCCTCACCTCGGTGCGGGTGGCGGTGGTGGTGGTGGACCCCGACAGCACCATCCGCGTGTGGAGCCGCCGGGCCGAGGACTTCTGGGGGCTGCGCGCCGACGAGGCGGTGGGGCAGCCCCTGCAGAACCTGCAGATCGGGCTCCCGGTGGAGCGGCTGAAGGCCGCCGTGCGCGCCTGCGTGGACGGGCGCACCGACGCCGAGGAGGTGGTGGTGGAGGCGGTGAACCGCCTGGGGCGCGCCATGCTCTGCCGGGTGTCGGTGGCGCCCTTCCGCGGCGGCGGGAGCGAGGTGAACGGCGCCGTGCTGGTGATGGAGGAGCAGCGCGACCCCGCCCCCGCCCCCGAGCAGGCGAAGGCGAAGCGGGCCCGATGACCACCTACCACGACCGGGTGCACGAGCACGTGGCGCAGGCGCGGCGGCGGGTGCACGACCTGCTGGGCGCGCCTGCGTCCGATGCGGGGAAGGCGCGCGCGGTGGCCGAGGAGCTGCTGGCGGCCCTGGAGGAGCTGCAGGTCACCGAAGAGGAGCTCAGGCAGCAGAACGAGTCGCTGGCCGCGGCGCAGGACCAGCTCCTGGAGGAGCGGCAGCGCTACGCCGAGCTCTTCGAGCTGGCCCCCGACCCCTACCTGGTGACCGGCCCCGACGGCGTGGTGCGCCAGGCGAACGCCGCCGCGGCCGCGCTGCTGGGGCTGTCCGTGGCGCGGCTGCAGGGGAAGCCGCTGGCGGTGTTCGTGGCCGACGCGGAGCGGCGCGACTTCTGGCTCCGCCTGGCGCGCCTGGCCGAGGGGGGGCGTGCCGAGTGGGAGCTGCGCCTCCAGCCGCGCCAGCGCGAGCCGGTGGTGGTGAGCTGCGCGGTGGCGGCGCACCTGCCGCCCCGGGCGGGCCCGGCACGGCTCTCGTGGCTGCTGCGCGACGTGACCGAGCGCCGCGCGGCCGAGGAGCGCGGGCGCCGGCTCGCCGCCGAGCGTGCCGCCCGCGCCGAGGCCGAGGCGGCGCACGCGCGCCTCTCGGCGGTGCTGGAGGGAACCACCGACGCCTTCCTCTCCGTGGACCGGGAGTGGCGCCTCACCTACGTGAACCGCCGGGCCGAGGCGCTGGTGGGGCGTTCGCGCGACGACCTCGTCCGCCACCAGCTGTGGGACTGCTTCCCCGCCGCGGCGTCGGGCGAGGCGCGCGCCGCGCTGGAGCGGGCGATGGAGGGCGGGGAGCCGGTGGAGGCGGAGGCGAGCCCCGTTCCCGGGCGCTGGGTGGAGGTCCACGCGCACCCCTCGCCCGAGGGGCTCTCCATCTACTTCCGCGACGTGACCGCGCGCCGCCGCCGCGAGGAGCGCGACCGGCTGCTCACCCGCGCCGGGGCGGTGCTGGCGGGGTCGCTCGACCCCGCGCTCCTCCCGCGCGAGGTGGCGGCGCTCGCCGCCGGGCCGCTGGCCGACTGGTGCACGGTGCACGTGGAGACGGAGCAGGGGCTGCGCGCGCTGGGCGTCGCCCACGCCGAGCCGGGCCGCACCGCGCGGGTGATCGAGCTGCTCCGGGCGTACGGCCACGCGCCGGACGCGCACCCGCTCACCGTGGCGCTGCGCACCGGCGAGGCGCAGCTCGTCCCCGTCTTCGCCGAGGGGGCGCTGGAGGCGCTCATCCCCGACCCGCAGATGCTGGCGGCGGTGCGGGAGATCGGGATCGCCTCGGTGATCGTGGCGCCGATGCGCGCCCGCGGGCGCACGGTGGGCTCCATCTCGCTGGTGCGCGGCCACGGCGCCGCCTACGACGCCGAGGACCTGGAGCTGGCGGTGGAGCTGGCCGGGCGCGCGGCGCTGGCGCTCGACAACGCGGCGCTCTACGAGCAGGCGCGCGCCGCCATCCGCACCCGCGAAGAGGTGCTGGCGGTGGTCTCGCACGACCTGCGCAACCCGCTGAACGCGGTGCTGCTGGCGGCGGTGATCCTGGACGAGTACACCGAGCCGGAGCGCTGGAGCGAGCGCGAGCGGCTGCAGCTGCGCACCATCCGCCACTCGGCCGAGCAGATGACCACGCTCATCCACGACCTGGTGGAGGTGGTGGCGCTGGAGGCGGGGGCGCGGGTGCTGCACCTGGAGCGGGTGGACGCGGGGGCGCTGCTGCGCTCGTCGGCGGAGATGTACGCGGGGCTGGCGGGGGAGAGCGGGGTGGCGCTCCGGGTGGACGCCCCGCCCGAGGTCCCCGACGTGCGGGCGGACCGCGCGCGGCTGCTGCAGGTGCTCTCGAACCTGATCGGCAACGCGCTCAAGTTCACCTCGCGGGGGGGCTCGGTGCGCGTCGGCGCCGAGGCGCAGGGCGAGGCGGTGCGCTTCTGGGTGGCCGACACGGGGCGGGGGATCGACCCCCAGCACCTGCCGCACCTCTTCGACCGCTTCTGGCAGGCGCGGCGCGGCGACCGGCAGGGGCTGGGGCTGGGCCTCAGCATCGCCAAGGCCATCGTCGACGCGCACGGCGGCCGCATCTGGGCCGAGAGCACCCCCGGCCAGGGGAGCACCTTCTCCTTCACCCTCCCTCTCCCGTCCCCCGAAGGCTGAGCGAAGACGGCCACGACAGGGCTGGTGGGCGGGTGGCGGGTGGCGGGTGGCGGGTGGCGGGTGGCGGGTGGCGGGTCGTGGGTGGCGGGTGGCGGGTCGTGGGTGGCGGGTGGCGGGTGGCGGGTCGTGGGTCGTGGGTCGTGGAATATGCGAGTAAACTCGCCGCTACAACCTCACGCTGTCCGCCTTCGCGGACATCCCCGCCGTCAGCCCTCCTGCGTGACGTTTGCATCCGCACCCGCGCCAGCCGTCCGACGCCGGGACGACGCCGGCGTTCTGGCGCGGCTCTTCGCTTCGGACCGACGTTCGTTCTCGCCGCACCATCCGTCTCCCCGGACACTTTGATGCTCGCCACATGAACGTGCGGCTGGCAACGGTCGTCGCACACGCCTCGCCGTTGAAGTCCGCGAAGGCGGACTGCGTGAGGTTGTAGCGGCGAGTTTACTCGCATGGTGCGATTTTTCCCCTCGCACATCCTTCGTCCCCCGCATATCCCTGATCGTCCGCTTGCGCCATCCTGCCGCGGCGCTGATGTTTGCCCCATGCCCTCCTCCTCCGCCCCGGCCGTCTCCGCCGCCGTCCGCGCCGCGCCGCTCTTCGCCGGGCTCGACGCGGCCACCCTCGACGCGCTCGCCGGCTCCGCCACCCTGGTCCACCTGGCCGACGCCGGCGAGGTCTTCGCCGAGGGCGCGCCCGACGCGCTCTGGCTGGTGCTGGAGGGGAGCGTGGACGCGGTGGAGGAGGGCGGCCCGGCGCTGCGCTGGATGGGCCCGGGCGAGGTCTTCGACCGCCAGCTCACCCTGGCCGGCGTCTCGCGCCGGGTGCTGGTGCGCGCGGCGGGGGCCGCCACCCTCGCCCGCATCCCCTGCGAGGTGGCCGACGCGCTGGAGGCGCTCGACCCCGCCTTCGCCCGCGCGGGCACGCGGATGCACGCGCGGCAGCTCCTCTGCCGGCTGGCGCCGGTGCTGGGCACCTTCGACGCGCGGCTGCTGGACGACCTGGAGCGCGCCGCCGACTGGGTGCAGGTGGCGCGCGGCGACGTGCTCTTCGAGCAGGGGGAGCCGGCGGGCGGGCTCTACTTCGTGGTGAGCGGCCGGCTGCTGGTGGAGCGCGTGGAGCGCGACGGCACCGCGCGCCCCGTGGGCGAGGTGGGGCGCGGGCAGAGCCTGGGCGAGATGGCCTTCTTCACCGGCGCCCCCCGCTCCGCCCGGGCCAGCGCGGTGCGCGACACGGTGCTGGTGGAGTTCACCAACGCCGAGTTCGACGCGCTGGTCTCCACCCGTCCGCAGCTCATGCGGCACGTGGCCGCGGGGCTGGTGGAGCGGCTGAACCGCGCCAACTCGCACGCGTCGTCGGTGCAGGTCACCAACCTGGCGGTGCTCGCCGCGAGCCCCGGCGCGCCGGTGGCCGCCTTCTGCGAGCGGCTGGCCGGGGCGCTCGCGCGCATGGGCCCGGTGCTGCGCCTCTCCGCCCCCGCGGTCGACGCCTTCATGGGGGAGCCGGGGATCGCGCAGACGGAGGAGGAGAGCGCCGAGAGCGCGCGGCTGCTGGCCTGGCTGGAGGCGCGCGAGGCCGCGCACCGCTTCGTGGTGCTGGAGGCCGACGCCGGCGCCACCGCCTGGACGCGGCGCTGCCTGCGCCAGGCCGACCGCGTGCTCCTGCTCGCCCACGCCGGCGAGGACCCCGCGCCGGGCGAGGCGGAGCGCGAGCTGCTGGCCCACCCGCGGCGCGTGACCGACGCGCGGCAGGCGCTGGTGCTGGTGCACCCCGAGGGAACGCACCGCCTTCCGCAGGGCACCCGGCGCTGGCTCGAGCCGCGCTCCGCCGACGCGCACCACCACCTGCGCTGGGGGAACGGCGACGACCTGGCGCGGCTGGCGCGGCACCTGGCGGGGCGGGCGGTGGGGCTGGTGCTGGGCGGGGGCGGGGCGCGCGGCTTCGCGCACATCGGGATGGTGCGGGCGCTGCGCGAGGCGGGGGTGCCGATCGACCTGGTGGGCGGCACCAGCATGGGCGCCTCGATCGCGGCGCAGGTGGCCATGGGGTGGAGCCCCGAGCACCTGGTGAACGTGAACCGCCGGGTCTGGGTGAAGATCCGGCCGCACCGGGTCTACACCCTGCCGCTCATCTCCATCATCGGCACCCGCAAGAGCGACAAGGTGGGGGAGATGCTCTACGGCGACACGCAGATCGAGGACCTGTGGACCCCCTTCTTCTGCGTGTCGAGCAACCTGAGCACGGCGGAGATGATGGTGCACCGGCGCGGCTCGCTCCTCCTGGCGGCCACCGCCAGCGCCTCGCTCCCGGCGGCCGCGCAGCCGGTGCTGCTGGACGGGCAGCTCCTCTGCGACGGCGCGCTGCTGAACAACCTGCCGGCCGACGTGGCGCGGAGGCTGGGGTGCGGCACCGTGATCGCCGCCGAGGTGAGCGTGGAGGAAGACGCGCAATTCTGCTGCGACCGCATCCCCCGGGTGGGCGAGCTGCTGCGCGACCGGCTGTTCCGCCGGCGGAAGATCCGCTTCCCCTCGCTGATGGAGGTGGCGCTCCGGGCCTCGCTGCTGCACAGCGCCAGCCGCGAGCGCGAGGCGCTCGACAGCGCCGACTTCACCCTGCGCCCTCCCATCGACGGCTTCGGGCTGATGGACTTCGACGCGCTGGAGCCGCTGGTCGACGTCGGCTACACCTACGCCCGCGCGGAGGTGGCGAAGTGGATGGAGAGCGGCGCGCTGGCCGGGCTGGGCCTCGAGGCGCCGGCCGCCGCCGTCTGATCCAATTCGTGATACCAGACCAGGCCAATGACTGTGTATTCGGATATTCGGAGACACCAGCACAGAAGATCCTCACACGGAGTCAACGGGGTCAACGGAGTGCTGACCTGTCCTCCGTTGACTCCGTTGACTCCGTGTGAGTCCTTTCTGTTGACTGGAATGCATGTCCAATGAGTCGAAACGGTATGCGAGCCAGCAGTTGATACCCACCACGATGCGGAGAACACGAGCATGCCGATCAACGCGGTCATCGACCTCTCCCACTTCCAGGACGTCACCAGCTGGGACGAGGTGAAGGCGGACGGGATCGTGGGGGTCATCAACAAGTGCACGCAGGGGACCGGCTTCGTGGACCCCACCTACAGCGAGAGGCAGACGGCGGCGAAGGCGGCCGGGCTGCTGTGGGGCGCCTACCACTTCGGCGAGGGCGGCGACGGCACGCAGCAGGCGCAGTACTTCCTCCAGCACGCCACGCCGGCGCCCGGCGACCTGCTGGTGCTCGACTACGAGCAGAACACCCAGGGCGCCAGCATGACGCTGGCCGAGGCCGAGCAGTTCGTCTCCTACGTCCAGGGGCAGACCGGGAGATGGCCGGTGCTGTACGGCGGATCGTACCTGATCGAGCAGTTGAACGGCACCCCCAACGCCACGCTCTCGCGCTGTCCGCTCTGGATCGCGGCGTACGACGCCAACCCGGCCCTTCCGCCCGGCTGGCCGAGCTGGACGCTCTGGCAGTACACCGACGGGCAGCATGGCGGCGGGCCGTACTCGGTGAACGGCGTGGGCACCTGCGACCGCGACCAGTTCAACGGCGACCTGGCCCAGCTCCAGCAGTTCTGGGCGGGTTGACCGGGGAAGCACGCGAACGCCGGAGGCGGCGGCAACCTGTGGAATTGCGCGGAAATGCTGATCCGTTTAGCTTTTAGCCCCGTTGGGTGCCCCCTGGTGTAATGGCAGCACAGAGGTCTTTGGAACCTCTGGTGGAGGTTCGAATCCTCCGGGGGCAATTTCCGTAAGGCATTTTACGGCAGTCACTTACAGCGAGCAGTCCGGGGTTCTGAGGTAATTTTGGTCCGAGATTGGTCCGAGATTCACCATCTGTTTCCCTTCTCCACCCTTTGGGAGGCGTTGGTGCTCGCATGACGTGGCCGTTAGCAGAACCAGGGGCGAGAGCCGCAACCGGCTCCGGCCGCGCGCAGTAACTCATCAAATTACGTGACCTGAAACGATTCGCGCCTCTGCACAGACTTGTGCGGAGGCGCAATTTACATTTGGGCCCACCTCAGAATGTTCTGTCGTTCACCTCCGACTACCCGCTCTAGGGGGGCTAGAAGTCTGTTGAAGAAAGCGCCTCGCGGAGGCGTGGAGCCGCTGGACCGCGGCGGTCCACGCCGCCCGGTGAACGATCCAGTTGTGGGGCGAGAGCAAATGCACCCTGACGACGTTCGGCGATACTGCATTCCCTGCTCCGTGAGTTCGGGGCGGCTCGCCCGGCGGGTCGCCCCGTCGCTCGTACGGGAACGGGATAGCCGACGGACGGCGCGCACCGCGCACCACGCTTCGCGGAGGCGCAGGATCGCCGCGAAGCGTGTCCGCGCGGACGCTCGGGAGGCAGAGCGATGGACGTTCGACGGCCTCGACGTGCGGGCGGAGCTCCAGCGTCTGGTGCGCCTTCCCGCATTTGCCGACGTCGTCAGGCCGCTCGGGCGTGTGGCGCTTGTGGCGCACCGCGGCTCCAAGCCGCACTCCACCGGGCACCACAAGCTCCGCCAGGGAAAGATTCACGTGACCATCGGGACGGGCCCGTGGTACTTCGGGAGCTTGGTCCTGCTCCATGAGGCGTGTCACGCCGCCCACGACCTGCTCGGCCTCACCCGCGCCCGCCGCGCGCGCTACCGGCTGCCGGACGGCCGCTCGGGTGTCTCGCTGCGGCACCGCTGCCACGACGGCGACTTCCACGACCTGCTGCGCCGCGCCGCCTGCCAGGCTTACGGTCTGGACGGCGCCCGGGTGAACGAGCGCTACGCCGCCGCGGGCGGCGCCCGCCGGGCGTACTCCATGGACGCCGCGCTCCGCGAGGCGCTCACCGAGAAGTTCGGCCAGGCGGCTGCTGCGACGTCGTCGTCCCCGTGGCCACAGCAAGCATGATCACTCGTCCACGCGTCCTGCTCGGCGACACGCGCAGCGGCAAGCTCGTGCGGAGAATCCGACAGCTGGGCTGGGGGCGCTGCGTCGTGCGCGATCGGCCCGCGCCGTCCCGTGGCGAGTTTTGGATGCTCGACTGTGGATCGTGGCCTACCTATGCGCGCGCCGCCGCTGACGGTCGAGATCCGGCGGAGGTCGTTTACGAGCGGGACCACTTCCGCTCACAGCTCGACGCCGAGTGGGCGCAGAACCGCGCGATGCGAAGCGCCTCCATCATCGTGGTGCCCGACCGCATCGGGGACGGCCTCGGTAGCCTCGTCGAGTCGATCGACTGGCTGCATGACTACTGGAGCGAGCTGCAGTCGCGCGCGGACGAAGACGACAGCACGTACGACGCCTGCCTGCGTGCGTTCATGTCCCGCGAACACATGCCGTGGTACCTCGGCGTGCAGCCCGGCATGACGCCCCACGACCTCGATGCCGCATGCTGGCATTGCGACGAGCCCATCCGGGACCACTTCGCCGGCATTCTGCTCGGCGGTACGGCAAGCTGGAAAGGCCGCACGGGCGCATTCTGGGCTGCCTACGCCCGACGCCACCGGTTGCGCCTGCATTATCCCCGCGCGGGAACTCCGGCGAAGTTCGACCACGCCGTCGAGATCGGAGCCGACAGCATCGACTCCGCTCTCCCCCTCTGGACAATGGACCGGTTCGAACAATTCCGGGGCCACGTGATGTACGGCCCCCTGCAAATCTCGCTCAGCCTGCTCGGCGGCTAGGCGTCACAATGAACCTGTGAGAGATTTCTTTCTCCGAGTCCGCCGCCGCATCCTCAACCCTTATCCGCCAGGGATTGACACCTCCCGCGGCACTGGTTATCGTCCATGCCGAAGCCGCAGCACGCGGCGGGAGAGGACATCGAACACACGGGCTGACCCAGGCTCCCCCGGCACGATCGCCGGCGGGGGCCTTTTTTGTCGGTGGAGTTCCAGGAGACGGGCCCCCGGAGGCCCTGTCCGGCACAGCGCCGGGCGGGGCCTCCGCGCGTTCCCGGGCGTGCGGCGCCCCGCGACGAAGTCGGCGGCACGCCCCGGTCCACGAGGGAGGGCACTGGCCGCCGTGCCGGAGAGACGCGGGCCCGCGAGGGCGCGGGCCCCATCCACCTCGTTCACAGGAGCGCGCCATGCCCACCCCGAGCTGTCCCACGGTCACCCCCCCGGTGGCCAACCGCCAGCAGCAGGCGCAGAGCGTCCGCGACCAGTCGGACGCGCTGGCCAACCGTCCGATCCCGCCGCACGTGAACAACTGCGAGGAGAGCGACTACCCGTACGTCTTCAACTACTCCAAGGCGCTCAAGCACGACGCGCTGGGAGACCCCGACCACCCGTCGTACCAGTCGCTGATCAGCGCGCTCCAGGCCAAGACGCACGCGGCCTTCGAGTCGATCGCCGACGGCCCCGGGCCCAAGCGCCTCACCAATCCGCAGGCCGGGCTGCAGTTCCAGCTCGAGGGGTACGACCCCGAGGCGCTGACCATGCCGCCCGCGCCGCGCAACGACCGCGCCCGCGCCGCCGCCGAGATGGGCGAGTTGTACTGGATGGCGCTGGCGCGCGACGTGGCCTTCATCGACTACGACGCGCAGGCCGCCATCTCCGGGAGCGTGATCCAGCGCGCCGCCCGCTCGCTGTCGTCGCCCTGGTTCGGCGGCGAGTTCACCGAGTTCGCCGGGCCCAAGGTGGGCGGGCGCGTGACCGCGAAGACGCTCTTCCGCGGCATCTACCCGGGCGAGCTGACCGGGCCGTACGTGTCGCAGTACCTGCTCAAGGGCAACGCCTTCCCCAAGGCGCCCGCCGGGCAGGGGCAGAGCGACCGCGACGGCTACCTCACCTACGGCGCGCAGGTGATCGACCAGCGGCAGCGCACCGTGCAGCCGGGGATCAACTACCTGACCGGCTTCAGCACCTGGCTGCAGGCGCAGGAGGGCCAGGACTTCCGCGGCCAGGACCAGGCCGACCCCACCCGCCGCTTCATCCGCAGCCTGCGCGACGGCGCCGCCTACGTGCACATCGACCTGGTGATCAACGCCTGGTACAACGCCGCGCACTACCTGCTGTACGAGCCCACCGGCAACCAGCTCACCGCCGCCGTGGGCGCGGTGGTGATGCGCGACCGCGAGTTCCCCTTCGACCAGGGGAACCCCTACAACGCCTCCACCAAGCAGGAGGGCTTCGTCACCCTGGGGCCGCTGCAGGCGATCCAGCTGGTGACCGACGTGATCACCCGCGCGGGGGCGGCGGTGTGGTTCCAGAAGTGGTTCGTGCACCGGCGGCTGCGCCCCGAGGAGCTGGGCGGGCGCATCCACAACCACCTGCGCAACGCGCGCTACTACCCGATCCACTACCAGATCCTGGAGTCGCTGCGCCGCGGGCTGCTGAGCAACTACTTCAACGCCAACACCGGCTGGCTGCTGCCGCAGGCGTACCCCGAGGGCGCGCCCACGCACCCGGCGTACGGGGCGGGGCACGCCACCATCTCCGGGGCGTGCGCCACCATCCTCAAGGCGTACTTCAACGAGGAGACGGCGATCGAGAACCCGTTGCAGTCCGCCGCCGACGGGCTCTCGCTGGTGGACTACACCGGCACCGACCGCGCCTGCATGACGGTGGGGAGCGAGCTGAACAAGCTGGCGGGGAACATCGCCATCTTCCGCAACGCCGCGGGGGTGCACTGGCGCACCGACTACGACCAGTCGCTGCTGCTGGGCGAGCAGGTGGCCATCGAGCTGCTGCGCGAGATCTCGCTGACCATGAACGAGCCCGAGTACTTCCTGCTCACGAAGTTCAACGGCCAGCGCATCCGCATCCAGAACGGGCAGATCTACACCTCGTGGTGGTGGTACCGCCCCAGCGCCTGCTCCATCATCCGCTACCCGCACGCGCAGCTCCCGTACTCGGACGACGTGCTGCTGAAGTACGCCTACGCGGGCGCGCCGTACGACCAGGGGCTGGCCAACCCCGAGTACGAGAAGCAGTCGGGGAGCACCGCCACCACGTACAAGGACCCCACCTTCGAGTCGGCCAAGGCCTCGTACGACGCGGGCGCCGGGAGCACGCAGGTGGCGGCGGCCGCCTCCTCCACCGCCGTGGCGGCCGAGTCCACCCCGGTCGACGGGCAGACCAGCCCGGACGGTTCCATCTACGACTCGTCGCTCGACCTCCCCGAAGCGCAGGACGCCGCCGCCGACGAGGCGTTCACCGCGCCGCAGGAGGCGCAGGACGAGGCGGAGTACAGGGCCGAGGCGTCGGGCGCGGTGAAGCCGCCGGCCTGACGCATCGCGACGGACCGCGGATCCGCCGGGCCCACGATCCGGGCCGGTAGCGGGAATGGGAGATGAAGGGGGCCGCGACGCCCCCGGCCGTCACAGCGACGGCCGGGGGCGTCGTCCGTCCGGCGGCCAGAGGAGACGGAGCGACAGGAGTCCGCGCCGGCAAAACGACCCGCGCCGGTTGGAGGGTCGAGCCCGGGACGGGTAGGGGCGACGCTCAAACGCGACAGGAGGGATCATGGCAAAGGCACAGACGTTCGTCGACAACTTCGGCGACGACAGCATCGACCCGCGGTGGAGCAGCTTCGGGAACCCCGCTCCCGCCACGGAGCGGGTCCGCGAGACCAACGGCCGGGTCGAGGTCCGGCCCGCCAGCGGCACCACCGGGTACTCCGGCCTGGTCTCCAACGGCAGCTACGACCTGACGGACTCGCAGTTCAGCGCCGAGCTGGTGCGGACGCTGCGCGCCGCGCCGGCGGCCCAGACCTTCGTCCGGGCCAAGGTGGACGACAACAACCTGGTGCACGTCCTGGTCAGCGGCGGAACCCTCTACTGCACCTCGGAGGTGGCGGGCACTCCCACCAACCTCGCCATCGTCCCGTACGACCCGCGCCGGCACCGCTTCGTGCGGCTGCGCGACGACGCGGGCACGCTGTACTGGGAGGCCTCGCCCGACGGGTGCGAGTGGGCGACGCTGGCGAGCTGCGCCAATCCGCTGGGGAGCGCCCCCGTGCTGCTGGAGATCGCGGCCGGGTGCTACCAGGCCACGGCCTCGCCGGGGGTGGCGGTCTTCGACAACGTGAACACCCGCGAGACGGGTCGCGCCCGGCGGGTGGAGGAGCGGCGCACCTCGGCGCGCGACGCCCGCGTGGAAGCGGCGGAGCTCGAGGCCGGCCTGCGCCACGACGAGCACGCCAACAACAACGACGAGGTGAACTACGCAACCCGTCCGCTGGTGGGGAACTTCTCCAAGAGCCTCAAGCACGACGCGCTGGGCGACCCCGACCCGGCCAGCTACCTCACCCTGCTGCGCGCCCTGGAGAGCCGCGACCCGCAGGACTTCGAGGAGATCCAGCTCGCCTCGTCCACCGCCCTCAAGCTGACCAACCCGCAGGCGGGGCTGGCGTTCGACCTGGAGGCTCCCGACGCGCAGGCCGTCACGCAGCCGCCCGCGCCGCGCTTCGACAGCGAGCAGGCGGCGCACGAGGCCGGCGAGCTGTACTGGATGGCGGTGGCGCGCGACGTCTGGTTCGGCAACTACGCGGCCGACGCGGCGGTGGCGGGCACCATCGTCAAGCGCGCCGTCGACTCGCTGAACACCGAGTTCCCGCGCTTCGGGGGGACGGTGCCGGTGACGGCGCAGAACCTCTTCCGCGGCATCTACCCGGGCGAGCAGGCGGGGCCCTGCGTGTCGCAGTTCCTGCTCAAGGGCAACAACGACCCGCGCAAGCCCGACGGGATGGGGCGCGACGCCAACGAGGGCTTCGTGTCGTACGGCTCGCAGACCATCGACCAGCGCATCGTTCCCGCCGCGGCGAACACCGACTACCTCACCACCTTCACCCCCTGGCTCGACGTGCAGAACGGGGTGGACAAGCGCGGGCAGGATGCCTTCGACACGGTGAAGCGCTTCATCCGCAACCTGCGCGACGGGGCCACCTACGTGCACTTCGACCAGGTGGTGGACGCGTACTACAACGCCGCCTGGATCCTGATGTCGGAGCCCACCGGCAACCAGCTCTCCTTCCAGGCGGGGATCACCGGGCGGCCGCAGGTGGACCTGGAGTTCCCCAAGAACCCCGGGAACCCCTACGACCCGCCGGGCACGGCCATGGACAGCCGCACGCAGGTGGGCTTCGGCACCTTCGGCCCCATCCACCTGCTGCAGGCGCTGGTGGAGGTGCTGGGGCGGGCGATCCGCGCGGTGTGGTGGCAGAAGTGGGGCGTGCACCGCCGGCTGCGGCCCGAGGAGTACGGGGGGCGGGTGCACAACCACGTCACCGGCGCGCGCACCTACCCGCTGCACACCAGCATCACCACCTCGCTCTCCAGCGGCGGGCTGGCACCCTACTTCGGGCAGACGGGGGAGAAGTTCCCGTCTTCGTACCTGCTCCCGCAGGCCTACCCCGAGGGCGCGCCCACGCACCCGGCGTACGGCGCGGGGCACGCCACCGGCTCCGGCGCCATGGTGACCATCCTGAAGGCGTTCTTCGACGAGAGCGCGCCGATCGAGAACCCGGTGCAGTCCAGCGCCGACGGGCTCTCGCTGACTTCCTACACCGGCGCGGACGCGTTTCAGCTGACCGTCGGCGGCGAGCTGAACAAGCTGGCCGGCAACATCGCCCTCTTCCGCAACGCGGCGGGGGTGCACTGGAGGAGCGACTACACCGAGTCGCTGCCGCTGGGCGAGGCCGTCGCCATCGGGCTGCTGCAGGAGATGAGCCTGGGCTTCAACGAGGACGACGCGTACTTCCAGCTCACGAAGTTCGACGGCACCCCCATCCGCATCTCCGACGGCAGGGTGGTGGCGGTCGGATGACGCTGTAGAAGGGGTCCCGCCCGCGACGGGCGCGCGGGAGTCCTGGTACCGGGAAGCAGAACTGGAGACGAGGGGGCCGCGACGCCCCCGGCCGTCAGAGCGACGGCCGGGGGCGTCGTGCGTCCGCGGCAGGAGAAGGAGAGAGAAACGGGGCCGTGCCAGGCCCGCGTCCCGGCAGAGCGCCCGGGCCCACGGACTCCGGTCGGCAGGACCGGAGCGACAGGCGGTCTCCCGGATGGAGCGTACGCGCGCGCCGGGACGCGACCGCGCCGGAAGAGGCACGGCCGCCAGGCACTTCGGCAGGGCGGCAACGGAAGCACCCGTTTCAAACGGAGCACCCCCATGGCAAAGGCAATCACGCTCGTCGACAACTTCGGCGACAACCTCACCGACACCACCAGGTGGTCCGCGTGGGTCAGCAACAACGGCGCGGTCCAGGAGGTGAACCAGCGGATCGAGATCCGCCCGGCCAGCAACACGACCAACAGCTACGCGGGCTACGTCTCCGTCGCGAGCTACGACCTGACCAACTCGCAGGTGGCGGTGGAGCTGGTGCGCACGCTGCGCATCACCCCGGACGGCTCCGAGACCTACCTGCACATCCAGAACACCGCGGGCGACCAGCTCTTCTTCAAGGTGCAGAGCGGGGTGTTCTACTGCAGCAAGGTGCCCGTCGGCGCCGGCTCGTCCACGCACCTGGCCGAGCTCCCGTACGACCGCACGCTGCACCGCTGGATGCGCATCCGCGAGCAGCTGGGCGTGCTGTACTTCGAGTACTCGGCCGACGGGTGCGAGTGGACGCTGCTGATCAGCGTGGCCACGCCCTTCTCGCTCACCTCCGTCAAGATCGAGGTGGCGGCGGGGACCTTCCAGGCCATCGCGGCGCCGGGCGTGGCCATCTTCGACAACGTGAACACCCCGTCCACCAGCGTGCTGCGGCGGGTGGAGGAGCGGCGCCTCTCCGCGCGCGACGTGCGGGTGGAAGCGGCGGAGCTCGACGCCGAGCGCCGGCACGACGAGCACGCCAACAACAACGACGAGGTCAACTACGCCGGGCGGCCGTTCATCGGCAACTACTCCAAGAGCCTGAAGCACGACGCGCTGGGCGACCCCGACCCCATCTCCTACGGCACGCTGCTGCGCGCCCTGGAGAGCCGCGACCCCGCCGACTTCGAGGAGATCGTACTGGCGTCGTCGACCGCGGTGAAGCTCACCAACCCGCAGACCGGGCTCACCTTCGATCTGGAGGGTCCCGACGCGCAGGAGATCACCCAGCCGCCGGCGCCGCGCTTCGACAGCCAGGTGGCGGCCAACGAGGCGGGCGAGCTGTACTGGATGTCGCTCGCGCGCGACGTGCCGTTCATCAGCTACAGCGGCAACTCCATCATCAGCTCGGCCATCAACTCGCTGAACATCGAGTTCCCGCAGTTCGGCGGCACCACGCCGGTGACCGCGGCGAACATCTTCCGCGGCATCTACCCGGGCGAGCAGGTGGGGCCGTACGTGTCGCAGTACCTGGTCAAGGGCAACGTGGACCCGCGCAAGCCCGCGGGGCTGGGGCGCGACGCCGCCGACGGCTACGTCTCGTACGGGTCGCGGGTGATCAACCAGCGGCTGATCTCCGCGACGGCCAACACCGACTACCTCACCAGCTTCACCCCCTGGCTCGACGTGCAGAACGGCGTGGACAAGCGCGGGCTGGACACCTTCGAAACCACCTTCCGCTTCATCTACAACCTGCGCGCGGGCGCCACCTTCGTGCACTTCGACCAGGTGCTCGACGCGTGGTACAACGCCGCGTGGATCCTGATGACCGAGCCGAAGGGCAACCAGTCCACGGCGGCCGGGGCGACCGGGCGGGCGCAGATCGACCTGGAGTTCCCCAACGATCAGGGAAACCCGTACGATCCGCCCGGCACGGCGATGGACAGCAAGACGCAGGTGGGCTTCGCCACCTTCGGCCCCACGCACCTGCTGCAGGTGCTGGGCGAGACGCTGGGGCGCGCGCTGCGGGCGGTGTGGTGGCAGAAGTGGTTCGTGCATCGCCGCCTGCGCCCGGAGGAGTACGGCGGCCGCGTCCACAACCAGATCCTGTACACCACCAGCGGCGGCGCGCAGGGGCGCAGCTACCCGCTGCACAGCAGCATCACGTCGTCGCTGAACGGCGGCCTGCTGGCGGGGTACTTCGCCCTCAAGTACCCCAACGTGTACCTCCTCCCGCAGGCCTACCCCGAGGGCGCGCCCACGCACCCGGCGTACGGCGCGGGGCACGCGACGGGCTCCGGCGCGCTGGCCACCATCCTCAAGGCCTTCTTCGACGAGAGCACGCCGATCGAGAACCCGGTGCAGGCCGACGCGACCGGCACCTCGCTGGTGGCGTACACCGGCGCGGACGCGACGCAGATGACCGTGGGCGGCGAGCTGAACAAGCTGGCGGGCAACGTCGCCATCTTCCGCAACGCGGCGGGCGTGCACTGGCGCAGCGACTACACCGAGTCGCTGCTGCTGGGCGAGGCGATCGCCATCGGGCTGCTCCAGGAGCAGAGCCTCGGCTTCAACGAAGACGACGCCTACTTCGAGCTCACCCGCTTCGACGGCATCAAGATCCGCATCTTCGACGGCAAGGTGGTGCCGGTGGTCTGAGGCCGGGAGGTACGGAGGGCGGGCGGCAAAGCCGTCCGCCGGAGAACTACTGGAGAACAGGGCTCGCGAGGCCCCGCCCGGCACATTGGCCGGGCGGGGCTCGCTGCGTCTGCGCCAGATGCGGGCCCACACCGGCAGAGCGCCGGCTGCTGGAGATCGTCCGCGCGCCAGAACGGGAGCGCGGCACCCGACCCAATCCGTGGAGGGCACCATGGCCAAGGCGCACACCCTCGTGGACAACTTCAACGACGACTCCCTGGACACGGGAAAGTGGGCGGTGACGGGCACCTCCACCCAGGTCCTGGAGGTCAACCAGCGGGTCGAGCTCCGCCCGCCCGGGAACACCGCCGCAGCCTATGTCTCCTACGATTCGGCCGTCTTCTACGACCTGACGGACTCCGCGGTGATGGTCGAGCTGGTCCAGCCGCTGCGCGTGGCCGGGAGCACGATCACCTGGCTGTCCGTGATCAAGGACTCGGCGAACAAGCTGGACGTGGAGGTCATCGGCGGAAGCATCGGCGCCTGGCAGCGGTGCGGAGGAGCCGACACGTACCATGCGCTCGTCCCCTACGCTCCCGCCCGCCACCGCTGGCTCCGGGTACGCGAGCGCACCGGGACGACGTACTGGGAGGCTTCCCCGGACGGGGAGGCGTGGGAGCTGCTCCACGCCGGGGCGAACCCCTTCGCCCTCACCTCCGTGAAGCTGCAGATCGGCGCCGGCACCCACACCGCGACGCCCTCGCCCGGAGTGGCTGTCTTCGACAACTTCAACGTCGCGGACACATCGCTGGCCCGGCGCGTGGAGAAGCGCCGCCTCTCCGCGCGCGCCGTGCGGGTGGAGGCGGCGGAGCTGATGGCGGCGCGGCGGCACGACGAGCACGCCAGCAACAACGACGAGGTGAACTACGCCGGGCGGCCGTTCATCGGGAACTACTCCAAGAGCCTCAAGCACGACTCGCTGGGCGACCCCGACCCCGTCTCCTACGGCACGCTCCTGCGGGCGCTGGAGAGCGAGGACCCGGCCGACTTCGAGGAGATCGCGCTGGCCTCGTCGACCGCGGTGAAGCTCACCAACCCGCAGACCGGGCTCACCTTCGACCTCGAGGCGTCCGACGCGCAGGAGATCACCCAGCCCCCCGCGCCGCGCTTCGACAGCCAGGTGGCGGCGCACGAGGCGGGCGAGCTCTACTGGATGGCGGTCGCGCGCGACGTGCCGTTCATCAGCTACTCGGGGAACGCCCTCGTCACGGCGGCGATCAACTCGCTGAACGGCGAGTTCCCGCAGTTCGGCGGCACCACGCCGGTCACCGTGCAGAACGTCTTCCGCGGCATCTACCCCGGCGAGCAGGTGGGGCCGTACGTCAGCCAGTTCCTGCTGAAGGGGAACGTCGATCCGCGCAAGCCGTCCGGGCAGGGGAACAGCGCCACCGACGGATTCGTCTCCTACGGCTCGCGGGTGATCAACCAGCGGCTGGTCCCGGCGGCCGCCAACGTGGACTACCTGACCGCGTTCACACCCTGGCTCGACGTGCAGAACGGGGTGGACAAGCGCGGGCAGGATACCTTCGACACCACCTTCCGCTTCATCCGCGACCTGCGCGGGGGCGCCACCTTCGTGCACTTCGACCAGGTGCTCGACGCGTGGTACAACGCCGCGTGGATCCTGATGAGCGAGCCCACGGGCAACCAGCTCTTCGGCATCACCGGCCGCCCGCAGATCGACCTGGAGTTCCCCCAGGACCAGGGGAACCCGTACGACCCGCCGGGCACGGCGATGGACTCGAAGACGCAGGTGGGCTTCGCCACCTTCGGCCCGACCCACCTGCTGCAGGTGCTCACCGAGACGCTGGGCCGCGCGCTGCGGGCGGTGTGGTGGCAGAAGTGGGGCGTGCACCGCCGCCTGCGCCCCGAGGAGTACGGCGGCCGCGTGCACAACCACATCACCGGCGCGCGCAGCTACCCGCTGCACACCAGCATCACCACCTCGCTCAGCAGCGGCGGCCTGGCGCCGTACTTCGGCAACGCGGGGGAGAAGTTCCCCAACTCGTACCTCCTCCCGCAGGCGTACCCGGAAGGCGCGCCCACGCACCCGGCGTACGGCGCGGGGCACGCGACGGGCTCCGGCGCGCTCGCGACCATCCTCAAGGCGTTCTTCGACGAGAGCACGCCGATCGAGAACCCGGCGCAGGCCGACGCGACCGGCACCACGCTGGTGGCGTACACGGGGGCCGACGCGTCGCAGATGACGGTAGGGGGCGAGCTCAACAAGCTGGCGGGCAACATCGCCCTCTTCCGCAACGCGGCGGGCGTGCACTGGCGCAGCGACTACACCGAGTCGCTGCTGCTGGGCGAGGCCGTCGCCATCGGCCTGCTCCAGGAGCAGAGCCTCGGCTTCAACGAAGACGACGGCTACTTCGAGCTCACCCGCTTCGACGGCGTCAAGGTCCGCATCTTCGACGGCAGGGTGGTGGCGGTGGTGTAGAAGGAGGATGATCGGGCGCGGACCCCGCTCCGCGCCGGCAAAACAACGAGAGATCCGGGGATGCGTCCACGCCCCCGCCCGTCACAGCGACGGGCGGGGGCGTTCGCGTCTCCGGACGGGGGATGGACGAGAGAAGGCCAAGCTCAGGCCAGGGCCCGCACAGCGCGGGCGGCGAAGGCTCGCGGTGCAAGCACCGGAGTGGCGGACGAGGTCCCGGGCCGGGATTCCGGCGCCCGCGCGAAGCGGGAGAGACGCCGGCGCCCGGGGGAGAGAACCGGCGGGCCGCGCGGCGGACGGGCCGCGGCGGCAAGCGCACCTCTTCCGAACGGAAAGGCATCAGGAAAGGAAGGCGTACCATGGCAAAGGCACACACCCTGGTCGACACCTTCGCCGACAACGCGCTCGACGCGGCCCTGTGGGGCCCGTACGGCGGCGGCGAGCGCGAGGTCAACCAGCGGCTCGAGATCGGCCGCAGAGCGGCGTCGCCAACAGCTGCGGCGGCTACACCTCGGCGAACGCGTACGACCTCACCGGCTCCGAGGTGAGGATCGAGCTCGTCCGGGCGCAGCGCTCCGCCGAGGCGGTAGAGGTGTATCTGACCATCTTCGTCAACAGCGCCAACGCGGCCTCGCTCCTGGTCAGCAACGGGTCCTCTTCTGCAGCTACAGGGTCGCCGGCGTCATCACCGACGTCGCCACGGTGCCGTACGACGAGGCCGAGCACCGCTGGCTCCGCTTCCGGGAGCGCGGCGGCACGCTCTTCTACGAGACCTCGCCAGACGGGGCGGCGTGGGTGGAGGTCGTCGCGGTCCCGCCCCCGTTCGCCCTGAGCGACGTGCAGGTGGACATCGCCGCGGGGACGTACGACCCCGTGGCCTCGCCGGGCGTCGCCGTGATCGACAACGTGAACGCGCCCAGGCCGGCCTGTCGCGGCGGGTGGAGGAGCGCCGGCTCTCCGCCCGCGAGGTGCGCGGCCGCGCCGCCGAGGTGGCCGCCGCGCGCCGGCACGAGGAGCACGCCAACAACAACGACGAGGTCAACTACCCCACTCGTCCGCTGGTGGGCAACTACTCCAAGAGCCTCAAGCACGACGCGCTGGGCGATCCCGACCCGGCCAGCTACGGCACCCTGCTGCGGGCGCTGGAGAGCCGCGACCCCGCGGACTTCGAGGAGATCCAGCTCGCCTCGTCCACCGCGCTCAAGCTCACCAACCCGCAGACGGGGCTGACGTTCGACGTCGAGGGCCCGACCCGCAGGAGCGCACCATCCCGCCCCGCGCCGCGCTTCGACAGCGACGTCGCGGCGCACGAGGCGGGAGAGCTGTACTGGATGGCGGTGGCGCGCGACGTCCACTTCGCCAGCTACGGCTCGAACGCCGTCATCACCGCCGCCATCAGCTCGCTGAACGGCGAGTTCCCGCGGTTCGGCGGCACCACGCCGGTCGCCGCGCAGAACGTCTTCCGCGGGATCTACGCGGGGGAGCAGGTGGGGCCGTACGTCTCGCAGTTCCTGCTCAAGGGCAACACCGACATCCGCAAGCCCGACGGGCTGGGGCGCGACGCCAACGAGGGCTTCGTCTCCCACGGCGCGCAGGTGAACGACCAGCGGATCATCCCCGCGGCGGCGAACGTGGACTACCTGACCACCTTCACCCCCTGGCTCGACGTGCAGAACGGGGTGGACAAGCGCGGGCAGGACGCGTTCGACACGGCGCGCCGCTTCATCCGCAACCTGCGCGACGGCGCCACCTACGTGCACTTCGACCAGGTGCTGAACGCGTACTACAACGCCGCCTGGATCCTGATGACCAAGCCCACCGGCAACCAGCTCGCGCTGCAGGCGGGGGTGACCGGGCGGCTGCGCCGCCGGCGACCGGCCCCGGGGAGCTGCGTCAGATCCCCGCCTGGCGGAAGAGGCGCAGGCGCAGCTCCGCCCGGTCGCGCAGGCGGTCGGCGGGCCACGCGGGCACGAGCCCCGCGACGGCGCGCGCGATCTCGCCGCGGACCGCGCCCCACGAGCAGCGCTCGCGCACCACGCGCGAGATCCACCACCCGGGCACGGTGTCCGCCAGCGCGAAGAGGTCGGCCACGCGCTCCGGGTGCCGCCCGTACCCCTCGTCCGCCAGGCACACCGCGCCGTCTGCGTCTTCCGCCAGCACGTGCGCCACCTGGTGCCGCAGCGCGAAGCCGCGGTCGATTTCCCCGGCGGCGTCGTTCACCAGCACCGGGTGCACGCCTGCGCAGCGCGGAAGCGTCATCCCCAGCGCGTCGGAGCGGAAGGGAAAGATCTCCACGTGGCACCCGCTGGCGGCCAGCAGCACCCACACCTGGTCCGGCGAGACCGGCGCGCACGCGCCGGCGTAGTCGTCCACGGCCCCGCTGGCAGCCGCCACCAGACGAGCGGCCGACGCGATCACCATCGTGTCACTCGACATTCTGCGCCTCCACTCGTCCGTTCCTGCTCCGCCCCCGCCGCGGTGCGCGGCCCGGGGCAGGGACGCTGTGCTGAAATGTGAAACCCCTTCGTGCCCTCACTGGTTCCGACATTTTTTAATCCGCCCACCCCCACACAACGTCCCGCTCCGCCGTGTCTCCACACCATGTCTGGTCCCGCCGGTTTCGCGGCATGGCCCCAGATGCTTTCACGACCTCCCATCGTTCACGTCGCACTTTTCAGGACAATGATGAGAAGATCACCCCGGCGCGTGCCCGGCTGGGAGGTGGGCTCCTCATCCCGGCGAACGGGCGCTCACCTGGAGTGCTGACGGCCGCCTCCACGACGGCCGTGAAAGCGCGCAAGGCCCCGTCCGGACCGCTGTGGTCCGAGCGGGGCCTCGGTCCGCCCTTCTTCGTCACTCCGGCTTGCGCCGCGGAGCGATGCCGGCGGGGCCCTCCCTCCGGGGGGCGCCGTCCGCCGAGCGCCGTGCGCGCAGTGCCCGATTCGGAGCCTGGCGCGCTCCGGACGGAGCCCTCGCGGCCCCTGCTCTCGCCCTCTGCCGCCGTCCCGGCCGGAAAAACGAAACGGTCCCACTCCGATGCACGGGGCAGGACCTGAACACGTCCGGTGTCTGAACTTAATTCCTGCGTGAACCGTACGCCGCCGATCCCGCCGTGTCAAGGGGACCTCGCCCCATCCCGCGTTTCAGCCCTGCCGTCCTTCTGCCGCTCCCCCTCACAGCGTTCCCCGCTCGGCGCGCTCGCGCAGCTCGTACCACCAGCCGGGGAGGGTGCCGCGGGCGGTGAGCAGGCGGCGCAGCCCTTCGAGCGCGTCGAGCTTTCGCAGCCGCTCGTCGCCGGGCGGGGCGATCTCGCCCATGAAGCGGAGGGCGACATCGGAGGAGAAGGGGTCGCCCACTTCCTCCCGTGCCTCCGGGGCCGAATCGTCGCGGCCGGTGCGCAGCCACTCCGCCGTGGTCCCCGCCAGCTCGGCGATGCGGCGCACGGTGTAGGGGTGGGGCACCGCGCCCCCCGTCTCCCAGCGCGCGATGGACCCTGCGTGCACGCCCAGGCGCCTCGCCAGCTCGCTCCGATCCCATCCCAGCCGCTCCCGCACCGCGCGGAGGCGGTGCCCAACTTTCAGCCGCTCGTCAGTCGTCATCGTCGCGTCGCGGGTGCCAGGGGTAGTTGACAGGCGCGAAACAAATCGTCACATTCGTCATAAGTGTTAAGACAGTGATCGCGTCTGTCAACGGCTTCACAGGGACGGGGGCGTCGTGCCCGCAAGGTTACTACCGCAGAGGGAGGCAACGATGCAGGCAAGCTGCAACTTCGGCTCCGCCGAGCCGCCCCGCATCCACGGGACGCGGCGCCTGCGCCCGCGCCCGCCGCCGCCGCCCGGGGCGCCGCCCGTTCCGCCCGCACCGCCGGCCGGGGAGTATGACGAGGGGCGCCTGCTGCGCCCCGCGGCCGCGTGCCCGCGCTGCGGTGCGCGGCCGGCACTCCGCGTGACGCTGGCGCTGGTGCGGGTGCTGGACGGCCAGCCGGCCGCATTGCGGGTGGGTACGTACCAGTGCCAGCGCCGCGGCTGCGGCGCCATCTACGACCTGAGCGCAGCCGCCTGCCTGCGCGCGAGCTGAGGTCCTCCCACCGCGGCGGCACCCTCGCCGCGGCGCGAAATTACGACACCCACAGCCGGGATCGCCGGCGACGAGACAAGGAGAACCGGCGCCGTCACGCGGGCGCGCGGTGGCCGGGCGTGCGCAGCATCGTGCGCGTGCCCGCGGATAACGTTGCGCGCGGGAGGGAGAAATGGAACCCGTATCTCACGCTCGCGTCGTGCTCGGGTTGGGGCTGGGCGCGGTGCTCCTGCAGAAGTCCGACACCTCGGCTTCCAGCCAGGTCCCGCTGGACCCGGAGGTGGCCCTTCCCCGCGGCGGCGGCGGGGGTGAGATGGACCCGCTGAACACGGTGGGGCTGGCGCTCCTCGCGTACGGGCTGGTGCAGCTCCTGGCGAAGGTGGTGGACAAGCTCCCGGTGGGGCGGGGCGAGCCCCAGCCGGCTCCCGCAGCTGCCGCGGCGAACGGCGGCGGCTTCACGGCGGACGACCGCAAGCGGCTGGAGCGCGTGTACGAGCAGGCGCTGGCCGACCGGGAGCGGCTGGAGCGGCTGGAGGACGCCTTCCGCGACCAGCTCGCCGTGCACCAGCGGCTGATCGGCCAGGCGCTCGACGACCTCCGCGAGGTGCACGGCAAGCTCGACAACGTGCTGCGCAAGCTGCGCGCGATGTGGACGCGGGTGGGGCGGCGGGGAAAGGATCGGGGGTGAGGGGACGCGCGGGAGTGCGGGAGTGCGGAGTCGCATCAGCCCGGAGATCATCGGCCGGGCACAGGATCGGGCGGGTACCGGATCCGCAAATGCATTGTGGAGAGGAGGTTCTGCTTTCGCTCTCACTCGGGTCTCGTCCTCCGCACCGGCGCGGCGGCAAACCCGATGGAAGCCGGTCGCGGAGCACCGCGAGTCCCGGAAGGTCCGGAATGAGCGCCGCGACCGCCGTCGTCGCGGCAGCGGGGATCCGTCTCGGACGCCGCCGGGGGGCTCCGTCGCTGGTGCGGGCATGCCGTCGGGCTGCTCGCCATCTTCGGCCGAAAGCGGCGCCGCGAACATGCTGAGCTGCTGGGGCGGTTCTGGCCGGCTCTCTCTTCGCACGCGTGCGTCGGGAAATAGGTGCGACGAAGAGCGGCGCCCGTGTTTCGGGCGCCGCGTGGGAGTTTTGGGGATATGTCGTTGCTTGGGTGGTGGCGCCGGTGTGAATCCGTGCAGGTCGAGGGACTCGGCGGGCCGCCGGCGTCCCTCGACCTGCGGTCGGATGCTCAGGCGGCGAGACGCTCCGCGGGCTCCCCGCCGGTGGGGTTCGGCGCCGCGGCGGCCCGGTCGTCGCGGCGGGGACGCCTGCGCGCCGGCGCGGCCTCACCAGGCGAACCGGCGCCGCTCTCCTTCCTCCGGCGGGCGCGCCCGAGGTCGTCCCCCTGCGCGCCGGCGCCGGCATTCGCGGACTTGGACGCCTTCTTTTCCTTCTTCCTCGCCTTTCGCGGGGCCTTCGCCTTCGGGCTCCGGATCGCGGCCGGGACCCAGCGCGTCTCCGCCAGCTCCGCTTCCGCGCGCGCCGCGAGGTCGGCCTTCTTGAGGCCCTGCAGCGTGGCCCGCTGTGCCTCGCTCCCCAGCTTCCCGGCCTCGTGGAGGGCTTCGAGGATCAACGCCTTGGGGACCCGGCTGAAGTAGTTGCCGGCCGTGGGCGTGAAGTGGTCGGCCATGTCGAAGCCGAGCGCGTCCAGCAGCTTGACGGTGAGCCCGGCGTGCTTGCGGTCGAGGCTCACCGCCGATGCCACAGCGAACGCGATCAGCTCGTCGAGCTGGTCGGCACCCAGCCCCATCAGCGCGTCCCAGAGGGCGTCGTCGTTCCTCGGGAGAGCGGCGACCAGCGCCGCGCCGATCCCCTCGAACGCCTGGCGCTTCGGTTCACCGCTGTCGTCCGCGATCGGGTGATACGACCGGGTACCGCTGCCGTCGACGATCCGCAGGTCGATCGGCACGGTCGCGCGCTGGAGTCGCAGCGTCTGGACCATCCAGCAGGCGAGCAGGACCTTCGCGACGTGCGGGTTGGCCGCGGTCGCGGATTGCGCCGCGAGGTTCCGGTGGCCGAAGAGCGATCGTTCGAGCCCGTCCGAGAGTCCGCCCTTCTTCCGGCCCGCCACCTCGGTCACCCGTCCGCCGGATACGGCCTGGGCACCGCCGCCCACCGCCTCGGTCACCTTCACCCGGTCGGCGGTGCGCACGAGGCCGCGCTCGACCCGGAGCTGGCCATGTTCGATGCCCACGATCGCGCCCGCGAGTGCCACCGCCTCAGGTTCGAAGGAGTCGCGCTCTCGCTCGCTGGTGGCGAGCTGGCCGTCGATCTCCTCCATGCGGGCGCAGACCGCGTCGTAGCGATCGCGTTCCTCGTCGGGAAGCTCGTCGTAGTCGCCGAAACCTTCGCCGAACGCGTCCGCCGCTGCGGTGAACTCGGCGTGCTCCGCGCGCAGGGCTTCGATCAGCGCCGCGCTCTCGAGCGTCAGAGGGCGGACCGTGCGCTGGATGCGGCCGAAGCGGTAGAACTCCGTGTAGTCCCACTGCCGCCAGATCTCCACCCAGCCCCACCCCTCCTGCCGGACGCTCTCGTGGAGGATCGAGGCCTCCACAGGGTTGCACGCGAATTCTACCGCGAGTTGACCCGTCTGGCGGAGGAACGTATCCGCGACGCGCGAGACCGGGATGAAGAGCGGCTCCTCTGAGCCCCTGGGGCTTCGTTCTTCGCGGTATGGGTCTCGTCCGCTGAGTGCTATATGATTACCGCGTATATGATGCGCCAGTTCGAGAGATCAAACCACCGACAGAAATGACCCGCCTCATCGGTGGGAGTGCTCGAGTTCGTGAGCCATCCAGACCCCCGTGCTTGTCGCAGTCAAACAAGGTTAGCTCGTTCATAATCCTCCGACGTGGAGAAGGCCGGACCACCCTCCAATACGAGAAGCCCCGCAGCCTAGCAGGCGCGGGGCCTTACGGTTTCGGATTGCGAGGGCTGCAGCCCGCGGGGAACCCTATTCCGGCGCGCGAGCGGGCAGGCGATGGCAGCGACGGCGGTGTGCTATCTCCGCTTTAAGTCTCAACGGGAGCGATTTGCAAAGCGTCGGTATTCGTTGGCCGGCCACTGTTCCGTGTCCGCGCACCGGCAGACAGGGGGGCCACGGGGCGATCCTACCTTGGTCCGAGATTCTGGTCCGAGATTGGTCCGAGATTCGGCACACAAATCCGGGTTTGCGGGTCGGGCAAATACGACAGGCCTTCTCGAAAAGGCGCGGAAATGCTACATTTATTTGGAGGGCGAAGTGACAGCGCGCCCTTTTGAAACGCCCTGCGGCGGGCTTTGGAACCTCTGGTGGAGGTTCGAATCCTCCGGGGCAATCGAAGGGGAGCCGGGTCCGCGGACCCGGCTCCCCTTTGGTATTCCGAGTTTTGTCTCGGGGTGGTCGCGACACGGTGTGCGATCACCCGCCGCCGCCCGCCGGCTCCGTTCGCGCCGGGTCCTCGCCCGCTCGCCGGCGTCGCAGGCGAAACAGGAGGAAGGCGCCGTAGAGGGCGAGCGCGCCCGCGGCCGCGCACGAGAGGTAGAGGCCCGTGAACAGGTCGCCCGGCTCGAAGCGGAACGAAACCAGGTGGCTGCCGGCCGGGACCGCGACCCCGCGGAAGGTGTGGTTCGCCAGGTACACGGGCGTGGCGCGGCCGTCCACCGTGGCCCGCCAGCCGGGATAGTAGTTGTCGGCCAGCACCAGGAACGCGGCGCGGCTGGCCTGCACGCGGACGTCCACCCGCCCCGGCTCGTGGCGGAGCACCCGCGCGCCTCCCTGCAGCGGCCCGCCCGGAAGCGTGATCCGCGCGGTGTCGGCGACGAACGCCGTCTGGCGCGGGTCCCACCCGGTCTCCATCGCGCGCAGCTCGGCGCCGGGGGCGGTCCGCGCCAGCGCGGGCACCAGGTACGCCCGCGGGAGGGCGCGGGTGTTCTCGTAGACCAGCGCGCTCCCCCTGAACACCTCGCGCAGCGCCGGGTCGCTCAGCGGGGCCATGCTGACCACCAGGCGGACGTTCGCCGCGTCCATGAACCCCGGCGCGCCCCGGAAGGCGATCGCCGCGCCCTGCGGCGTCTGCACCTCGCCCATCTCCTGGACGAAGTGGTGCCAGTCGACCATGACCTGCTCGCCCGCGCCCAGGTATTCGGTGAAGCGCTTCAGCGGGTTGGGGTGTTCGCCTCCCAGCTGCTCGATGCCGAACACCATCGGGTAGTTGCCGCCGTTCGGGCTCGAGGCGTGGTAGACCGAGGGCACCGGGAACGTCCAGATCCGCAGCGGGCCCGGCTGCGAGCGGATGAAGTCGACCACGTCGTCGGCCGCGAAGACCTGGTCGGCCGAAGGATAGGTGTAGAAGAACCGCCGGTCGATGATCCACAGGTCGACCACGGTGACCGCGGCGAGGAGCCAGGCGAGGAGCGGGGTGCGCAGGCGTCCGCGCGCCCACGCCGCCAGCAGCGCCGCGGTGAACCCGGCGAAGAGGGCGAAGCGTACCCACCCCGCCGCCCGTCCGGCTCCCTCGGGCCCGCCCCCCGCGGCCGCCGCCCCGAGCAGCGCCACTCCCGCCATCCCCAGGCCGATCCAGAGCGCGCGCTGCAGCACGGCTCCATCGGGGGTCAGCGCGCCGCGCCGGTCGCGCGCGCCGGCGCGCAGCTCCGCCAGCCGCTCCAGCGTGAGCCCGGCCATGGCCACCACCGACAGGGCGATGACGAAGTAGATCAGGTCCGGCGCGCGGAACTGCTTCAGCCCCGGAAGGACGGCGTAGTAGAGCCGGAAGAGCGGGGTGTTGCCGCCCAGCGCCATGGTCAGGGCGAAGATCGAAAGCCCGGCGAAGAACCACCACTCGCGGCGCTTCCGCGAAACCGCGATCCCCGCCGCCAGCAGCACCAGCGCCAGCGCCCCCACGTATTCGGTGTGCAGCTTGAAGCCGCCCTGCACCCGGTACGACGGAAAGGCCGGCCGCTCCGTCTCCGGGTCGATCACCGACGCGCCCACGTGCTCGGGCACCGCCATCGCCACGATTCCCACGGGGGGCATGGAATACGAGGTGGAGAACTCGTACCCGCGCCCCTCGGGCCCGGCGCGCGGCGACTGCGGGACGTACGAGGTGAAGGGGAGGAAGTCGACCGCCGCCAGCGCGAACGCGAAGGCGACCGCCCCCAGCCCCAGCGCGACCGTGCGCGCCAGCGCCGCGGGGCGGCGCGCCACGCCGTGGTGCACCAGGCAGAACACCGCCCAGAGCGCCGAGGTGAGCAGGACGTAGTAGCTGTTCTGGATCTGGAACGAGAGGAACTCCATCCCGAGCGCCGCCGCGGCTCCGGCGAAGGGCGCCACGCGGCCGGTGCGGATGCCGCGGTGGAGGAAGAAGAGCACCATCGGCGCCCAGGTCGCCACGATGACGCGTCCGTCGTGGCCCGCGTAGACCCACGACGCCGTGATCCCGGTGAACTGGAAGGCGAGGCCGGTCACGAAGGCCACCCACCCCCGGCATCCGAGCTCGCGCGCCAGGAGGTACATCCCGATTCCCGCGATCCAGAACTGGAACACGAACACCGACGCCAGCAGGCGGTCCACGGGGAGGAGCGCCGCCAGGACCATCTGCACCGGGTAGTACGCGCTTCCCGGGTTCGCGGAGAGCGGCATCCCGCCGAACAGGTACGGTACCCAGGTCGGCAGCTGCCCCGAGGAGAGGCTGTTTCCGACGAACGAGTAGAACGGAAACCCTCCCGCGAGGTAGTCGGTCCCGTAGATCTGGCGGCCGGGGAGGAACGCGGGAAAGAAGTAGACGATGGAGAGCGCCAGGTAGATCAGGGCCACCCAGCGGAAGGCGAGGGGAGTGGGAGAGTCGTCGGCCGCCGGTGCCGGCGCCTGGGATCGCGGTGCGGGTTCGGGCCTGGTGCGGGCAGGTTTTCCCATCGATCGGAGGGCAGGAGACATGGGCGGCGTGCGAATGGACCTGAGGTTGCGCGCTCCGGCACTGATGCACAAGCCCCGGTCCCGTTGCGCGCCCTGAAGAAGAATCGTCTCACGCGGAGACGCGGAGGCACGGAGAGAGCCGCTCTCGAATGCCTCCGCGTCTCTGAGCGAGACGATTCTTTTCCCGGATCCGGTATCCTGGAGCCCCGTTGACGTTCTTGCGGATGCGCACCTATATCGCCAAATTAAACGAGGCCACGCGCCGCCGCCGTTCCGCCGCTTTCCCCCTCCGCTTCCAGAATGCAATGAAGACACAGACGCGACTGCTCGCCGCCGCGCTCGGGCTCGGCGCGCTCCTCACCGGGTGCAAGGACTCCACCTCTCCCCGCCCCGTTCCCGCTACGCTGGGCGCCGGCCCCAGCCAGATCGAGCTCACCGACGCCCAGCTGTCGGGCACCCTGTACCTGACCACCACGCCCTCGCGCGGCCAGCTGGAGTGGCAGCTGGTGGCGAAGCCCGACTGGATCGCCCTCAACCCGACGAGCGGGACGGTAAAGGGGACCACGCAGGTGTCGGTGCAGGCCACGATCCCGGCGAACGCCGAGCCCGGCACCCTCGGCGGGACGATCGAGCTGGTCTCGGACGGGGGCACGGCGTCGATCCCGGTGCGGCTGCAGGTGTCGCCGGACCCGCGGGCGCAGACGTCGGCGGCCGCGGTGACGGTGCCGGAGAACAACGACACCGCCCGCTTCACCCTCACCAACAGCGGGCGCGGGACGCTGCAGTGGTCGCTGACGGCGTCGCGCCCCGAGGTGACCGTGGCGCCCGCGCAGGGGTTCCTCGGCACGGGACAGTCCACCGAGATCCGCGTGGTGGCCGACAAGCAGCCGCTCCCCGCGGGGACCACCCAGGCCACGCTCACCCTGGCGTCGAACCAGAAGGCCGGGAACGTGGCGCTCCCGGTGAACGTGCAGGTGGCCGCCGCCCCCAACGCCGAGCCCTCGCTCTCGCGCTTGGGCTTCGCCGGCGACGCCACCCAGCGCTCGTTCTGGCTGCACAACACGGGGAAGGGGACGCTCACCTGGCAGGCCTCGGCGGCCGACCCGTGGGTCTCGGCATCGCCCGCCTCGGGGCAGGTGGGCCCGGCCGACAGCGTGCGCGTGACCGTGTCGGTCAACCGCGCGGCGGTGGGCGGGACCGACGGGAGCAGCGCCCTCACCATCACCTCCAACTCCGTCGGCGGGACGCTCACCGTGCCGGTGGTGGTGACGTCGGGCGCGGGGCTGGCGCCCGGGACGCTGCGGGTGCTGGACCACGACGTGGTGGACGCGGAGTACAGCGCGCGCGCCAACCTGATCGTGACGGTGTCGGCCAACCCTTCGCGGCTCAGCCTGATCGACCCGTTCACCGGCGCGGTCTCGCACGTGCCGCTCCCGCTCCCCCCCACGGCGGTGTCGATCCGCCCCGACGGCGCGTTCGCGGCCGTGGGGCACAACGGCCAGGTGAGCTACGTGAACCTGGGGACGCGCACCGTTGTCCGCACCTACGCGGTGACCACCGACGCCATCGACGTGGTGCTCCCGCAGAAGGGGTGGGTGTACGTCTTCCCCCGCACCGACCAGTGGGAGTCGATCCGCTCGGTCAACCTGGCCACGGGGCTGGAGTCGAACGGCGGGGGCTACTCCATCTACGCCGGGACGGTGGCCAAGCTGCACCCCTCCGGGGACTACATGTACGGGGCGAACCGGGGGCTCTCGCCGTCGGACTTCGAGAAGTACGACATCCGCAGTGGGGTGGCGCAGGTGCTGTACGACTCGCCCTACCACGGCGACTACGCGTTCAGCGGCGACATCTGGATCAGCGAGGACGGGTCGCGGCTCTTCGCCCGCAGCGGGAACGTCTTCCGTTCGTCGGCGGTGAAATCGCAGGACATGACGTACGTGGGAAGCTTCGCGGGAGCCTCCGGGGTGCGCTCGGCGGCCGACTCTCGCGCCTCCGGCCGCATCTTCGTCCTCTCCGACGCCGCCTCGGCGGTGCGCGTGTACGACCAGGCGTTCCTGGCGTTCCGGGGCACGGCGCCGCTCCCGCAGTTCACGGGGTTGTCCGGCCCCGTGTCGGGGGAAGGGCGCTTCGTGTTCGCGAGCGCCGACGGCGAGCGCGTGTACGTCCTGGTCGAGTCCACCAGCGGGGCGCAGTGGGGGATCGCCACCTACGCCACCAGCGCGATGCCCTGACCCGGCGAGCCTGAACGGATCGCGTCTCATGCAGAGGCGCGGAGCCGCGGAGAGGGCCATCCCTCTCCGCGGCTCTGCGTCGTGGGTGGATCGGCCTGCCAGTCTGTCCCGGGGGTGGAACGATTGCCGGGCGGTCGCGGGTACGGCGGAGGGAGTCGTCGCGCGGCGGCGCGGCGGCGTGGTGGCGGAGCCCGGCGACGGGCCTCGGCCGCGGGCGGGAGACGCCCGGCCCGTGGATGATTCACCCCCTCCAGGGAGAATGCCATGAAACCAATCTCGTGGGTGGCAGTCGCGCTGGTCCCGGCCGCGCTCGCGGCGGGATCGGCCCAGGCGCAGACGAGCGCCACGCCGGCGCGCTCCGGCACCCGCGGCCCCGTGCTGGGGTTCGACCTCAACGGCAGCGCCCTCGACGTTCCGAGCAGCCTCACCGGCGCGCCGGGCGGCGCGGGACTCGGCCTGTCGCTGGGGTACGGGGTGAGCGACCGGGTGTCGCTCTTCACGCGCGCCGGAGTCGGGTACCGGATCGGCTACGTGGACGTGGGGGCGCGGTACAGCTTCGGCGGCGCCGAGGCCAGGCTGCGGCCGTACCTGGACGGCGCGCTCACCCGCACCGGCACCTCGGCGTTCGCCGGGCCGTTCTACGAGCCGGCACATTCGCGCGGCTACGGGGTCACCGGCGGGGCGGGGGTGGAATACTTCGTCATCCGCCACGTCGCGCTCGACGTGGGGCTGTCGCACTCCCGCGGCCAGTTCACCTCCGGGACGTTCGACGGCGACCGCTTCTCCTCCACGCGCCTGAACCTGGGGGTGAAGTGGCACCCGTGACGCAGCCGACCCGCCGCTGAAGGCGGCGCAGGAGGAGCCGGGGCGCACACCTGCCCCGGCTCCTCTTCGCTTTGGCTCCGGGCGGGCGGTGCAGGCTGCAAAGACTGCGGCAGCGCCAAGCTTGTCGACGAGTGGCTGCAGGCTCGGAATGCGCTGAGTATCGAAATTTTTTTGCAGGACACCCCGATTGGGGAGCTCACCTCGTCTTCCGTGCCTGAAGGCTTCGGCAACTGCGTCATCAGGGGGAATCGAGCACGTCGCTCCCTCCGTGCGTCACCCCAGCCTTCGTAGATCGGTGAATGACCGTCATCCATCCATCGATACGGAGGATGGTCACGGCGGCAGGCTCGCCTCGTGACCACCTGATCGATCTGTTAAGTCAGCTCGGGTCTGCTGCACTGCCGAGGGAGTGAGGGGGTCTCTTTCAAAAAAATTTCGATACTCAGCGCGAGCGCCACCTGCAGCCATGCTTCGTCGACGATCTCGCGCGGGAGAGGCTGTCCCCCTCTGTGCCTGTGGTTCATATCGAGTACGCTCCAGCACAGTTGTTTGGCCGAGCTGGTATGACGGTTTGATTAACCCCGGTCGCGCGCAGCGGAGTTGGACGGAGTGCTCCGTTGTGCGCGCCCGGGGATTGTCTTATCCTCCGCCAGTGTCACATGGCGACGGTTTCTGTACGCGTCGAACACTTACGAGCATGCTGAACTGGCTCAAGAAACGCAGCGGCAACGCGATGCCGGTGCCACCTGACGCCCCCTTCCGGCGCGCGGAGCACGTCGTTCACGCCGTGGAGGGTGATCGGACCGTGCTGCTCGACCCCATCGGAGGCGAATACTTCGGGCTGGACGAGGTGGGGACGCGCATCTGGGCGCTGCTTCCCGGCAACCCCACCCCGGCGGCGCTGGCGGACCGGCTGCTGGACGAGTTCGACGCGCCGCGCGAGATCCTCGCCGCCGACGCCGCGCGGCTGCTGGGCGAGCTGGCGGCGGCGAAGCTGGTGGTGCGCGCGTGAGCGCGCCGTCGGTGGCGCGCTGCGCCCTGGCGCTGCTGCTGGTGCGCGCCCGCCTGAAGGCGCGCGGCTTCGGGCCCACGGTGGCGTGGGCGCGCCGGGCGGCGGCGCGGGCGCGGGGCCCCGGGCTCTCGCCGGAAGCGGTGGAGCGCGCCGCGTACCGCGTCGCCGTGGCGGCGGCGTTCTTCCCCGGGCGGGCGGTGTGCCTGGAACAGTCGCTCGCGCTCTACCTCCTCCTCCGCCGCCGCGGCGTGCCGGCCGAGCTGAGGATCGGCGTGCAGGTCTACCCCTTCTACGCCCACGCCTGGGTGGAGCTGCACGGCGAGCCGGTGAACGAGGAGCTGGAGACGGTGGAGAAGTTCCGCGCCCTCTCCGAGGTGGCGGCGTGAACCGGTTCTGCTGCGCGGCCGTGGTGCCCGGCGGCGCCGTCCCTCCGCCCCTCCGCGCGCGCCTGGCCGCCGCCGTGGCCGCGCCGGGGACCGCGGGCGGGTCGCTGGCGGGGGATGGGTTCGCGGCCGCCGCGAGCACCGGGCCGGACGCGCTGCGCCCGCTCCTGGCCCGCCGCGGCGCGCTGCTCGCCGCCGGCGAGGCGCGGCTGGACGACCGCGCCGCGGTCGCGGCCTGGGGCGGCGTGCGCCTGGACGGCGCGTCGGACCTGGAGCTGGTGCTGGCGGCGTACGCGGCGCGCGGCGCCGGGTGCCTGGACCACATCCTCGGCGACTTCGCCCTGGCGCTCTGGGACGGCGATCGCGCCACGCTGACGGCGGTCCGCGATCCCTTCGGGGTGAAGCCGCTCTTCCTCGCCCGCGAGGACGGCATCCTCCTCCTCTCCAACCGCGCGGCCGCGCTCGGACGCGAGGGGGAGCTCGACGAGGAGTGGGCGGCGGACTTCCTGGTGGGGGCGATGGTGCCGCCGGGCCGCACCGCGTGGGCCGGGGTGCAGGCGGTCGCCCCCGGCGAGGTGGTGACCTGGCGCGCCGGCGCCCTCTCGCGCCGCCGCTACTGGTCTGCGGCCGACTTCGCGCCGGCGGAGGCGGCGGACGAGCGCGCGGCGACGGAGACCTTCCGCGCGTTGCTGGAGGAGGCGGTGCGGGTCCGCACCGACGGGGGGGTGCCGGTCTGGTCGCAGCTCTCCGGCGGGGTGGATTCGTCGTCCATCGTGTGCGTGGCGCAGGCGCTGGCGGAGGCGGGGCGCGGACCGGGGCTCGCCGGCACCGTCACCCTGGTGGAGACGCTGGGCGACGGCGACGAGCGGAAGTATTCCGACGCGGTGGTGCGCCGCTGGGGACTGCGCAACGAGACGGTGATCGACCCCTGGGCCTGGCAGGACGACGGCCTGCCGCCGCCGCGGACGGACGAGCCGCGCGCGCACTACCCGTTCTGGGCGCGCGACCGGGCGATGGCGGACATCGTGCGCCGCGCCGGCGGCCGCGTGCTCCTCTCGGGGCAGGGGCCGGACCACTACCTCGCCGGGAACCTGGGCTTCGTGGCCGACCTGCTGGCCGCGGGGCGGGTGCGGACGGCGCTGGGAGAGCTGGTGCGCTTCTCGGTGGCCGCGCGGCAGTCGTTCTGGACGGGGCTGGGGCGCCACGGCATCGACCCCTTCCTCCCCGCCCGGCTGAAGCTGCGCCGGGCGCGGGCGCACGAGCAGCTCCCGGCGTGGCTGGAGCCCGGGTTCGTGCGGAGGATGGAGGTCGCGCGGCGGCTCCCGCTGGTGCGCCAGCTCTCGGCGCCGCGCCGCGGGAGCCGCTTCGCGCACCAGGTGGCGGCGGAGCTCGAGGGGCTCTCCGGCTTCCTGGAGCGCGGTGAGTTCGAGGACGGGATCGAGATGCGCTACCCCTTCCTCCATCGCCCGCTGGTGGAGCACTCGCTGCGCCTGCCCCCCGCGCTGCGCATCCGCCCGCGCGCGGGGAAGCACGTGCTGCGCGAGGCGATGCGCGGGACCCTGCCGGAGGAGGTCCGCACGCGGCGGGGGAAGGGCGGGATCGACGCGCGCCTCCTCTGGGCGCTGCACCACGAGCGGGCGCGGCTGCAGGAGCTGCTGCGCGACCCGGAGCTCGCGCGCCGCGGCTGGGTCCGCGCGGATGCGCTGCGCGCGGCGGTCGAGCAGGCGCGGCAGGGCGAGGTGGCGAGCCTCCCCTTCCTCCTCTGCTCGCTGGCGCTGGAAACCTGGCTGGCTGTGAGGTCGGGACGGTGGGAGGCGCTGGCCTCCGCGCCCGCCCCCGCGGCGGCTGCCTGATTACGCCGGCGAGCGCCGGCAGGGCAGGGGCCGCGAGGGGCCGCCTGCCTATTTTCTCATCCTTTGCAGGAGCAGGAACGATGAAGAAGACCTACACGCCCCCGACCCTGGTGAAGCACGGCAACGCCGTGGCCGCGACGCTCGGCCGGGGCGGGCGGCTGCTGGAGCTCATCAACTTCCGTCCGGGGCACTGACCCCCGCCGGCCGGCGGGCCCTCTGCGGGGGGCTCGCCGGCCTCGGGGTTCGGATGCGTTCCGGGTCCGGTCGGCGGATGACGGCGAGTGCGCACCCTTCACCACGCCGGGGCGTGTCGCGCTCCGGCCGAGAAAGCGAGGAGCACATGGAGAAGAAGCCCTACGTATCGCCCCAGCTCACCCGGCATGGCAACGCCGTGCAGATGACCGCCGGCGAGCACGGCCGCGCGCTGGAGCTCATCAACTTCCGGCCGGGGCACCTTGCCTAGCAGCGGTGACGAAGAGCACCGCAGCACCGACCATCCACCGTGCCGGGCCGTCGTGCCCGGCCGAGGAAAAGCGAGGAGCAAGATGGAGAAGAAGCCCTACGTATCGCCCCAGCTCACCCGGCACGGGAACGCCGTGCAGATGACCGCCGGCGAGCACGGCCGCGCGCTGGAGCTCATCAACTTCCGCCCGGGCGCGCCCTTCCCGCGTCCGTAAGCACGACCACACCGCGGTACCGATAGACGCGACGCTCGCCGGGTGACCCGCCGACCGGACCCCTGGACACAGATGGATCTCTCACAGAGGTCACAGAGGAACAGTGCCGTTCCTGCGACCTCTGTGACCTCTGTGAGAGATTCTTTGCCGATTACGGCGTGAGGTTCTGGACCTTCACCGGCACCCGCTGCTGCAGCGCCTCGGCAACGAGGCTGCGGTGGCAGTGGGCGGGGTCGGCTTCGAGGCAGAGGAGGCAGACGCGCCGGCCGGCGCGCACCAGCTCGGCCAGGCGCTCCAGGTCGTCCTGCGCCTCCGAGGTCTCCAGGTGCTCCCGGAAGACGGCGCGCATCTCGTCGTGGCGGCCGGCGCGGGCGGCGGCGCGCCCCTCCGCCGGGGTGCCCAGGCCGCGCAGGTGCAGGTACTCGATCCCCACGCTGCCGACGTTCTCCGCCAGCCTGCTCTTGGCGTACCCCGGCTTCCGCGAGCTGGCCACGGCGCGCACGTCCACCAGCAGGTCGACGTCCGCGTCCTTCAGCGTCTCCAGGAAGCGCGGGACCGTGGCGTCTTCGTAGCCGATGGTGGCGAGCGTCTTCATCGTCCTTCCATCTCCTCCGTGTGATCAGGGGCGGCTCACGCCCGCCCGCAGCAGCGGATAGGGATTCTGCGGCGTTCCGGCCCAGTAGCGCTTCGGGTCGGCGGTGGTGGTGACCTCGAAGTGCAGGTGGTAGTTGCCCGGCCCCGCGTTCCCCGTGTTCCCCACGTAGCCGATCACCTCGCCCTGGCGCAGGGCGCGCCCCTCCACCATCCCGGCGGCGTACCGGTCCAGGTGCGCATAGTAGTAGATGGTGCGCCGGTCGGGCGCGAGCTCGTACAGCGCCGTTCCGCCGCGCTCGCTCCGGAAGAGCTTCAGCACCACGCCCGGTGCCGTCGCCAGCACCGGCGTTCCGCGCCTGGCCGCGATGTCGATGGCATCGTGGCGGCGGCCCTGGCTGCGCGCGGCGTTGTAGGTGTCGACGAGCTGCTCGGGACGCACGCCCTGCACGGGCACCAGCAGCCGGCCCGGCACCTCCGCCGGCGTGTCCGTCGGCTGCGGCCCCACGGCAGGCTGCGGCGCCACTGCGGCCGGCAGCTCGGAAGGCGAAGCGGCCGGTGGAGCCGTGGGCGGCGGCATCGGCGTGGCGGCCACGGGCGCAGGCGGGGCGGCCGCGACGCGCGCGGGGCGCGGCGGGTTCGGCCCGACGTGGATCGTCACCCCTCCGGGCGGAAGCCAGCGGGGCGCGACGTAGAAGAGGACGAGGATCAGCACCGCCATGGTCGCGGCGCCCAGCAGGAACCAGAAGAGCGGGCGGCGGTTGGACACCAATGAGCGCTGGACCGGGAAGCAGCGCCGGCCGCCGGTTCGCGTTCGATCCGGCGGAAGGGAAGGAGGTATGGCGCTGGATGGAGATGGGGAACAGCAATCCGCGAGCCGCGGGCGTGCGGCGCCGGCTCCGGGACCGTTGAGAAAACCTCACGAAGTTCCCCGAGATGTCATCCTGCGAGGGTTGCTGAATCCGTTGTTCGGACACCCCTGGGTGTCATCCTGAGGCCCGGCCACATGGAATCAGCGTTCACTCCGATGGCGGCAGGGCCGTGAGGATCTGATTGCGGCCACGCCGGGGCCGGCTGCGGAAGCTCGCGCGGAAGCCACGGCCTCACGTTCACC
>JBJMPM010000263.1:0-11338 GCA_045803205.1 Longimicrobiaceae bacterium
TTTCGCGATTGCCGAAGGAGCGAGGGGTCTCTCCAAAAAAAATTTCGATCCTCAGCGCGGGCGCGGCCTGCAGCCACTCGTCGACGGGATCGGTGCGAGTGGGCGGGAGACCTGCTGCAACTAAATCTGCGATGAACCTAAAAATAATACCCGCTGAAAACGCGGAGGCACGGAGATGACCCTCTCCGTGCCTCCGCGTCTCTGCGCGAGCCGAAGTTTCAGCGCGCGTCGCCGTGCATCCGCACCTCGCCCCCGGCGCCGCGCCCCCCGGTGATCACCGGGGGGAGCGGGAGCTCGGGGAAGCGGAGCTTCCCGTCGCTCATGCTGGCGCCGCGCAGCGCCAGCGAGAGCGCCTGGTCGATGATGTCGACCGTGTGCACCTCCATCTGCTCGCGCACCTCGGCCGGCAGATCGTCCAGGTCCGCCTCGTTGGCGCGGGGGATCAGCACGGTGCGGATCCCGGCGCGCCAGGCGCCCAGCAGCTTCTCCTTCACCCCGCCGATGGGGAGCACCCGGCCGGTGAGGGTCACCTCGCCGGTCATGGCCACGTCGGCGCGCACCGGGGTGCCGCTCAGCACCGAGACCAGCGCGGCGGTGAGCGCCACCCCCGCGCTCGGCCCGTCCTTGGGGATGGCCCCCGCCGGCACGTGCACGTGGATCTCCGACCCCCACGCCTTGCGCGGGTCGATCCCGTAGCGCACCGCGTTGGCGCGGGCGTAGGTGAGCGCGGCGCGGGCGCTCTCCTTCATCACGTCGCCGAGCTGGCCGGTGAGCACCAGGTTGCCGAAGCCGGCGTGCTGGCTCTCCCCCTCGGCCGCGGCCGCCGACGCGCTCTGCTGCGTCCGCTGCTGCGCCGAGACCTCGATGAACATGATGTCGCCGCCCATGGGGGTGTAGTACAGCCCCGTGGACACCCCCACCTGGTCCTCGCGGTTGGCCCGCTCGGGGTGCACCCGGGTGCGCCCCAGGAACTCCTTCACCTCGGCCGTGTCGACCTTCACCCCCTCCGCCCCGCCCGCGGCGATGCGGCGCGCGGCCTTGCGGGCCAGCTTGCCGATCTCGCGCTCGAGCTGGCGCACCCCCGCCTCGCGGGTGTACTCGGTGATCACCGTCTCCAGCGCGGCGTCGCTCACCTCCAGCTCGGCCTCGCGCAGCCCCGACTCCTCGAGCTGGCGCGGGAGGAGGTAGCGCAGCGCGATCTGCTTCTTCTCCATCTCGGTGTAGCCGCGGAACTCCACCTGCTCCATCCGGTCGAAGAGCGGCGCCGGGATGTTCTCCTGGTAGTTCGCCGTGGCGATGAACAGCACCTCGCTGAGGTCGAAGGGCACCCCCAGGTAGTGGTCGGTGAACTCGTGGTTCTGCGCCGGGTCCAGCACCTCCAGCAGCGCGCTGGAGGGGTCGCCCTGGTAGCTCACCCCGAGCTTGTCGACCTCGTCCAGCAGGATCACCGGGTTGCGGCTCTTCGCCTGCTTGAGCGCCTGCACGATGCGCCCCGGCATGGCGCCCACGTAGGTGCGCCGGTGGCCGCGGATGTCGGCCTCGTCGCGCGCGCCGCCCAGGGCGATGCGCACGTACTTCCGCCCCAGCGCCCGCGCGATGCTCCTGGCGATCGAGGTCTTGCCCACCCCCGGCGGGCCCACGAAGAGGAGGATGGGCCCCTTGGCCGTGGCCTTCGCCCGCGCCTCCTTCACCTGCTTCTCCAGCGGGTCCTCGCCCTCCGCCGGCTCGGCGGGGGCGGCCGGGGCCGCGGCCTCGCCGCCCGCCAGGCCGCGCATGGCGGCGGAGACGGGGTCCTCCTCGATGGGCCCCTCCACCTCGGGGGGGATGGTGGCGAGCACCTCGCCCCCGTCCGCGGCGGCCTCCTCCTTCACCTCGGCCTCGGCGCGGCGCGCGGCGAGCTGGCGCACGGCCAGGAACTCGAGCACGCGGTCCTTCACGTCCTCCAGCCCGTAGTGGTCCTCGTGCAGGATCTCCTCGGCCGCGGGGAGCTCCAGCTTGTCCTCGGTGCGCACGTTCCAGGGGAGGTCGGCCACCCACTCCAGGTAGGTGCGGATCACCTGGTACTCGGCGCTCTGCGGGTTGGTGCGCTCCAGCCGCCCCAGCTCCCGCATCACCTCGTCGCGGGCCGCCTCGGGGAGCTCCAGCGCCTCCAGCTTCTCGCGCAGCTCCTCGATCTCGCGCCCCTCGTCCTCTTCGCCCCGCTCGCGCTGGATGGCCTTCATCTGCTCGCGCAGCAGCATCTCGCGCTGCCGCTCGCCCAGCTCCTCCTGCACCTGCGCCTGGATCTCCTCCTGCGCCTCGATCAGGGCGAGCTGGCGCTGCACGATCAGCAGCAGCGAGCGCAGCCGCTCCTCGACGGAGAGGACCTCCAGCAGCTTCTGCTTGGCCTCGGTGCCCATCTCCACGTAGAAGGCCACCAGGTCGGCGAACTGGCCGGGCTCCTGGATGCCGTCCATGAACTGCTGCAGCATCTCCGGCGGGATGCCGCGGCGCTTGCCGAGCTCCGCCGCGCGGTCGCGCAGCTCGCGGTAGAGGGCGATGAAGGCCGGGTCCTCGGGGTTCACCGGGGGCAGGTCGTGCATCTCGCGCACGTGCGCGGTGAGCCCGCGGTCCGGCGTGTCGACGTACTGCAGCGCCAGCGCCCGGTGCTCGCCGTGGATCAGCAGCTGCACGCCGCCGCCCCCGCGCTGCACCTGCGCGATGCGCACCACGGTGCCCACGGTGAAGAGGTTCTCGGGCTCCACCTCGTCGCGGTTCTCCCGCTGGGCCGCGGCCAGCATCCGGCGGTCGCCGGCCAGCGCGGCCTCGATGGCCTGCAGCGTCCCCGGCCGCCCCGCCGAGATCGGCACGGCGGTCCCCGGGAAGATCACCGTCTCCCGCAGGGGGAGCACGGGCAGGGTCGTTCTCTCGCTCATCGTCTATCCTTTCGTCCGGTGCCGCGCCCGCGGTCGGGCCGGCTGCTGGGACGCATCGAAAGCATTTTCGTTGCCACGCCCTGGTACACCCCGAATTCCACGCCGTGCCTTGCAAATCAACGATTTCGGGCGATTCGGCCCGACGCGCCGGAGCCTGCCGGAAGGGCCGCCCCAAGGTCGTTCAGGCATGAACTACTGTCTGCACGGCAGGAGCGGGGCGCGCTTCGCGATCCTTCCGGGGCGCCTCCGCCCGCAGTATGATGCCACCACACCCCCCTGCACGCGAGACGCCGATGACCCCCGCACCCTCCGCCGCGCCGGCCGCCCACATCGCGGACTGGCTGGAGCAGCTCCGCGCCATCCGCCGCGACGCCGCGTCGCTCACCGAGGGGCTGAGCGACGCGCAGCTCGCCTGGCGCCCCGGCCCCGGGCGCTGGTCGATCGCCGAGGTGGTGGCGCACCTCAACCGCGCCGGGCGCCCCTACCTGGACCTGATCGCCCACGCCCTGGCCGCGGCCCGGGTGCGCGGCGCGTCCACGGGTGACCGATGGCGCCCCACCTTCGTCGGGGGGTTGATGGCGCGCTCGCAGGAGCCTCCCCCGCGCATCCGCTTCCGCGCGCCGCGGATCTTCCGCCCGGACGGCGACGGGGCGCCGCCGCCGGCCGGCGCGCCCGAGCTGGCGACCTGGCGGAGCCTGCACCAGGAGATGGAGGAGCGGATCCGCGAGGCGGCGGGCGTCGACCTGGGGCGCACGCGCATCGTCTCCCCGGTGACGCGCCTGGTACGGATGAACGCGGGCGACGCCTTCGCGCTCCTCCTCTCCCACGAGCGCCGCCACCTCTGGCAGATCCGCGGCATCCGCGAGGCAGCCGGCTTCCCCGCCTCCTGATACCGATTTGCCGAGGACAGTTCTGGATTCCAGTCTCTCACGGAAGGCCTCACACGGAGTCAACGGAGTCAACGGAGTCAACGGAACCCATCTCCGCTGGCTCCGTTGACTCCGTGTGCGGCCCTTCTGTTCAAGGACCTGATCCTGAACGAAACTCTGCAGTGCGGTATGAAGCCTTTCCCCGGCACGAACGACGAAGACGCGGAGGAAGCCATCCCCCGCGTCTCGTGTCCGTGTCTGAAATGGCATCCGCGGCGTCAGTTCAGCCAGGTCTTCTCGGGCCGCCCCCGCGCCCGCGCCGCCTCGCGCAGGTCGAAGAGCTCCTGCGCGAAGGCGCGCGCCGCGGTGTCGAACGCGCCGCGGCGGCGCAGCTCGCTGGGCGGGGCGCCCATGAACTGCCGCAGCGCCGCCTTCAGGCTCACCTCGCTGGCGTACCCGCACGCCTCGGCGATCGAGGCCACCGAGCGCCCGGGGTCGTCGAGCAGCTCGGCCGCCAGCAGCAGGCGCAGCCAGGCCAGGAGCCGGCGCGGCGCGGGGAGGTCGGCGCGGCGGCACCAGCGGGGCACCGTGCGCTCGTTCACCCCCAGCGCCGCGGCGAGCTCGGGCGCCTGCCCCCCACACGCCACCGTCTCCGCCGCGGTGGTGAGCAGGATGCGCGCGCGGCTCGGCACCCCCCGCGGCAGCGCGCGCTTCAGCAGGCGGTGGATGGTGCGCGCCTGCACCGCCCGCACCCGCCTCCCCAGCGCCGCGGGCGTGTCTTCCCGCCCCAGCGCGACGACGTCGGCGACGCCCCAGGCGAAGAGCGTCCGCAGCTCGTCCGCGTTCCCCGGGCCCACCGGGAGGGCGGCGATCACCGTGGCGGCCGGGAAGCGCTCCAGCAGCGCGCGCAGCTCCCCCGTCAACTCGCCGGGCCGCGCCGGGTCGTACGGGTCCACGATGGAAACGGCGGTCCCCGGCGCCCGCGCCAGCTCGCGCGCGAGCTCCGGCCACGCGCGCACCTGCGCCAGCCGGAACACCCCCGGCTCGGCCTCGCGGAGCCGGTCGGCGAGCGCCGCGCTCGCGTGCAGCAGGTACAGCGGGCGGACCACCTTTCGCATCAGGGGAGCCAGGGTAGGTTTTCGGTCACTCCTTGACTCCCCGAACCAAAATGCACCACCTTACCCCGCTCCCACCCGTACGTCCCATCCACATCCCCTTGAGGAGGCCCCCATGCTTCGGAAGCTCGTGCCGTTGATCGCGCTCGCCCTCACCGCCGCGGCCTGTTCCGCCGACACGGTCACCGGACCCTCGTCGCAGCCGGCCCAGGCCCAGGCGCGGTACACGGGCGGGATGATGGGCGGCGGCGGCTGAAACCCTCCGAAGCGCAGGCCGCCCGCCTACGCGGGGCGGGCGATGAGCGACGCGCGCACCGCCCCCGCCAGGTCGTCGGCCTGCAGCGCCAGCCCCGGCGTCTCGGCCAGCGTCCGGGCGCCCTGCACCGCGCGCTCGCGGCGCGCCGCCTCCAGGTGCGCCTCGGCGCCCAGCTGGGTGCGGGCTTCGCCGCGCCGCACGGCGATCTCCAGCGCCTGCCGCGCCGCCTCTTCCGCGCGCGGCCACTCGCCCAGCCCCGCGTCTCCCTGCGAGAGCACCACCAGCGCCTCCGCCGCCACCTCCGCGCAGCGGGGTGACGCGGCCAGGGCGCACACCTCGTCGCGCGCCCGCTGGTACCGCGCCCGTTCGCCCGCGCCGGCGGCGGCGCGGGCGTAGTTCGCCAGCGCCAGCAGCCGGCTGCACGGATCGGTGAAGGAGGGGAGCGAGGCCTCGAGGATCGTGAGCGCCCGCGCGAAGCGGCCCTGCTCGGTCCAGAAGCAGCCCAGGTCGTGCGCCAGCGCGGGGAGCCGGGGATGCCCTTCGCCATAGGCGCGGACGGCGGCCCGCGCGTGCGCGTAGGCGTCTTCCATCCGCCCCGCCTCCACGCAGAGCGTGAAGAGGTGGTGGTGCGCGGAGCCGGCGATCCCGTGCATCCGCCGCTTCTTCGCGGCCCGCAGCGCGCGGCCCATCACCGCGCGCCCCGCGGGGAAGTTGCCCGCGCGGATGTACAGCACGCCCAGCCCGATGAAGCCCCAGGCGTACGACTCCCAGTCGCGCCCGCGGGCGAGCCGGATCCCGCGGCGGAACCAGCTCTCGGCCTCGGCGTGCTGCACCAGGTCGCGCGCCAGCCGCCCCGCCTCCAGCGCCATCGCGGGCTCCTGCGGAAGGGCCAGGGCGGCGGCGCGGGTGAAGGCCAGCCGCGTGGCCGGCGCCCCCGCGCGCTCCGCCCACCGCGCGACCGCGCGCACGGCGTAGACCAGCCGGCCGGCGTCGGCCTGCTCGGGGGTGTCGGCCATCTGCGCCAGGGTGAGGAGCGGCGCCCAGAGCTCCTGGTCGGGCGCATGGGCCGCCAGCTCGCGCCGGCGCAGCTCCCCCGCCCCGGGGCCGAAGAGCCCGCTCCGCCGGTCGGCGGGCGTCTCCACCCAGAGCATGAAGTCCCGCAGCGCGCCCCAGAGCAGCACGCCGGGGGTGCCGGAGAGCTCGCCGAGCAGGTCCGCCCCCTCGGCGGCGTCGAGGTGGACCGGCGGCGGCAGGCTCCGGGGTGCGCGCGGACGCGCGCCGGGCAAGGCGGGTCGGAGGGGCTTCATGGAGTTCGCCTGGCTGGACGCGGGGGGACTCCCCGCCGGACGATGCGCGGCTGCAGCGTTTCCGGCCATAAAGTATGCCAGAGGAGGCGTGAGGACCAGTCCGTCGTGCCGGCGCGCTCCGGGAGGGCGCAGACGGGCGCTCGCGGCGCGGGTGTCGGCGCGGAAGGCGCGGGGCGCGCCGCGCCGGCCGAGGCGCCCCGCCGTCGACCTCAGCGGCCGGCGGGCATCCGGGGGGGCGCGGTGGACCACATCAGCTCCACCTCGTCGGCGGAGAGGCCGTAGGCGCGCACCACGAGCTGCGAGAGCCGCCGCTCCAGCCCCGCCGCCTTCGCCTGCAGCGTGGCGAGGCGCGGCGCGACCTCGGCGTGCGCGTTGCGCAGCATCCCCACCTCGCGCGGGGCCAGCGCCTCGGCGCCGCGCGGGCGGTGGCGGCGCACCACCTCCACGAAGGTGGTGGCGCTCAGCTCCGCGAAGGCGAGCAGCTCCGGCTCGGGCGGCGCGGTCGCGTACTCCGCGGCCAGCCACTCCAGCAGCTCGCCGGCGGCGGCGCGCGCCTCGGCCCTGAGCTCCAGCAGCCGCTCCACGCCGCCGCCGATCTCCCCCGAAACGCCCGGCGGCGGGGGCGGCACGGGGAGCGCCTCGATGGCGTGCGGGGTGAGGCGGAGGGCGTGGTCGCGGCCGTGCAGGGCGCTGCGCCAGAGCCAGGTCCACGCCACCGGCGAGTTGGCCACGGCCAGCAGGTAGGGGTCCGCCGAGGGCCAGGCGCAGGCGTTGGCCAGCACGCACGCCCCCGCCGGCGCCAGCGCGAAGAGCGGCTCCGCCGCCGCGTCGGGGTGCACGATGCGGGCGCCGTGGTGCGCGTCGCGCTCGGGGCGTGGGCGCAGCTCCCACCAGTGCCGCCCCTGGTCGTGGCGCGCGCGCAGCCGCTCCTCCCACGGCTTGAGGTGCGCGTGGAGCGAGGGGAAGGTGCGCTGGAAGAGGTGCTCGGCGTCCGCCTCCGGCGCCCCCGTCCAGGGCCAGGCGCGCTCCTCCGACGAGGCGACGGCGATCAGCCAGGCGCCGCGCCACTCCGCCGTCCAGCGCTCGATCTCGCCGGTGCGCAGCAGGGGGTGGAGGAGGTCGGCGGCGCGCGGGTCGGCGTGCACCAGGCGGTCGCGGGTGGCGGCGTCGACCACGAAGGCGTCGTTCAGCCCGGTGCGCACCCCCGCGGAGACCGGCGCGCCCAGCAGCTCGCGCAGCGGCACGCCGGCGGCGGAGATGCGGTCCATCAGCCGCTGCACCTCGGGGCGCTCCAGGCTCCAGGGCGCCCCCGCGAAGCGGCCCCGCGGCACCGCGTAGGCGTGCGCCGCCGCGTAGCGCGCCAGCGTGGGCTCCGTCCCCGCCTCCGCGCCCACCACCGTCACCCGCGTCTCCGCCGCCGCCGCGCGCGCGCCCCCGGGGCGGCGGACCACCAGCACGCAGGCCGCGTCGACCTCCACCCGCGCGCCCGCGGCGCGGAAGTCCACCAGCTGCTCCATTTCCGCCTGCTCCGCCAGGTAGCGGCGCAGCCCCTCGCCCGCGGCCGAGCGCATCCACCGGTCGGGGACGGCGAAGGCCACGCGGCCCCCGCGGCGCAGCAGCTCCACCCCCTGCTGCCAGAAGTAGGCGTGCAGGTCGGCCGAAGCGTCGTAGACGTGCGGGAAGGCGTGCGAGAGGTGGGGGCGGAGCGCCGCCGCGTGCTCGTCGCGCCCCGCCGGAGGGCGGCCGACCACCGCGTCGAACCCGGGATCCTCGCTCCACGTCGCCGTCTCCGGCTCCACGAAGGCCTCGGGGAACTCCAGGTCCCAGTGGAAGAAGCGGTGCTCGCCCGCGGCCCGGGCGGCCGCCTCCAGCGCCTCGGCCTGCGCGCGACCCAGCCGCGGCCGGCCCCCGCGCGCGGCTTCCAGCACCTCGTCGGCGTGCAGGCTGGCCACCTCTTCCGCCAAGCGGTTGCCGAAGGCGCGGCTCACCCAGAGGTCCAGGAGGCGCCGGTGGGGCGCCACCGCGGCCTCGAGCTCGGCGTGGCGCCGCGCCCCCTCGGCCGCCGCGGCGGGGGTGGCGTCGGCCAGCGCGGCGGCCTCGCGGATCGCCGAGGCGGCGCGCAGCAGCCCGCGGAAGGGGCCGCCGAAGGCGTCGAACTGCCCCTGCGGGCTCTCCTCCATCGCCCGCTGCAGCTCCAGCACGCGGGTGCCGACCAGCGCGTTCCCCCGCTTCAGGTGCGGCTCCAGGCCGGGGAGGGGCACGCCGGGAACCAGCGCGGCCAGCCAGAGGGCGAGCCGCGCCGCCTGCACCGCCGTGGGGTCCACGTCCACCCCGAAGAGGCAGCGCTTCACCACCATCCGCCGCAGCAGCGCGGCGTCGCTCCACGCGGCGGGCTCCATCCCCTGCGCCCGCGCGCCGGCGGCCGCCTCGGCGCGCACCTCGGCCAGGCGGGCGGCCAGGGGGCCGGCGGGCGCCTCGGCCAGGAGCGCGGCGAGGCGCGCGGTCGCCAGCTCCGCCGCGCGCACCAGGAAGCGGCCGCTCCCCATCGCCGGGTCCACCACGCGCAGCGAGAGGAGCGCGTCGGCGGCGCGGTCCTCGAGCGAGGCGACCTCGCGCTCCAGCCGCGCGGCGCTCTCGGGGAGGGCGGCGGCCAGGCGCTCGCGGCGGGCGGCCGCCTCGGCCAGGGTGTCGCGGTACGCCGCCTCGCGCTCGGCCAGCGCGGGGCCCACCGCCTCGGCCACCGCGAAGTCCACCACCCAGCGCGGCGGCGGCCCGGCCGGCTGCGCCCTGCGGTCGCCGCGGGGGTCGTAGAGCACCGGCTTGCCGCGCTCGTCGGCGGCCAGCCTCAAGCCCACGATCCCCTCCAGCACGCCGCCCACGTCGTCCGGCTGCAGCGGCGCGAAGTCGTGGCGGACGCCGTTCGCGTCGCGCGAGAGCTTGTCCAGCGCGGGAACCAGGAAGAAGTCGGAGACGGCGTTCTCGGCCAGGAAGCGCGCCCCGCGCGCGTCGGCGGCGAAGGGGCCGCCGTACGCCGGCACCCCCACCGACGCGCTCCCCCGGGCCAGCAGGTCGAAGAGCGCCAGCAGCTCGCGCCAGACCTCGTTCGACTGCGGGCCGAGCGGATGCCCGGGCACGCGCAGGGCGGCCACGCGGTCACGCAGCCGCTCCATCCCGTGGCGGGCGTACGGCCCGTCGGCCGGGAGCACCCCGCGCGCCTCGGCGCTCAGCAGGAAGAGGACGCGGGTGAGGAGGAGGAGGGTGCCGCCGAAGACCTCGGCGAGCGAGGCCGCGCTCTCCGCGGGAAGGCCCCGGCGGCGGCGCGCGTCCACGAAGCCGGCCGCCAGCCGCTCGAACACGTCCGCCGCCACCGCCTGCCGCAGCTCGCGCTCCACCGCCGCGGCCGTGCCTTCCGCGGCGCGCGCGGGGGCGGGCGGCGCCGCGGCGGGGCTCACGCGCCCCCCCGGCGGGTGCGCGCGCAGGCGCGGCGTCCGCGCGGGCGCGCAGAGGTCGGCGTGCGGGTGGCGGACTGCATCAGGGTTTCGGTCGGCGGATCGTGGCGGGGAGGCGTGGCGGCCGGTGCACCCCGTCCGCCGCCCCGAATGTCGGCCGGCGCGCCCCGGAAGTCAACGGGCGCGGAGACCCATGCGGCGAAAGGGGATGGACGAACAGAACAGGCGCTCACGGAGGGGAAGGAGCACGGGGCGGAAGCGAGGCTCCCCCGTCATCCTCCATCCCTCCTGCGAGCGCCCTCCGGGCCGTCAGCGGGCGGCTTCGAGGATCGCGGCCATGTCGGCCGGGGTGTAGTGGTAGCTCTCGTTGCAGAAGTGGCAGACGACCTCGGTTGCATCGTTTTCTTCTTCTTCGATGATGCGCCGGATCTCCGCCTCGCCCAGGCTCACGATGGCCGACTCGAAGCGCTCGCGCGAGCAGCGGCAGCGGAAGGCCACCGGGTAGCGGTCCAGCAGCTCCCAGCCGTCGGGAAAGACGCGCTCCAGCACCCCCTCGGGTGGCGTCCCCTCCTGGATCAGCCGCGTGGGGTGCGGGAGCGCGGCCAGGCGCGCCTCGATCTCCGCGACCTCGTCGTCCTGCAGCCCCGGGAGGAGCTGTACCAGGTAGCCGCCGGCCGCGTCCACCGAGCCGTCGGGCCGCACGAACACGCCCACCGCCACCCCCGACGGCGTCTGCTCGCTCTTCACCAGGTAGTAGGCCAGGTCGTTGCCGATCTCCCCCGACTGGAGCTCCACCATCCCCGCGTAGGTCTCGCGCATCCCCAGGTCGCGGGTCACCGAGAGGTAGCCGTCGGTGCCCACCACCCCGGCCACGTTCAGCTTCCCGTTCACGCTCTCCGCGTGCGCCCGCGGGTTCCCCACCAGCCCGCGCACCTCGCCGCGGCCGTTGGCGGTCACCAGCAGCCGGCCCGCGGGGCCGCCGCCGCGGACCTCCACCGAGAGCGACTGGTCCTCCTCCTTGAGCGACGCGGCGGCGAGCAGCAGCGCCCCCATGGCGGTGCGGCCCAGCGCCGCGCTCACGGCGGGCCAGGTGCCGTGCCGGCGCTGCAGCTCGGCCGCCACGCCGGTGGCGTTCAGCGCGAAGGCGCGCACCCGGCCGTCCAGCGCCGTGGCGCGCACCATGTAATCCCCGTTCAGCATCGTGTGTCTCCCCCCTCGTAAAACGAGCCGCGGCCGAGAGTTGCGGGCCGCGGCACAGGCTGGGGGAGTGCTACGCCGGTGGCGGCGCCGGGGTTCCGCTGCGCCACTCCCTTTCTGCCACAGCCTGTGGCAGAATTAACACAAATGATCAAGCCGGGTGCGCCGGCGGCTCTCATGCCGGTTCTGCTGATCGACCGTGCATTCCGCCAGCGGATCCGAACTGCAAT
>JBJMPM010000264.1:0-25115 GCA_045803205.1 Longimicrobiaceae bacterium
AGGCAGGGCCTCGGTGCAGTTGAAGATGGTGCGGCAGCGCCACACCCCCTCGCGGTCGTTCAGGATGTCCAGCCGCTCGCCGTCGGCCGAGGCGGAAGCCGCGTTCCGGAGCGGCGAGCTACCGGACTACTTCCTCTTCCCCGGCGGCAAGCTTCAACGCGGCTCCGTGCCTCTCTACCGCGCGACGACGAAACCCCTCTCCGGGGGCTGTTCAAGGCTGTGGAGGCGCTTGCGGGCGTCGAGCACACGGAGGGGCGTGCCTTCTTACGGGCTCCGCAGGCAGGCGACGGACCTTGCGCCCGAGTTCGCGCAGGATGCACAGGTCCTCAACCGCATCTCCGGTCACGCCGACAGCGCCACGCGGGAACGGATCTACCAAGACCCGAACAACGAGCGCGTTCGGGCCAAGGCGGCTGAGGCACGCCGCAGCATGCGCGCCTTTCTTGCGGAAGGGGATCGCACCCAAAAGAAAGCCGCATGAACCTATCCCACACCTATCCCACCCCGGCGGGATGCCGGATTCCGCCGGGTGGCGTAAGATGCGGATAGAAGGCCACTTAGCCGGTTGTAGAGCGGTTGCTGGACAGGATAGCAGTGGTGACGCAGAGGAACAGAGAGAAACAACCGGGCCTCGCGGTTCGTAGTTCTCTCCGTTCCCTCTGCGTCCTCTGCGTGAAACGGCCGTAGATGCAGGGGACGAACGAAATCCGCCACCCGAAGCAGGATACCCCCGTGAAGCTCATCCTCCGCTGGCTGATCACCGCCGCCGCCGTGTGGGCCGCGGCGCACTTCGTCCCCGGCATCCACTACGGGGGCGGGTTCAAGACGCTGCTGGTGGTGGCGCTCATCTTCGGGCTGGTGAACGCGATCGTCCGCCCGATCGTGAAGTCGCTGGCGTGCGGGCTGATCGTGCTCACGCTAGGGCTCGCGATCTTCGTGATCAACGCGCTGATGCTGCTGCTCACGAGCTACCTGTCGCGCCACTTCGGCTACGAGTTCACCGTCGACGGCTTCGTTCCCGCGCTCATCGGCTCGGTGGTGATCAGCCTGGTCTCCTGGCTCCTCTCCGTCGTGCTGGTGGACGACCGCGACCGATGACGAAGATCTTCCCCGGGCGCGCCGTGCTCGGCGCGCTCGCGGGCCTCGCCGCCTCCCTCCCGGCGCCGCTCTCCTCCCTCGCCCAGTCCGCCCCGCGCTACCGCCCGCCCGGCGACACCGTCTGGGTGGAGACGGTCAACCCCTTCCACATGTACTGGGTACGCGGCGCCGACACGGTGGGGCAGGGGCCGGTGCACTCCGTCACCGTCGAGTCGCGCGTCTGGCGCGCCGCGGGGGAGCGGTTCGACGTGGTCACCCGCCAGAGCTCGCTGAACACGCAGCGCACCGTGAGCACCGACACCACCACGCTCCTGCCGGACGGGACCGTCGTGGAGATCGGCCACCGGCGCCCCGGCGTGTCCGAGCGCGTCGATTTCATCCTGCACCTGCCCTCCGCGCCACTGGCGGTCGGGATGGCCTGGACGGACTCGCTCTACGGCGACACCGCCGCCATTAACGGGCGCCGCCGTGCCTACGGAGTGCGGCGCCGCCTCCAGGTGGCGCGGATCGTCGATTCGCTGGGAACGCGCGTCGCGGAGGTGCGGGGGGAGGGCACGGCGCGCTACGCCGACGCGTTCTGGATCGATTCCGCCGGCGGACGATACGCCTGGCTCGATGTGGCCGGCCCGGTGCACGAGACCTTCTGGTTCGACGTGCAGCGGGGGCGGCAGCTCGGCCGGCGCTGGGAGATGGACCTGCGCGGCCGCGGCGGGCTGCCGAACCCGGGCGGGGGGATGGACAGCGTTGCGGCGGGGCTCCTCTCCCGCGAGCTGCAGCGGGTGGTGAGCCCGGAGCGCGCGCACCTGCTGCTGCGCCCGCTCCCGGGGCCCGACACCACCTACACCCTCACCTACGCCCCCCTGCTGCTCCACACCGTCGAGCGCTCCGCTACCCGCGTGCGCTCCGGGATGGCGCGCAACGACGGCCTGGTCGGCACCGCCGAGACGTCGTTCGGCGACGCGCGGCCCGTGCGGTACGAGGCCACGTGGACCGACACCGCCGCGACCACCCGGGTCGACCGGATCGCCGTCGATGCCGCCGGCCTGCGCGTCACCCGCGGCGGCGCGCGCGACACCCTGCTCGCGCTCCCCGCGGACGCGTGGGGCATCGCCGAGTACGCGATGGAAGAGCACCTCCTCCCCGTGCTGATGCGGCTCCCCTCCGACGGGTCGACGCACCCGTTCCACGTCTACCGGCCCACGCCCGGCCGCTGGGACCACGGAACCGCCCAGGTGCTGAAGCTCGAGGGCGCGCTCCTGGCGTTGCTGCGCATGGAGGGCGACACCGTCCAGCGGATGCTGATCTCGACCGGCGACGGAGACCTTCTCTTCGCCGGGTCGGCGGATTCCGGCGGGGAGCGGGTTCCGCTCCCCGGCACCGCCCGCCGCGCCCGCCTCAACGCGCTGCTCGAGCAGCTCCAGCGCCTTCAGCAGCCCGGCCGCACCTCCATGGTGCCGCGCGACCGCTAGAGCCCCTCTGCGCTCTCTCAGTTCCTCTGCGTCTCTGCGTGAGACGGCAGTTGACTGAGCCGGGGCCTTGCGCCAAGCCGTACGGTCCGCGAAGTTTCCGCACGCGAAATCCCACCCGAAAACCCGCTCCCTTGCTTGACGGGAGACGGGTTTTCGCCTACATTTGCGGTTTATGCTGCAATTGAGCCTCGCGGCGGTGGACCGCGGAGAAGTCACGCTGCGGGAAGAGGTTCCGCCAGACCACCCGATGTGGCAGGAGGCGGGCGTGGAGCTCACCCGGCCGCTGCAGGTGGAGGTGAAGGCCTCCGACGTGGGCGAGGGGGTGCTGGTGCGGGGAACGCTCCGCGGCGCGGTGCGCCTCTCCTGCCGGCGCTGCCTGGAGCCGGTGGAGCACGCGGTCGACGAGCACGTGGACCTGCTCTTCGCCCCGCCCGCCGAGGGCCAGGACGATGGAGACGACGGCGAGGTCTACCCGCTCCCCCGCGGCGGCGAGCTCGACCTGACGGACGCGGTGCGGGAGCACGTGGTGCTCGCCGCGCCCGAATTCGCGCTCTGCCGCGAGGAGTGCCGGGGGCTCTGCCCCAGCTGCGGCGCCGACCTCAACCAGGGCGCGTGCGACTGTGCTCCCGAGGCCGCCCCCTCTCCGTGGGACGCGCTGAAGGACGTGAGATTCGACTGAACCCGCAGCCGGGATAAGAGGCGAAGATGGCCGTACCGAAGAGACGCCAGAGCAAGCAGCGCCAGCGCAAGCGCCGCACGCACGTGAAGGCCGCGATGCCGACCTTCAACGCGTGCCCGCAGTGCGGCGACCCGCACCAGCCCCACACCGTTTGCCCCAACTGCGGGTACTACCGGAAGGCGCAGCGCAAGGAAGTGGAAGAGTTCTGACCGAACCTCCCTCCAGGGCAGAGATGCGGATCGCGGTAGACGCGATGGGCTCCGACCGTGCCCCGACCGTAGAGGTCGAGGGCGCGGTCGGAGCTTTGCTTGAGCGGCCGGAAATCACCCTCACGCTGGTGGGCGACCGCGCCGTCATCGAGGCGGAGCTGGAGCGCCACCCGGGCGCCCCGCGCGACCGGATCGAGATCGTGCACGCCCCGCAGGTGATCGACCCCGGCGAGGCGCCCACTGTCGCGGTGCGGCGCAAGCCCCACTCGTCGATCGTGGAGGGGATCCGGCTGGTGAAGCACAAGCGCGCCGACGCCTTCCTGTCGGCCGGGAACACGGGCGCGGTGATGGCCGCGGCCGCCATCCTGCTGCGCCCCATCCCCGGCGTCGACCGCCCGGCGGTGGGCTCGCCCGTGCCCAGCGCCACCGGCACCTTCTTCCTGATCGACATGGGCGCGAACGTCGACACGCGCCCGCAGCACCTCCTCCAGTTCGCCCACCTGGGCACCATCTACGCGCAGGACCTGATGGGGGTGGAGGAGCCGCGCGTGGGGCTGCTGAACATCGGCACCGAGCCGGGGAAGGGGAACGAGCAGACGGTGGAGACCTTCGAGCTCCTCTCCCGCTCGTCGGCGCTGAACTTCGTGGGGAACGTGGAGGGGCGCGAGGTGATCCGCGGCGCCTGCGACGTGCTGGTGTGCGACGGCTTCGTGGGGAACGTGCTGCTCAAGTTCTACGAGTCGATCGCCGGCTTCATGGCCGAGTCGCTCCGGCGCGAGATAGAGGCGCAGGGCGTGCGGCTGGACCTGAAGCGGCTGTACAGCCGGCTGGACTACACCACCACCGGCGGCGCCCCGCTCCTGGGGGTGAACGGCGTGGTGGTGATCGCGCACGGCGGCTCCCCGCCGCAGGCCATCCGCAACGGCATCGGCGTTGCCGTGCGCTCGCTGGAGCGCCGGATGGTGGAGCACATCGCCACGCGCCTCGGGCAGGTGGCGGCAACGAGCGAGCAGAGATGATCCAGGCAGCACGGGCCGCCAGGGCCCGGATCGTGAGCACCGGGCGCTTCTCGCCCCCCCGCGTGGTGACCAACCACGACCTCGAGGGGATGGTGGAGACCAGCGACGAGTGGATCCGTTCCCGCACCGGGATCACCGAGCGGCGCATCGCCGACCGCGAGACCGGCGCCGCCGACATGGGCGCGGCCGCGGCGCGCGTGGCCATGGAGCGCGCCGGGATCGGCCCCGAGGACGTGGACATCCTCCTGGTCTCCACCGCCACGCCCGACCGGCTCCTGCCCAGCACCGCCTGCGACGTCCAGGCGCTGCTGGGCGCCCGCAACGCGGCGGCGTACGACTTCGCCAGCGCCTGCTCCGGCTTCCTCTACGGCCTCTCGCTCGCCGAGGCGCACATCCACGCCGGGCAGGCGAAGACGGTGCTCCTCATCTGCAGCGAGAAGATGTCGTCGATCATCGACTGGACCGACCGCGCCACCTGCGTGCTCTTCGGCGACGGGGCGGGGGCGGCGGTGATCCAGGCGGCCGAGGGCGACGGGCGCGGCATTCTCTCCGGCTACTTCAAGAGCGACGGCACCCTGGCCGAGCTCCTCTACCGCCCCGGCGGGGGGGCGAAGTACCCGCTCGACGTGGCGGTGCTCGACGAGCGCTCGCACTTCGTGAAGATGGCGGGCCCCGAGGTCTTCAAGAGCGCCGTGCGTTCCATGTGCGACGCGGCCGGGAACGCGCTGGAGCGCGCCGGGGTGAGCGGCGACGACGTGGACCTCCTCGTCCCCCACCAGGCGAACATCCGCATCATCGACGCGACCGCCAGGTACGCGAAGATCCCGCCGGAGAAGGTGTTCGTGAACGTGGACCGCTACGGCAACATGAGCAGCGCGTCGATCCCGGTGGCGCTCGACGAGGCGCGCGAGCAGGGGCGCGTCGGCGAGGGGTCGCTGGTGCTGATGGTGGCGTTCGGCGCGGGGTTCACCTGGGCCGCGAACGTCGTGCGTTTGTAGTCCTCTCTGTTTTCTCTGCGCCTCTGCGTGAGACGAAAGCCGACTGTGCTTCACGCGAGAATATCGGACGGAGCTCGATGACGGGTGAGCGGATCGGCCTGCTGTTCCCGGGACAGGGATCGCAGGCGGTGGGGATGGGGAAGGACCTGGCCGCCGCCTTTCCCGAGGCGCGCCGGGTCTGGGAAGAGGCGGACGACGCGCTCGGCTTCGCGCTCTCGCGGCTCTGCTGGGAGGGGCCGGAAGACGAGCTGACCCTCACCCGCAACGCGCAGCCCGCGCTGCTGGCGCACAGCGCCGCGGCGTGGGCGGCGCTCGGAAGCATCGGGATCGACGTGGTGTGCGCCGCAGGGCACTCGCTGGGCGAGTTCAGCGCCTACCACGCCGCCGGCTCGCTCTCGCTGGCCGACGCGCTGCGCACCGTGCGCCGCCGCGGCGAGCTGATGTTCGAGGGCGGGCAGCAGCGCCCCGGGACGATGGCCGCGGTGCTGGGGCTGGACGACGACAGCGTGGAGGGCGTCTGCCGCGAGGCTTCGTCCGACGGCTCGGTGGTGGTCCCCGCCAACTTCAACACCCCCGGCCAGGTGGTGGTCTCGGGCGACGTGGAGGCGGTGCACCGCGCGGGCTCCATGCTGATGGACGCGGGCGCGAAGAAGGTGCAGCCGCTGAACGTCTCCGGCGCCTTCCACTCGCCGCTGATGGCCGTGGCCGAGGCGGGGCTGCAGGAGCAGCTCGAGTCGGTCGAATTCCGCGATCCCGCCTTCCCGGTGATCTCGAACGTGACGGCGCACCCGGTCACCGACGCGGCGACCGCGCGGCGCCTGCTGGTGGAGCAGCTCACCTCGGCGGTGCGCTGGTCCTACTCCGTACGCACCATGCTGGAGCTGGGCGTCACCCGCTTCCTGGAGGTGGGGACGGGGAAGGTGCTCACGGGAATGCTGAAGCGCATCGACCCCGCCGCGGCGGGCATCGGCGCGCCCGTCGGCACCGCCGAGCAGGTGCAGGCGCTGTCGTAGTTCTCTCTGTTCCTCTGCGTCTCTGCGTGAGACGAACGCTGACTTTGCCTGGAGAGAGACCCGTGGAGGAGCTACAGGGGCAGGTGGCGCTGGTGACGGGCGGATCGCGCGGGATCGGCCTCGCCATCGCGCAGGAGCTCGCGTCCGCCGGCGCGAAGGTGGCGGTCGTGGCGCGCGACGGCGAGCGCGCGCGGCAGGCGGCCGCGGAGCTGCCGGGCGAGGGGCACCGCGGCTACGGCTGCGACGTGGCCGACTCCGGGGCGGTGAACGCGCTGGTGAAGCAGGTCGAGGACGAGATGGGCTCGCTCGACGTGCTGGTGAACAACGCCGGCGTCACCCGCGACAACGTGCTGATGCGGCTGAAGGACGAGGACTGGGACGTGGTGGTCGACACCAACCTGCGCGGGGCCTTCAACACCATCCGCGCCGCCAGTCGCGGGATGATGAAGCGCCGGCAGGGGCGGGTGATCAACATCACCAGCGTGGTGGGGATCACCGGCAACAAGGGGCAGGCGAACTACGCCGCCAGCAAGGCCGGCCTCATCGGGCTCACCAAGAGCGTGGCCAAGGAGCTGGCTTCCCGCGGGGTTCTGGTCAACGCCGTCGCCCCGGGGTACATTGAGACCGACATGACCGCCGACCTCCCCGAGGCCGCCCGCGACGCGCTGCTGCAGCAGATCGCGCTGGCCCGGCTGGGCCGGCCGCAGGACATCGCGCCGGCCGTACGCTTCCTGGCGGGGCCCGGAGCGTCGTACATCACCGGGCAGGTGCTGGTGGTGGATGGCGGGATGGTGATGTAGGGCGGGGAAGGGCCCGCGGGTGCGGCGCCCCGGAAACGCGAGACCACACGAGCAGGACCTGCAACCCTTTCAGGAGAACGGCGAAATGGCGGACGTCGAAGCGAAGGTCAAGGACATCATCATCAACGAGCTGGGCGTGGAGCCCGAAAAGGTGACGCCCGAGGCCTCGTTCGTCGAGGACCTGGGGGCCGACTCGCTCGACACCGTCGAGCTGGTGATGGCCTTCGAGGAGGAGTTCGGGATGGAGATCCCCGACGAGGAGGCGGAGAAGCTCCAGACCGTCCGCGACGCCGTGAACTACATCCAGCAGCACGCGCAGAGCTCCTGAGCCACGGTGCCGCCCGCGTGCCGCGCTCCCGCCCGTGGGCGGCGGCGCGGCACGCCTTTTTTAGCCGCCCAGCGATCTGGACGGCGGCTACGGGCCGGGGGCCCACGTCCCTCCGGCCACGCACTCCCTGACGCGCGGAGCGGTCGATGAATCGCCGAGTCGTGATCACGGGAACCGGGCTGCTGACGCCCGTGGGGCTCGACGTCCAGGAAAGCTGGGCGGCGCTCCTCGGCGGGCGTAGCGGTGCCGCCCCGATCACCCAGTTCGACACCACCGACTTCAAGGTCCGCTTCGCCGCCGAGGTGAAGGGGTTCGACCCGGACCAGTACATCGACCGGAAGGAGGCGAAGCGCACCGACCGCTTCGCCCAGTTCGCCATCGCCGCCACGGTGCAGGCGATGCGGCAGGCGGGGCTCGACGAGCTCCCGGCCGGGATCGACGCCGAGCGCTTCGGCGTGATCATCGGCAGCGGGATCGGGGGGATCTGGACCTTCGAGGAGCAGCATCGCAAGCTCATCGAGCGCGGCCCCTCGCGCATCTCCCCCTTCTTCGTGCCGATGTTCATCAGCGACATCGCCGCCGGCCTGGTGTCGATCCGCTGGGGGCTGAAGGGCCCCAACTACTGCACCGTCTCCGCCTGCGCCTCGAGCGCCCACGCGGTCGGCAACGCCTTCCGGTCGATCAAGCACGGCGAGGCGGACCTGATGGTGGCGGGCGGCACCGAGGCCACCGTCTCCCCGCAGACCATCGCCGGCTTCGCGGCGATGACCGCGCTCTCGGAGCGCAACGACTCCCCCGAGACCGCGAGCCGGCCCTTCGACGCGACCCGCGACGGCTTCGTGCTCGGCGAGGGGGCGGGGGTGATGGTGCTGGAGGAGCTGGAGCACGCCCGCGCGCGCGGCGCCGAGATCCTCGCCGAGGTCGTCGGCTACGGGCAGACGGCGGACGCCTATCACATCACCGCGCCGGCGGAGGGCGGGGAAGGGGCGGTGCGCGCGATCCGGCTGGCGCTCAAGGAGGCGGGCGCCACCCCGGCCGACGTGGACTACGTCAACGCGCACGGCACGAGCACGCCGGCGAACGACAAGAACGAGACGGCGGCGATCAAGACCGCGCTGGGCGAGGATGCGTACCGCGTCGTGGTCGGGTCGACCAAGTCGATGACGGGGCACACGCTGGGCGCCGCGGGGGGGATCGAGGCGGTGATCAGCGCGCTGGTCTGCCGCGAGGGGAAGATCCCGCCGACCATCAACTTCCACGAGAAGGACCCCGACTGCGACCTGGACTACGCCACCGGGGGGATGGTGGAGCGCCCGGTGCGGCTCGCCCTCAGCAACTCCTTCGGCTTCGGCGGCCACAACGTCTGCCTCGCGGTGAAGCGCTACGAGGCATAGAAAAAGATCATCACGCAGAGACGCAGAGTCGCAGAGAGAGACCCGCGTGCGGGTGACGAGGGTCGGCCTCGAGCGGTTCACGACATCGTTGCGCTCGCTCCGGGATGCGCGCAGGTTACGAGCGTTGATCGTACCATGACGTTCCACCTTCACTGAGAGGCAATGATGAGCAGGCACAAGAAATTCGAGGGCACCTCCAGCAAGGGCAACTTCCAGGAAGCGCTGGACCACGCGATCGCCGCGGCGCAGGCGGCGGAGCCCGGGGCGGACATGATCACCAACTGGCGCCTGGAGCGGGTCAGGGGGAAAGCCGGCGGGATCGCAGGCCTCACCGAGATCACGGTCGAGATCGAGACGCCGTAGGACGGTCGATCTCACGCCCGAGACGCAGAGCCGCAGGGAGAACCACCGGGCTTTTCTCCGCGGCTCTGCGTCTCTGCGTGAGGCGCTGTTGCCAGAACCTCCTGACCGGAAGAACTGCCGATGCACGAGGCGGACGCGATCATCCATCGCCAGCTCCTCCGGCTTCGGCGGCGACATCGGCAAAGGGTCGAGGGCGGCCGGGAGTCTCCCGGCCGCCCTCGCGTTACCCACTGACAGGATCACGTTCGACCCGCGGCGGCGGAGTTCGGACGGCAGCGCCGGGGAGCATTTCAATCGCCGGCGTCGCGATTCGCTCTCTCCCACCACTTCCTGAGCAGGTTCTTGCGCAGCTTGCTCACCTCGATCTCCACCTTTTCCTCGGGCGTGCGCATCCAGTCCGGGTTCTTTGCCCGCCAGGCATAGCCGCAGAACGTGTCCAGCAGCCGGTCCAGGTCCGCCCTGTTCCGTTCGTGGATGTAGACCGGATTGATCCGCTGGCTGAGCCCGCGGCGGTCGTAGCGGATGGCGCTGGTATAGTCCCACACGTTGGGATCCGGCGTGCTCTTCAGGCCCAGGATCATGTGGCGGTTGTGCAGCCACCAGGGAAGCGAGACGACCTCGAGCCGGTCGTCCGGCCACGACCCGAACTGGGCCGGTGTCGCAGGTGAGTGCTCGTTCTCCGCCAGGATCAGGAGGGCGCTTCGCGTGGCCCGGTGCGCTGGGTCGATGAAGGAGTCGCACCGGCGGAACGTGTTGCCGTTCTCGGAGACGACGAGCAGCACCTCCCACTCGGCGCGGGAGATTTCTTCCATCTTCAGCAACAGCGCGAGATTGGTGTGCAGCACCTCGTCGGGTCCCGGCGCGCGCGACAGGAGCAGCTGCCGGTGCTCGAAGCTCGGGTTGATGTCCCGTGCCTCCGCGGCGTACAGCGACTTGAAGCAGTCGTACTCGGTGGTCGGGTCTCGCTCGGGCGATGCCAGACGTCCCACGTGCGCCTGGATCTCGGGGTTCGGGATACGCAGCAGGGTCGCGCACATCATCTCCCACAGCCAGTATCCACGCCGGGTGACGTTGTTGGGAAAGACGAGCGAGAGGATGTTCCCCTCCACCCCGCCCAGCGGCAGCGTAACCCCGGCTCCCTCGAACAGCCGGCGGATGCTGTTGAGAGACGCGCCCTCGGGATCGTCTTCGCCGCCCTCGATCCGCGAGGTCGCGGACCTCAGCTCCTCGAAGTACGTCCCCACCCGATCCCGCACGAGCGAGTTCAGATCGATCCGTCCGTCGTTCTTGGCCAGGCTGATCATCAGCTCGGCGCACAGCCGCGCCCGGTGGTAGTCGGCCTCGGCCTCGAACCCGTTGTCCCCCCCGGGAACACGGCTGCGGCGCTTCTCGTCGAAGAAGAGCGTGTGGATGATCTCGTGCCGCGCGATCCCCTGCGGCTTGAAGGGAGCGACGAACTTCTCCTCGATCCGGTTCACCAGCGTGCGCAGCGTGTTGTGCAGGGTACCGAACGTCGTCACGTCGACCAGGACGTGCTCGACGCCGGTGCGCTCCACCAGCCGGGCGAGGTTCCGCTCGAACGACTCGCCGGTGCTGAGGTGATACACGGTCACCGGATGGGGGGCGATTGCGCGCAGGATATGGTTGATCTCGGGGCTTGGCGGGTCGAAGCCGACGGAAATGATGGTCGTCGGGTACCGCTTCCCGCCATTCTCGGAGAACGTCCCGCCGATGATCTTCTCCAGGAAGCGTCGGATCGGGGTGGTGAGGATGAAGTTCCTGGGCGCCCGGAACATGCCGCGGCTTCCCACCGTGGTGTGCGGCTTTACGTGGATCGGCTTCTTCAGCCGGTCGCCCACCATGAAGAACGAGAGCTCGCGGCAGTCGTCGTCCGATTCCACGTAGTGCATGTCCGACTCGCCCAGCTCTTCCTCGACGGCCTGGTTCAGCAGCTCGTCGAAGCTCAGGTTCACGACCGCATCGACGAAGCGATGCTTGAGCAGGTGGGCGATCAGCTCGAACGTGAGGTGGGGCCAGTAGCGCTTGTTGTAGATGGCGGCAAGCTTGTCCAGCACCAGGTCGGAGGGATAGAGGCTGGAGAGGATCGCCAGGTGGATCCCGAAGTCCTCCTCGACGTCCTTGTAGGTGATGCTGAGCCGGCGCTTTTCCTCCCGGATCTGCTCTTCGATCCAGGCCGGCCGCTCCGGCAGGTCGCGGTCGAGCCGCTCGATGGCTTCGCGACCGGTGGGAAAGGCCGCCTCGCCGAACGCCGCACGGCTGGCCTCTGCGCCCAGCAGCAGGATACTGCGCCGCGGCGAGTCCTCGACCGCTTCCGCGACGGAGCCGCTGCAGACCCGCTCGACGGTCGCGATCCGTTTCTTCTTCGTCAGGTCGGGGGAGCGGAGGGAGATGTCGACGTAGTTGATCGCCAGCTCACCGGCGAGCCTGTCGAGACGGGAGACGGCTGCCTCGAGCTCCGGGTTGGTGGGCATTTCGTTCTGTTGGCGGGAAACCTGGCAGGCAGATTGGGTCCGGAAGCGAAAGTATATGCGGTGTCGATGCAAGTTGCCAGAGAGGGCGGCACGGGTGGGCTCCCCCTGGCTTGGCGACCGGAGTTGGGGCCGCCCTGCCGGGCGCCCGGGACGCTGCCAGACCGTTCACGAGCACGGCATCGGCGGATTTCCACGGCCGATGCGAAGGGGCGGAGAGGCCTGGTGGCCGGCGCGTCCGCGGGGCCGATGGGCGACCCTCGGTCCACGGCGGGCTGGAGAATGGAGCGGCTGCGTTCGATCGATCGAACCGGTGCTCTCTGGCGAGCCCGCCCCGCGCGCCGTACCATCTTCGTCTCCCCCTGAAGTCTGCTGGACCTCCCGATCCTCTCACGGACGGAGCACCGACGCATGAGCACTCGCGCGGACGAGGCGGACGCGATCATCGTGGGCGCGGGGCTGGCCGGGCTGGTGGCGGCGGCGGAGCTGGTGGAGGCGGGGAAGCAGGTGATCGTCCTCGAGCAGGAGCCGGAGGCGTCGCTCGGCGGGCAGGCGTTCTGGTCCTTCGGCGGGCTCTTCCTGGTCGACTCGCCCGAGCAGCGGCGGATGGGGATCCGCGACTCGCGAGAGCTGGCGTGGAGCGACTGGCAGGGGAGCGCCGGCTTCGACCGCGAGGAGGACCTCTGGCCCCGCCGCTGGGCCGAGGCGTACGTCGACTTCGCCGCGGGGGAGAAGCGCGCCTGGATGGCTTCGCGCGGTGTCCGCTTCTTCCCGGTGGTCGGCTGGGCGGAGCGCGGCGGGTACCTCGCCACCGGCCACGGCAACTCCGTCCCGCGCTTCCACGTCACCTGGGGAACGGGGCCGGGCGTGCTGGCGCCGTTCATCGCCGCCGTCAGGGAAGGGGAGCGGCGCGGGCTGGTCTCCCTGCGCTTCCGCCACCGCGTGACCGGGCTCACCTCCACCGGCGGCACGGTCGACGGCGTGCGCGGGGAGGTCCTGGAGCCGAGCGGCGTCGACCGCGGCGTCTCCAGCTCCCGCGCGGTGGTCGGCGACTTCGCGCTGAAGGCGGGGGCGGTGATCGTGACCTCGGGCGGGATCGGGGGGAACCACGAGCTGGTGCGCGCCAACTGGCCGCCGCGCATGGGCCCGCCGCCGAAGCGGATGCTCTCCGGCCTCCCCGCGCACGTCGACGGGCGGATGATCGAGGTGGTGCGCGACGCCGGCGGCGCCGTCATCAACCCCGACCGGATGTGGCACTACACCGAGGGGCTCAAGAACTGGGCGCCGATCTGGCCGAACCACGGCATCCGCATCCTCCCGGGCCCCTCGTCGCTCTGGTTCGACGCGCTGGGGCGCCGCCTCCCGCCGCCGCTCTTTCCCGGCTTCGACACGCTGGGGACGCTCGAGCACATCATGAAGACCGGGTACGACTACACCTGGTTCGTGCTCACGCAGAAGATCATCGAGAAGGAGTTCGCGCTCTCCGGCAGCGAGCAGAACCCCGACCTGACGGGGAAGAGCGTGCGCAAGGTGCTCTCCCGCGTCCTTCCCGGCGCGCCGCCGCCGGTGGAGGCGTTCAAGCAGCACGGCGAGGACTTCATCGTCCGCAAGACGCTGCCGGAGCTGGTGGAGGGGATGAACGCGCTGGCCGGCGAGCCGCTGATCGACGCGGCCGCGCTGGAGGAGCAGATCCGCGCCCGCGACCTGCAGCTCACCAACCCGTTCGGCAAGGACCTGCAGGTGACCGCGCTCCGCGGCGCGCGCGCCTACCGCGGCGACCGGCTGATCCGCGTGGCCAAGCCGCACCGCATCCTCGATCCCGCCGCGGGGCCGCTGATCGCCGTCCGCCTCTCCATCCTCACCCGCAAGACGCTGGGCGGCGTGCACACCGACCTCTCCGCGCGCGTGCTCCGCGCCGACGGCGAGCCGCTCCCCGGCCTCTACGCCGCGGGCGAGGCGGCCGGCTTCGGCGGCGGCGGCATGCACGGCTACCGCTCGCTGGAGGGCACCTTCCTGGGCGGCTGCATCTTCTCCGGGCGCGCGGCGGGACGGGCGGTGGCCGCGGGCTGAGCTATCTCACACGAAGGGTGCAGGGACGCAGAGAGCTCACCGAAGCAAGAAGAAAGTTCTTGCGCTCTTGGTGCGAATCGCACTATGTAGCAACGACTTAGGCAGTTTGCAACGCATTCCAGAACATACTTCAAGCGACCCTGAATGGACGTCTTCATCTCGTACAGCAGCCGCGACAAGGAGTGGGTGCGTGGAGAACTGCTGACGCGCATCGAGCAGGCGGGGGTCAAAGCGTTCATCGACTTCCGAGACTTCACCCGCGGCGCGCCCAGCATAGCAGAGTGCGAGCGCGGCGTCGTTGAGTGTCGCAAGACGCTGCTCATCCTCACGCCGAAGTATTTTGAGAGCGAGTGGGGGAAGATCGAGAACGTGATGGCACAGACGCTCAGTCCTGCCAATCACGACCTCCGCATTATTCCCTTGCTCAAGGAAAAGTGCGATAAGCCCCTCCGCATCGCTGCGCTTACATACATCGACTTCACGGATGACGCAGACCAAGACCTCGCTTGGCACCAGCTCCTCACGGCGCTGGGGGCGCCGCCAGAATCGGAGCCTCCGCAGGAGCCACGGCGCGACCAGTGGTTCCTAGCGCATCCGTATCCGATGCCCCCTAACTTCACCGGCCGGCTCGCCGAGCGAGTGATGCTCACTCGCTGGCTTGCGGAGGATACTGAGCATCCGCTGTTGAGCATCCGGGCGCTGGGCGGCTTCGGCAAGAGCGCGCTCGTCTGGCACTGGCTCACGCACGATGTCGATCCTGCTTCGTGGCCGCGCGTGGTCTGGTGGAGTTTCTACGAGGGAGATGCGAGCTTCGACGACTTCCTATCTGAGACGCTCGATTACCTGAGCGGCGGAATGGTTGCCGCGGCGCGGATCTCCGGTAGGGACACAGTCGAGAGGCTCCTCGAAAAGCTCCGTGAGCCCGGAACGCTGCTGGTGCTCGACGGATTCGAACGCGTGTTGCGCGCGTTCAGCGGGTTGAACGCGGCGTATCAGGGCGACGAAGCAGAACACGAAGGCAGCGACCGCGATTGCATCTCGCCGCTGGCCACGTTGTTCCTCTACAAACTCGCTCTAATCCCGCGCCTGGAATCCAAGGTGCTACTCACCACACGGCTTTGTCCAAGCATTCTTGAGGCGAGGGGCGGCGGCTTGCTGACTGGCGCCCGCGAGGTGCCGCTGGAACAGATACAGCCCGTCGATGCGGTGGCGTTCTTCCGCGCCCAAGGCATCCGCGGCACGCGCACCGAGGTTGAAATGGCTTGCGCTCCATATGGCTACCATCCTCTCAGCTTACGGCTGTTAGCCGGACTGATCGTGAACGATTTGCAGCAACCTGGCGATATCGCCGCGGCGAAGCGGCTCGACGTGAGCGGCGACTTGGTGCAACGCCAGCATCACGTGCTCGAGTTCGCCTTCGACAGTCTCACTCCAGTGCGGCAGGCACTTCTTAGCCGAATCGCCTGCTTCCGCAGCCCGGTGACTTATGACACGCTTAGGGCACTAGCGGAGACGGAGGCGAACCCAGTGTCCCAAGTACGCTCGTTCTTCTTACAGCTTGTCGCCCAAGCGTCGGACCTTGATGCCGACCTGCGTGATCTAGTTGCGCGCGGGTTGCTGCACCTTGAGCGGCGGGAGGGCCGTTTCGACCTTCACCCTATTGTGCGCCGCTACGCCTATGATCGGCTGGCGGTACCTGACCGCGCCGTCGCACACCTCCAGCTTCGAAACTACTTCGCCGCCGTGCCTCCGACAGAGAGGGTGACGCGTCTGGAAGACCTCGCTCCGGTGATTGAGCTTTATCACCACACTGTTCGTGCTGGACAATTGAACGAAGCCTTCACTCTCTACCGGAATCGCCTCGACCCGCTCTACCACCAACTCGGTGCTTACGTGTTGATTATCGACCTAATGCGCGCGCTCTTCCCCGACGGCGAAGGGCACCCGCCGCATCTGAGAAATAAGAGAGACCAATCCTGGACGCTGAACGAGCTGGCGAACTGCTACAGTCGCAGCGGGCAGCCTCGTCGTGCCATACCGCTGTTTCTGCAAGCCTACTCTATCGATGAAGCAAAGGGCGGTGAGAACGATCTCGCCATCGGCTTGGGGAATATGGCTCTTTGCGAAGCCAAGATTGGCGCGTTACGAGTCGCCGAGGCCAACTTCCGCCGCCGCATCGAGATTCTCCAGAAAATTTCCATCGAGGACGCCATCGGACACTTGGAATTGGGCAGGCTGCTGGCCTACCGTGGCGCCTATCCAGAATGCGAGACAGAGTTGATGTCAGCGTTGACGATGTTTGATAGGCGTCACAGGCGTTACGCCCTACAGATCCAAAGCCTCGTCGAGGCCTATCGCGCTCTCCAAATCCTGCTACACCTGCGACTAGCGGCTTGCAACGGGAGTCTAATACCGGAAACAAGCACATTGAAATTTGCCCTCACCTCGACAAGGCGCGCAATGGAGTTGACCGACGAGGCGGCCCGTTTCGGCTATCCTCTTGAGCGCAACTATGTCCAAGCCCATTGGCTACTCGGCGCGACGTACCGTGTTGCCGGTCGGGAAGACGAGGCCGAGCGCTACCTGCTCGAGGCGCTGAAGCGCTGCCAACGAATCAACCTAGTCGAGTTTGAAGCCGACATCCTCATCGACTTGGTGCGACTCCGCGCTGTCACCGACGCGGCGGAGGAAGCTCAGCGGCTGGCTGACGAGGCAGGGGCTATCGCCGAGCGTTGCGGCTATGTCCTTCAGGGAGCGGACGTCCACCTAGAACTCGCGCGGCTGGCACTCTCTCGCAGCGACCAATCCGCCGCCCGGGAACACGCCGAAAAGGCCCGCCGCCTCGCCACCTGCGATGGCCCGCCCGATTACACCTACGCGGCCGCCTACGCCGAATCCGGCGCCTTGCTCGCCAGCTTGGCGTAAGTGCGCTGGAGCGCAGGACGCGGCGGCAGGCTGATGAACAGGATCTCTCTCCGAGGTCTCCGTGCCTCCGGTGAGAGATTATGTATTCCTGTTGCAAATGCGTTTCTCGACGGGTAAGGTAGGCGCCCCTTTTTCTTTCCCTATCTGGAGAGAGTTCATGGCACCGTACACGATCATGGCGTTCAACGGCGGCGGGATCCGCGGGCTGATGTCCAACCGGATCATCGTGCGGCTGGAGCAGATGTACCCGGACCTGCTGGCGAACACGCAGATGTTCGCGGGGACCTCCGTCGGCGCATCGCTGGCGAGGCCGAGGCGCCGATCGAAGACGTACTGGAACTGATTGTCTCACGCAGAGACGCGGAGACGCAGAGAGTTCGCGGCGGCTCCCTGCGTCTCCGCGTGTTTTACTTTCACAGAGGTCACGGAGGCCACGGGGGATTGCCAGGCTTCACCGTGCCTCTGTGTCCTCCGGACGATCATTTCTGTAAAAACTGCCTGCACGGTGGCTGTTTTCGCGCGCCTCGTTGCCCGTTCACTCCGTTCATCGTAGGTTCGCCCGAACCGCCGCAGAGGGCTCCCTCCCGCGTTCGGAATTCACGTGGCCATCCTCCGATTCGGCAAGCTCAAGCCGCGCTATCGGTTCGCGCTGAACCCGTTTCCGGAGGTGCGCTGGAGCCGGTGCCCGCGCTGTGAGAAGCTGATGCACGCGCGCAAGTTTCCGCTTCTGCTCGACCTTGGCGGATACACGCTCCTGACGCTGGGTTTCACCTGCCGGTACTGCGCGCCCTGCGAGTTCATTATCGCCCACCAGCACGAGCTGGAGCTCCAGCTCGCGATCTTTCACGCGCAGCACCCGGACGTGCGTGTCGAGGACTTCTTCGTCGTCGGCACGGTCGGCCGCAGAACGTGGAAGCGGTCGTGCGAGCAGCCTGGCGCGCAATCGCTGGAAGAGCTGCGTGGCCTCACGAGCGACATCCGAGATCGGCGCGTCCTGAACGACCCGAGACGTATCTGGATGAAGGTGAGCAGCGGCTGAACTGCCGACTGTCGACGACAACGAAAGGAAAGTGATGGCAGAGAGGTTCGAGGAGAGATACGCGGACGTCCTCCAGAACATCGAGGTGATCATCGTCTCGGTGCACAAAATCGAGCCGGGCCTGCTGGACTACGACGTGGAGGCGGTGCTCGAGGCCCTGGTTTCTCGCTATGGTGCCGAGGCGCGCGGGCGAGAGGCGCGCGAGCATACCCTGCCGGGACTCCGCGGAAAGCTCTACGACGCGCTGTTGCCCATCCTCGAGTGGCGCATCGGCCGCGCCGCTTTGAACGGAGAGATGGCGGACGAAATGGAGTTGAAGACTGCCGAGGAACTGGCCGCCTGCCTGAAACGGGTCCGCAGTTCCGTTCAGCGCTGGACGAAGGAGCGCGGCCGCCAAGGATACCTGACGTTCGTCGCCCAATACGTACTGTGAAGTGGTGGATCGATCGCACAATTCCGAGCGATAGCTGACGCGGACACAGGTTGCCCGCGTCGGCTCTTTGCGTCTGCGTGTTCCGCAGCCGCGATTCTGAGCGGGTTCCGCGGCAGGCTCCAGCGCGTCCGAAGTTTGCTCCTTCGGCACTGGCAGCTATAGCGGTACGTTCGATCCGGCGCGGCCGTACCTCAAGATGACACCCATGGTGCGGATGATCGCTAGAAACGCGCTGCCGTCGGGCGCGCGGGAAGTCCGCGAAGGCGGACTGCGTGAATTTGTAGCCGCGGCGCCGCGGCTTCAGCCGCATATTCCCACCACCATTACCCCCACCAACCACCACCAACCCCTCACCATCATCACCCACCACGACCACCACGACCACCACGACCACCACCATCACCACCACAACCAATACCACCACCCACGCCCCGCGCCGGGCCACCCTGCGCCTCAATCCATCCCCACCGCCTGCCGCATCCCCTTCGTGATCGCCTGCTTCGACTTGTAGAAGTCCTCCCAGGGGTCGCGCTTGAGCTTCTTCAGGCGCGCGATCACGGCGGCGGGGTTGAACTTCTCCGGGTTCGTCTTCGGCGAGAGCTCCTCCCAGGAGAGCGGGACGGAGATGGTGGCGCCGCGCTTGGCGCGGATGGAGTAGGCGCTGATCGCCGTGGCGCCGCGGGCGTTGCGCAGGTAGTCCAGGAAGATCTTTCCCTTGCGCTTGGCCATGGTGCTGGTGGTCACGAACTGCCCCGGCACCTTGCCGGAGAGCATGCGCACGAACTGGTGGGTGAAGGTCTTCACCTCGTCCCAGCTGGACCGCCGGGCGATGGGGACCACCACGTGCAGCCCCTTGCCGCCCGTGGTCTTGCACCAGCTCTCCAGCCCCAGCTCGCCGAGCTGCTCGCGCACGAACAGGGTCGCCGCCACCACCCGCTCCCACGCCACGTCCGTCGCCGGGTCCAGGTCGATGACGAACAGGTCCGGCCGCTCCGGGTTGTCGCGCCGCGACCCCCAGACGTGCAGCTCCAGCACCCCCATCTGCACCATCGACACGAGCCCCGCGACGGAGTCGACGTAGGTGTAGACGTCCTTCTCCCCGGTGTTCTCCTCGACCTGGACGCGGCCGACCGGCTTCGGGAAGTTCTCGTCGGCGTGCTTCTGGTAGAAGCAGGGGCCCCCGGCGCCCTCGGGGCAGCGCACCAAGGTGAGCGGGCGCCCGGCGCAGTAGGGGAGCATCCACTCCTCGCCGATCGCCTCGTAGTAGCGCGCCAGCTCCAGCTTGGTGACGCCTACGTCCGGATACAGCACCTTCGCGGGGTTGGAGATGCGCACCCCCGCGACCTCTTCCGTGGGCGTCTTGCGCGCGCTGGCGCGGCTGCGCGTGCTCGGCGGCTGCTCCATCAGGCTCCGGTTGCGCAGGGGACGCTCGTACTCCGTCTTCTTCTCAGCCTTGGAAACATCCGTGGGCGGGGCGGGGGAGTCCGCCTTCTCGCCGGCGGGGAGGTGCTGCTCGTTCTCGCGCACCACCTCGCGGGCCGCCTTGTCCTCGCGCAGCCCCTGGAAGGTGGGGTGGCGCAGGATCCCCTCCTCGGTGAACTCGGTGAAGGCCACCTCTCCCACCAGCTCGGGCCTCACCCAGTGGACGTCCTTCGGCGCGCGCCGCTGGCCGTAGTCGGAGAAGGGGGAGCGGTCCGTCTCCAGCTGCTTCAGCCGCGCGTGGATGTCGGCCAGCAGCGCCTCGTCGAAGCCGGTGCCCACGCGGCCGGCGTGGACCAGCTCGCCGCCCCGGTAGTAGCCGAGCAGGAGCGAGCCGAAGGCCGAGCGCGAGCCCTTGGGGTCCGTCCACCCGCCGATCACGAACTCCTGCCGGCGCTGGCACTTGATCTTCAGCCAGTCCCTGGTGCGCTTCGCCACGTAGCGGCTGTCGCAGCGCTTGGCGATGATCCCCTCCAGCCCCACCCGGCAGGCGTGCCGGTGGAAGACCGCGCCGTTGCCCACCACGTGGTCGCTGAAGCGCACCGGCCCCTCGTCGCCCGCGCCGGCGCCGGCCAGCAGGGCGCGCAGCGCCTCCTTGCGCTCCAGCAGCGGCACGGAGCGCAGGTCGTGGCCGTCCAGGTAGAGGAGGTCGAAGGCGTAGAACACCAGCTCGCCCTGCTTCCCGTTGTTGAGCACGTTCTGCAGGAGCTGGAAGCTGGTGGTGCCGTTGGGCGCCACGATCACCACCTCGCCGTCGAGCACCGCCTGCCGCGCGGGGAGGGCCTGCAGCGGCTCCACCAGCCCGGTGAAGCGGTCGGTCCAGTCGTTCGCCTTGCGGGTGAGCATGCGCACGCGGCCGCGGTCGATGAACACCAGCAGCCGGTAGCCGTCGAACTTGATCTCGTGCAGCCACTGGTCGCCGGCGGGAACCTCGTCGACCAGCGTGGTCAGCTCGGGGAGGAGTTCCTTCGGCATCGCCGCCTTGCGCGCGCCGGCGGGGACGGGGACGCCCGGAGATGGCGCGGACGCCTGCTTCGGCGACGGCTTGAGCTTCGCGGCGGCCTTCGCCGCGGCGGCCGCGATGCGCTTCTTCGCGCTGTCCTTCGGCGGCCGGTTGGAGTTCCAGGTGTTGTCGGCGTCGGCGGCGATCTCCTCGATGGTGCGGCCGGTGGTCACGGAGCGGGGCTCCTCCTCCGTGATCTTTCCCTCGCTCTCCGGCTTCGCCACGACGTCGTCGTCCTTGAAGAGGAGCCACTGCTCCTTCTCGCCCTCCTCGCCGCGGCGCGAGCGCACCAGGTGCCAGCCGCCGTGCAGCTTCTCGCCGTGCAGCGCGAAGCGGAGGTGGCCCTTCTGGTAGGACTGGCGGGGATCGCCCAGCGGCTCCCAGACGCCGTGGTCCCAGAGCATCACCGTGCCGCCGCCGTACTCGCCCTTCGGGATGATCCCCTCGAAGTCGCCGTACTCGATGGGGTGGTCCTCGACGTGGACGGCCAGGCGCTTGACGGAGGGGTCGAGGGAAGGGCCCTTGGGCACCGCCCAGCTCTTCAGCACCCCGTCGAGCTCCAGGCGGAAGTCGTAGTGCAGGTGGCTGGCGGCGTGCTTCTGGATCACGAACGCCAGGGTGGCGCCGGAGGGGTGCTCGCGGCCGCGCGGCTCGGCCGTCTTCCCGAAGTCGCGCTTGCGGTGGTAGTCGCTGAGACCCATCCGGCGCCGCCCCCGGGCTCAGGCGCTCTTGCGGACGCGCGTGCGCGGCTTGGCCGGCTGCGCGGACTTCGGCTTCTCGGCCTTCGCCTTCGACGACGACGCCTTGCGCTTGGACGCGGCGGGGCGCTCCTCCTCCTCCTCGTCCTCGTCGGCATCGCCCGCGCGGTGCTTCGAGGTCGCCTCGACCGACTTCTTGAGCAGCGACATGATGTCGATGACGCCCTTGGGCTCGGTGTCGACCTCGGGGGCGGGGGATTCGTCGAGCACCTCGGTCTGGCCGCTCTCGATCTTCTGGTGGATGAGCGCCATCAGGTCGTCGCGGTAGGTGTCGTGGTACTTCGACGGGTCCCACTCGGCGGTCATGCCGTCGATCAGCATCTCCGCCATCTTCACCTCGCGGTCGGTCACGCCCATCTTCTCCAGCTCGTCGCCGGGGAGCTCCAGGTCGTCGGTGCCGCGGATCTCGTGCGGGTAGCGCAGGATCTCCAGCACCAGCACCTCGCCGTGGGGGATCACCGCGCCCAGGTACTCGCGCGAGCGGATCACCACCTTGGCGACGCCCACCTTGCCGGAGCGCTTGAGCGCCTCGCGCAGCAGGGCGTAGGCCTTGGCGTTCTTCTTCAGCGGCGCCAGGTAGTAGGGCTTGTCGAAGTACTCGGGGTCGATGTCGTCGAGGTTGACGAAGTCGGTGATGTCGACCGTCTGCGTCTTCTCGGGGTTGGCGCGCTTCAGGTCCTCGTCGCTGATCAGCACGTAGCGGTCGTCCTCGTACTCGTAGCCCTTCACGATGTCGTCGAGCTCGACCTCCTTGCCGGTCTGCTTGTTGTACTTCTTGTAGCCGACGGGCGAGAGGTTGCGCTTGTCGAGCTGCCGGAAGCTGATCTCGTCGCGCGTCTCGGCCGAGAAGAGCCCGACGGGGATGGAGACCAGCCCGAAGGAGATGCTGCCTTTCCAGATCGCGCGTGCCATTCGTGGCTCCTTGAGAACGTTGTTGTCCCTGTCCGGCAACCCCCGCGCCACTTCGTATAATACACGTTATGTAAACTTAAATCGGGGAAACCTGTGGGAAACTCGCGCATCTTCCCACAGCGCCCGTCGCGGGCTCCTTCCCCACCATGAAACCGGCCGTCACCGAATCGTCCGCCATCGCCATCCGCCTCCTTCCGATCTGGTGCGCCATCGACGATGGCGCGCATTGCCGCTGACGCGAATCGGTGCGTCGAGCCTCCCCTGCAGCTCGGTGGCGCGAGGGGAACGCATCGGCCGACAGTTCTCCGGGCGGGCTACGATACAGCCTAACCAGCCAATTGACAACGGTTTCGATGCGCTGAATCACACCTGTTAATATCGTGGAATGCGGCACATCTGTCAAGAGTGTTAAAGCATAACAGGTGTTACGCTGGCCTCTAAAGATTGGTCTCACGCAGAAAACGCAGAGGCGCAGAGAGGCTCGGTGGCCTCTCTGCGCCTCTGTGTCTCCGCGTGAGATGCTGTTCAAATCGTTCCGAGGACGCGCTGGGCCTCGGCGGCGATCTCGGCGTCCTTCCCTCCCGCGAGGGAGTGGATGACCTCGCGGGCGGCGGGGGTGTCGATGCGGCCGATGGCGGCGATCGCGGCGACCCTGGGGCGCGAGAGCTTCTTCGGGCCGAAGAGCCCGCCACGCTTGTTCACCACGCCCAGGAGCGCCGGCAGCGCCTCCGCCGAGCCCAGGCGGCCCAGGGCGACGATGGCGGCCACCTGCACCCCTTCGTCGCCGCCGTCGCCCACCACGCGCACCAGGAACGGCACCGCGGACGCGTCGCCGAGGGCGCCGAGGGCCTGCACCGCGACCTTCTTCACCGCGGGGTCGCGCTCCGCGTTCAACACGTCGAGGAGGATGCGCAGCCCCCCGCGGCCGCCCACCGCGGCCGCGTGCCGCGCCGCGTCCGTTCGCACGCCAGCGTCCGCGTGCCCGGCCGCCGCGGAGAGCCAGCGCACCGCCAGCTCGGGGTCGACCTCGGGGAGGGCGGCGAGCTCCAGCATCAGCCGCGTCCGCGCGGGAGAGGCGTCGCCCAGGGCGCGGGCGGCGACGCGCTGCACCGCGCCCTCCACCGTCAGCAGCCGGCGGAAGACGGCCATGCGCAGCTCCGCGTCGCCGGTGCGGAAGAGGAGCGTCTCCAGCATCTGCGCCCCGTCGCCGCCCAGGAAGGCGAAGAAGTGGAGGATGCGCTCGCGCTCCTGCGCGCTCCCGTGGTGCTCCAGCAGCGCCTGGAGCTGGTGCAGCGTCTCGGGCGTGCCCACCCGCCGCAGCGCCTGCCCCGCCGACTCGCGGAAGATGCGGGTGCGGTCCGGCCGCTCCGCCTCGGCCACCAGCGCCTCGACCAGCTCCACCGCCCGGGCGTGCTCGCCGGTGCGCACCAGGCGCTGCACCGCGCGCACGGCGGCCTCGGCCAGCTCATCGAAGCGCGCGGGGTTCTCCGCCGCGCGCAGGAGCGCCGGGAGGCGATCGGCGTCCTCCTCCGCCCGGTCCGAATGCGCGGTGCGGAAGAAGTGGAACATGTCGTTGCTCGCCACCTCCCCGCCGCCCGCCTCCGCCGGCGGTCCCGGCGCGGAGCGCGCCGCGGCGGCCGGCGCGGGCGGCGCCAGCGTGGGGAAGTCGTCGAGCAGCTCGAAGTCGGAGAGCTCCGCCCCGTCTCCCCCGAACACGTCGTAGCCGACCGGCGGCGCCCCCTCCCCTCCCCCGCCCCGGGGTGCGGATGTTTCCACCGTCCGCTCCTCCCCCGCCTCCGCGGCGGGAGGCGCGGCGGCCTCATCGACCGAAACGCCTTGCGGTTCGGGAGATGGAGCCTGCGCGGCGCGGCGCGGCGGGCGGTAGACCTCGCCGGTGGTGGTGCTGAAATAGAGGCCGTACGGGCGCGCGGCGGCGACGCGGCCGAGCACGCCCTCGGGCCCCTGCTCCGCCGGGGGGACGGCGAGCGCCTCGAAGAAGACGCGCAGGTCGTCGGCCGTGGCCTCGGGGGTGAAGCCGACGCGGCTCAGGCGCAGCACGATGAGCTGCCCGGCGGCGCGCAGCAGCGCCGGGTCCACCCCGCCCAGCGGCTTCCCCTTGAAGAGGAAGCCGGTGAACTGCACGTCGAGCACCAGGCTCTTCTGGCTGCTGAAGACCCCAGCCAGCGCAGCGGCGGCGCGCTCCGCCAGCGCGGCGGGGTCGCCGTCGCGCAGCGCTGCGGCGGCCAGCGCACGCAGGAAGTCGGAACCGGGGTGGGGCTGGGACATCGCGGTGGGAATGATCTCAGAGACGGTTGAGAAACCTCACGAACTCCCCCGAGACGTCATCCTGAGAGGGTGTTGCCGAACCCGTTGTTCGGACACCCCTGGGTGTCATCCTGAGGCCCGGCCACGCGGAATCAGCGTTCACTCCGATGGCGGCAGGGCCGTGAGGATCTGATCGCGGCCATGCCGGAGCCGGCTGCGGAAGCTCGCGCGGAAGCCACGGCCTCACGTTCACACGCAGGAAAAGCCAGGCATCGACGAGGGCCGGCGTGGACGCGTCGATGGTGCGGGCTTCCGCGGCGGGCTCCTGCGCATTCCTCGGCCAGATCCTCACGGCCCTGCCGTCTGCAGCGC
>JBJMPM010000267.1:0-21583 GCA_045803205.1 Longimicrobiaceae bacterium
TCGGTCTACGTGGACGGGGCGCCGGTGCCCGTGACCGCGTCGGGCACGGCGGCGACGCCGGCCAACGTGACGAACTCGCTGCGGCTGCTGGCCGGGGCCACCGACCAGGTGCAGGAGCCGTACATCCGCTTCACCGGCGAGCTGGACGAGCTGCGGGTGTGGAGCGTGGCCCGCACCGCGCAGCAGATCGCCGCGTCGTGGAACCTTCCGCTGCAACTGCCGCAGCCGGGGCTGGTGGGCTACTGGACCTTCGACGCCGCGTCGTTTGCCGACTCGTCGCCCACCGGGAACGCCTTCGCTCCGCAGGGCGCGGCCACGCTTGTCACGCCGGGGGCGCCGCTCTCGTCCACGCCGCTCGCCGCGCCCACGCTGCAGCAGACGGCGTACGACGGCGCGCAGGTGTCGGCGCAGTGGACGGCGGTGGCCGACTCGCGGGTGACGGGCTACACGCTGGCGGTGTTCGTGGACGGCACGCAGGTGGGCAGCACGCAGGTGGCGGCAGGGCAGACCCGCGGCAGCGTGGTGGCGCAGCTCGACCCGTCGCGGGCGTGCACGGCGAGGGTGCAGGCAGTGGCGGGCTCGGTGGTGAGCGGCTGGAGCACGGCGATGCCCGTGATCGCCGCGGCGCCGGCGATCGCGTCCGTGTCGTGCGACGGCACGACGGTCGGTGTGACATGGTCGGCGGTGGGTGGTGCGACGGGTTACATGCTGGCGGCCTACGACGGGACCACCGTCGTGGGCAGCGCGAACGTCGCCGGGACGCAGGGCTCCGTCACGGTGCAGCTCGATCCGGCGAAGACGTACACGGTCCGCGTGCGCGCGACCAGCGGTGCGAGCACCGGACCCGGGAGTGCGGCGGTGCCGGTGGTCTTCATGGCACCCGCGATCGCGTCCGTCGCCTATGACGGAACGAACGTGGGCGCGGCCTGGTCGGCGGTCACGGGCGCGGCGGGCTACGCGCTAACGGTCTACGACGGGACGACCGCGGTGGGCACCGCGAGCACCACCGCGACGCACGGCACGGTCGCGGCTCAACTCGATCCCACGAAGGTCTACACCGTCCGCGTCCGCGCCACGAACGGCGTGAGCAGCGGACCCGAGAGCGCTGCCGTTACGGTGATCGTCGCGGCGCCGACGATCGCGTCCGTCGCCTACGACGGCGCGAACGTGAGCGCGGCCTGGTCGGCGGTCACCGGCGCGGCGGGCTACGCGCTGACGGTCTACGACGGGACGACCGCGGTGGGCACCGCGAGCACCACCGGGACGCAGGGCTCCGTCGCGGCCACGCTGGACCCCGCCAGGAGCTACACCGTTCGCGTGCGCGCCACCGGCGAGCACAGCGGCGGCCCCGAGAGCGCGGCCATCACCGTCTTGACCGTGGCGCCCACGGGGATGCAGCTCGACTACGACGGCGCCGCCCTGGTGGCGAGCTGGCAGGCCGTGGCGAACGCGCCGGGCTACTCCGCCGAGCTGCAAGCCGACGGCACCGCGGTGGAAACCCAGCCCGCCACCGGCACCACGGCCACCTTCACCCGGGCGCTGGCATCCGGCGTGGTCTACACCGCCCGCGTGCGCGTGTCGGCGCCGCCAGCGCTCGGGCCGTGGAGCGCCACCGCCGCCGGGCCCTACCTGGCCGCCGTCAGCTACGTCTACGACCCGCTGGGCCGGCTCACCTCGGTGGCCATGCCCACCGTGACCCTGGGCTACACCTACGACGACGCGGGGAACGTTCTCACCGCCACCCGCACCCTGCGGCGCGGGGGGAACGCCCCCGCCGGCCAGACTCTCGACGGGCCCACCCCATGAGCGACTCCACGCCCGCCGCCCCGGTGCTCTCGTACCAGAGCACCCTGGGCGCCCCGGCCCGCGCGTACCGCTTCGACGGCGCCACCTCCATCGCGCAGGCCGCGGTCGACGACTTCCCCACCACCGCGCTCACGCTGGCGATGTGGGTGCGCACCACGCAGACCGACGCCAACGCCGTGCTGTTCAGCTACGACGCGCGCAACGGCGACGCGACGCGCCGGCTGAAGGTGGCCGGCCCCGCCGCGCTCACGGTTAGCTTCGGCGGGTCGACGGCCAGCGGCACGCAGGTGTCGGTGGCCGACGGCCACTGGCACCACCTGGCCATCCAGTTGCAGCCCGCCGACCCCACGCACTACGCGCTGCGTATCTACGTGGACGGGATGCTGGCCTACCTGAGCCTGGGGGTGCTCGCGTTCACCGCCGGCCAGGGGCTGCGCGCGGGCGGGCCGCTGGTGCTGGGCGCCGGCGCCGGCGCGGGCGAGATCGGCTACCAGGGCGACATGAGCGAGCTGGAGGCGTGGAGCCAGGTGCTCACCGCGCCGCAGGTGGCCACCGTCATGCAGCGCCGCGCCACCACCGGCGACCCCGGCGTGGTGCTGGCCTGGCCGCTCGACGCGGCCCCCACCGGCAGCGGGATCACCGTAACCGGCGGCTCCACCGTCGATTCCACCCTGCGCTTCCGCACCGGCTCGGCGCAGGCCGCGTGGACGGTGGCCGCCAACACCACCTACGACCTGCGCGTGCTCGCCAGCGACGGCGGGTGCTGGTCGTACGGGGCGCAGGGGCTCACCACCAGCCCGCAGCCGATCCCCGGCATCCCCGTCAACCAGGCCTACGAGGGGCGCATCCGCGCCACCAGCGGGGGGAACACGGGTCCGTGGAGCGGCGCCGGTACCCTGGTGCCGCTGGACCTGCAGGGGGTGACGATGCGGATGAACGCCGCCGACACCCTCGCCGTCTCACTGGTCGCCGCGTGGGACGCGGTGGACCAGGCGCAGTCATACGCCGTGGCGCTGTACCAGGGGGCCGCCACCACCCCCACCGCCACGTCCCAGCAGACCACGCTCACCTACGACCTCACCTCCAGGCTGAGCGGAACGGATAGCTGGAGGATCACCGCGCAGGGGGTGGCCGGCGGCGCGCTGGGGCCGCCCAACGACGTGGTGAGCCTGGGCACCCCCAACGTCCACGCCTACTACATCGCCGCGGGGGGCGGGGTGGCCGCGCACCTGGAGCTGTCGTGGTCGGCGATGCCGGGCGCCACTACCTACTTCATCCAGGTGTGGCGGCAGGGTACGCAGGCACCGGCGTACCAGAAGATGGTGGCCGCGCCGGCCACCCGTTTCTCCATCCCCTCCACCGCGCTGCCGGTGCAGGAGGGCGACCACCTCACCGTGGGCTTCCGCGGGATCGGCCCGGGGGAGATCGGCGCGGCGTCCACGCAGCAGATCACCGCGGTGAACCTGGGCGTTCCCGTGCCTGCCTGGCAGTACACCGCGGCCGGCGACACGCTGGTGTCCACCTGGCCCGCGGTCACCAGCGCCACCGGCTACTGGGTGGAGCTCTTCCAGGGCGATTCCACCACCCCGGTGGCCAGCGGGAACCAGACCGGCACCGCCTACCCGTTCACCGACCGGCTGGGCACCGCCGATGCCTTCAAGCTCGAGGTGCAGGCCACCAGCAGCGATGCCATGGGGCCGCCCAACGTGCCGGTCCCCCCCGGCGCGCTGAACCCCGTCTTCCGGTACACGCAGGACACGGGGGTGCTGCAGCTGGCCTGGACGGCGCAGCCCAACGCCTACCTCCGCCTCTACCACGGCTCCCCCGCCACCCTGTCGGCCACGCAGTGGTTCGACCAGACGGTCTCGAGCTACACCGTCCCCCCGCCGAACGGCGGCTTCGTGGCGGGAACGGTGTACCGCGCCGACCTGCGCGGGCTGGGCAGCGCCGTGCTGGGCGCCGTCACCGCCAGCAGCGTTACCATCCGCCAGCTGAGCAAGCCGGTGCCACGGATGGTGTACGGCGCAGGGCCGCCCCGATCGCTCACCGTGCAGTGGGACCCGGTCACCGTGCCCGCCCCGACGGCGGGGGTGACCTACCAGGTGCGGCTCACGCTGGGCACGGTGGTGCAGAACCCGTTGGCCCCGCAGTCCGCCACCAGCTACGACCTCACCAGCCACCTGGAAAACGCGGCCCTGGTGAAGGTGGAGATCCGCGCCCTGGCCGACGGCACCGTCGGCCCGTGGAGCGCCGTATTGGCCGCGCCGGTGCCCGCGCTCGCCTTCAGCTTCGACCGCGAGCGCGCGGCCGCGCAGCAGCTGCTGGCCACCTGGACCGCCGCGCCGCAAGTGTACGTGGAGGTGCTGCAGGGCTCCACCGCGCTGATGCAGAACGTGTACGACGCCAGCACGGCGCAGTACGCGGTGGCCTCGCCCCAGACCTCGGCCTCGTACACGGCGAAGGCGAAGGGAATCGCGGCCGGCCAGCTGGGCGCGATGGAGACCGCCAACGTCACCGTGCACCTGATCGACGCGCCCACCGTGATCCTGACCCAGGGGACGGGCGCGCAGGACCTGAAGGCCTCGTGGGGCGCGGTGACGGGCGCCGCCAGCTACTTCACGGCGAAGGCGCAGGGCGGCGGCGCGCCGGTGCTGACCCCGGTGGCGCCGCCGGCGCTCACCGCCGACTTCCCCGGGCTGCTGGCGCAGACGGGGGCATGGACGATCCGCGCCCGCGGCTACGCCGACGGCTCGTACGGCAGCTGGAGCAACGCCGGTAGCGCGGCCGCGCCCACCGCCGCCACGCTGGCGTGGGACGAGGCGTCGGGGACGATGAGCGTGGGGTGGACCCTTCCCTCCACCCCGGCCAACGTCTACGCCGAGGTGCGCAAGGTGTCGGACGGCTCGCTGGTGGGCAGCACCTGGCTGGCCGGGTCGCAGACGAGCTGGAGCTTCGCCTTCGCCGCCGCGGCCGACACGCAGTACCGGGCCAACGTGCGCACGATCAACGGCGGCTCGCTGAGCGTCTTCGCCAGCGCCACCCTCACCGCGCGCCACGTGGTGGGGCCCACGCTGAGCCCGCTCACCCAGGACGTGAGCGCGAGGTCAATCACCGCCAGCTGGAGGTTCGACGGCAGCGTCACCGACTACGAGGCTCAACTGTGGCTGAACGACGGCGCGGCGCCGGCCGTCACGCAGACCCCCACCGGGACGACGGCCACCTTCACCTCGCTCACCTCGGGCACCACCTACAAGGTGCGCGTGCGGGCGCGGTCCGGCGGCAGCAGCGGGCTGTGGAGCGGGTGGCAGTCGCTGGTGCTGGGGAGCACGCTCTCCGCGCCCGGCGGGCTGGTGCTGGTCTCCAACACCAACGGCGACCTGACCGCCTGCTGGAACGCGGTGACGGCCGCGGGGGTGGGGACCATCACCTACGCCTACGTGCTCAGCGGCCCCGACATCTCGAACTACACCGGCACCACCACAAACACCCGCGTGGACCTGCCGCGGAGCGCCACCCACGTGAGCGTGGGGAAGACCTACACGGTCAGCGTTGGCGCCACGGCCACCGGGATCCCCGCCGGCCCCACCAGCTCCGCCAGCGTGCAGGCCGGGCAGACCACCCCCGCCTGCGACACCTGCACCCCGCCCAACACTCCCACGTCGGGCGACCCGATCGCGCTGGTGACCGGGTGGTACACCTACGACAACCTCGACATCGCCGTGCCCGACGCGGTGGTGCCGCTGGCCTTCATCACCACCTACAACAGCGCCGTTCCGCTCCCCACCGACTCGCCCTCGGCGCCCGACAAGCCGATGGGGGCGCGCTGGAACCACGGCTACAACACCTACATCCGCAAATCGGGCGACGGGACGAAGGTCTACGTCTTCTACGGCGAGGGAACCACGCAGACCTGGCTGGTGCCCCCCTCGGTGACCGGGTGGTACACCCTGGACGGCCGCCCCACCGGCGACACGCTGTTCGTGGGGAGCAACCTCTGGTACACGCTGACCCGCCGCGACGGGGCGCAGCTCTCCTTCGACCCGGCGGGAACGCTCAAGACCATCACCGCGCCCACCGGCAACCAGTGCACCCTGGAGTACGACGGGAGCAGCCGCCTGCACCGGGTGGTGGACGCCGCCTCGGGGCGCGCGCTGACGCTGGACTACAACGGCGACGGGCGGGTCAGGACCGTGTCGGACGGCACCGGGCGGCAGGCCGTGTACACCTACGACGGCGCCGACCTGAAGAGCGTGACCGTGCCCGGCGCGCCGCGGGCGCGGGTGTTCACCTACGCCTCGCCCTCGCTGATCGAGAGCTACGTGGACGAGTCGGGGAACCAGTGGGTCTACAACCGCTACGACGGGCAGCGCCGGGTCACCTCCCAGAAGGACGCCGCCGCGCTGGCCTCGGGCGAGAGCTACGGGCTCACGCTGTCGTACGCCACCGCCACCGAGAACGGGGTGGCGGTCACCCGCACCACCCTCACCGACCGGATGGGGAACGTGTCGGTCTACACGGCCGACGCCAGCTCGCGCGACCTGCTGAAGGAGGAGGCGCAGTTGGGCGGCGGGAAGGTGCGCCGCGTGACCCGCGTGTACGACGCCGCCGGCAACGTTTCCACCGAGACCGTCTACGAGGGGCCGCAGAACGGGAACGTGGCGGGGAACACCACCACCTACACGCACGACGGCGCGGGGAACGTGACCTCGGTGACCGACCCGCTGGGCAACGTGAGCACCACCGGGTATGACACCCGCAACCGCCCCGTGCGGGTGACCGACATCTTCGGCAACGCCACCACCCTGGTCTATGACGGCGACGTCCTGACGCGCATCACCGACGCCCTGGGTCGGCAGCGGGTGTTCACGTACAAGCCCGGGCCGATCCAGGGGCTGGTGGAGACCGAGACCGACTGGGAGGGGAACGTCACCACCCACGAGTACGACTCGACCGGCCGACGCACGAAGACCATCCGCCCGGGCGGCGCGTACCTGGTCTACGGCTACGACGCGCATGGCTTCGCGAGCTCGGAGGAGACGTTCGACGCCGCGAACGCGCGGGTGCGGCTGGTGATGCTCACGCCGGACGCGGCGGGGCGCACCCTCACCCGGTCCACGCAGTACGCCGGTCAGCCCGCCGACAGGGCGTTCGTGGAGACCTTCACCTACGACGGGATGGGGCAGGTGAAGACCGCGCGGGACGCTCTCCTGCGCACCACCACCTTCGGCTACACCGCCGGCGAGCTGCTGCAGACGCTCACCTTCCCCGCGGCCCAGGGCACCACGGCCGACACCGAGGTCACCCGCTACGACCGCGAGGAGAACGTGAGCGGCGTGCAGACCGGCCCGGTGAGCGTGGGCTACACCTGGGACGCGCTGCGGCGGATGCTGACCTCGGTGGACGGAAACGAAAAGACCACCGACTTCGCCTACGCGATGGACCTGACCGGGGCGGCGCCGCACGTCTCCACCGCCACCGCCACCCTCCCCGCGCTGGACGACGCGACGCGCTACACCCTGTCCGAGAGCTACGACGCGATCGGGCGGCTGGTGGCGGCGGCCAACCCGCTTCCCGGCGGGGTGACGACCCTGGCCTACGCACCCGTGGCGGGCGGCCCCAACGGGAGCAAGCTGCTGCGCATCACCACCACGCTCCCGAAGACCGACCCCGCGCAGGAGGCGCCGTTCACCCGCTCCGAGACCTTCGACGCGGCAGGCCGCCCAGTGGCGCGCACCGACGAACGCGGGAAGACGTGGAGCACCGTCTACACCACCGCCACGCAAGGCGGGATCGTCCTTTCCGTCGCGACGACCACCGATCCCGTCGGCAACCAGGTGATCGAGGCGACCGCACCGGGCGGGCTGCTGGTGGAGCGCAGGGTGGGGAAGGGCGCCCGCTGGCGGCGCGCCCGCTTCCACTACGACGCGCTGGGGCGGATCACCTCCACCGTCGAGGGGACCGACGCCGCCCCGCTCACCACCACCTGCGCCTGGGTCTGGGACGCGACCTCGGGCGGGCTGTCGCTCACCATCACCCCCTACGGCGGGGCGGCCTCGGTCTACCTCTACGACGCGGCCGGCGAGTGGGTGCGCTACACCGACGCCGCCGGGGTGCGGGTGGACCTGGCCTACACCCCGCGCGGGCAGCTGCAGAGCTACACCAACGGCCGCCGGCAGGCGCTCACCTACGGCTACGACACCGCCGGCCGCTACACCTCCACCACCCTGCCGGGAACCGAGCCGCAGGTCGTGTCGCTCCTCCTGGACGGGAACGGCAACCGGAAGGAGACGCGCGTCGCCGGGACCGCGGTGATCACCCGCGGCTTCGACGTGCTCAACCGGATGACCTCGCGCACCGACCCCAACGCTGCCGTGGTGGGCTACACCTGGACGCCGCTGAACCGGGTGGACGCGCTCACCTACCCCGGCAGCAAGGTGGTGCAGTACGCCTACGACGGGCTGGGGCGGATGACCGGGCTCACCGACTGGGCCGGGCGGCAGGCGTCGTACGGCTACTACGCGACCGGGCAGCTCCAGTCGGCCACCCTTCCCAACGGCGCCATGCAGGAGTGGGCGAACGACGACGCGGGACGCCTCACCGGCTTCCGTGCGCAAACCGGGAACCGGGTGCTGGGCAGCGCGGCCTTCGTGCTGGGGCCGTTCGGCGAGCCCGACACGGCCACCATCCTCCACCCGCTGCAGCCGGTGCTGGCGGCCGGCGATGACACCTTCACCTGCACGTCCGGCCGGCTGGCCGCCATCAACGGCCAGGACGTGACGTACGACGACGACGGCAACGCCACGGCGATCCCTGGGATCACCGGCACGCTCGGCTACGACATCGACGGCTCACTGGTATCGGTGGGCGATGCGACGTGGACGTACGACCCCGACGGGCTGCGCGTCTCCGCCACCACGGGCGGCGCCACCACGCGCTTCGTGAGCGACGCGGCGCTGTACGTGAGCCCCGCGCGCGAGCGCCCCGACCCGGCGTGGGCGCTGGACGGCGCTCTCCGCTTGCCGCTGCCCGAGGGCGCGTGGGCGGCACTTCCCGCCGTGGGGCAGCCTCCCGAGGTGCAGGACCCCTGGGCGGCGCTCGACCGGCTGCTGGCCGAGACCGACGGGAGCGGCGGCACGCTCGCCCGCTACGTGTACGGGGTGGGGCTGGTGGGTCGCGAGGACGCCGGAGGCGCCTTCACCACCAGTCTCTTCGACCACGCGGGGAACGCGGTGGCGCTGGTGGGTGCGGGCGGCGCGGTGGCCGGACGCTTCGCCTGGGATCCCTTCGGCCGCCCCGCGGGGCAGGCGGGGACGCAGACCGCGTTCGGCTTCGGAGGGATGTTCGGCGTGGCCGACCTGGGGAACGGGCTGGTCTCCATGCGCGCCCGCGCCTACGCCCCCGGCGCGCTCCGCTTCACCGCGAAGGACTACGTTCTGGGTTCGCCCTTCCAGCCGCAGACGCTCAACCGCTACGCCTACGCCTTGGGCAACCCGATCCAGAACGTCGACCCGCTGGGGCTCAGCTCGTGGAGCGTGTGGAAGATCGTGGGGGTGGCGGCGGGCGGCGTGGCGGGGCTGGGCGCGCTGGTCGGCGGGATCGTCGGCGGGTTCATGGGCGCGGCGGGGGGCGGCGGCCTGGGCGGTGCCATCGGAGGCGCGCTGGGCGGCGCTGTGGGCGGCGCCGTGGCGCCGGTGGCCGCGCTGGGCGGGCCGTCCGTCGCCGCGAACGTGGTGCGGACTGGCGCGCAGTTCGGGAGCAGGGTCGGTGTCCGGCTGCACATCCGGCTGTTGCAGGCTCTGCGAAGCCGGCGTGCGGGCGGGGTGATCTACGAGGCCATCGAGATGCACGCGATGTAAACGAGCGCGCGGCGGGGCGCCACGCAGCGCCCGCCGCCCGAACTCCGTGGGTCCGCTCACTTCCGCGGTCAACGGCCCCACGGCGGGTCTGCGAACATCCTTTTCGAGCTGTGGAGAACCTGATGCTGACGGCCGATTCGCTCCGCGCGAGCGTGAACCTGTACACCGGCGAAGCCACCTTCCCGCTCGAGCTGGCCTCGATCCCGGGGCGCAACGGCCTGGACGTGCGCGTGACCGCCGTCTACGGCGCCAACGTGCGCACCCGGGCCGGCACCTGGAACCTGGACGCGCCCACCGGCGTGCTGGGGCTGGGGTGGACGCTTCCGCTGCAGCGCGTGACCGCCGTGCTGAACGCCACCGGGAGCCGCGCCGACGACGCCTTCTTCCTGGACGGCAACCGCCTGCTGCGCACGGGGACGGCGGACGACGGCGCCTGGATCTACCAGGCCGGGGCGTTCGTCTTCTGGAAGATCCTCTACTACCCGGCCGCCGAGCGCTGGGAGGTGACCCACGAGGACGGCGACACCTGGACGTACGGCGACGCCGGGAGCGGGCGCGGCACGGTGGAGTGGTCGGTGCGCTGGGGGGGATGGATCGGGAGCAGCGCGCGGCTGGCGGGGCAGGAGCGCGTCGCATCGGGCTGGCTGCTGGGCGGCGTGCGCAACCGCTTCGGCGACACGCTCACGTATGCCTACGCCCAGGTGGAGGCGGCGGTGGGCTCGCCCGGGGGCGTGGCATTTACCCGCGCGACCTACCTCTCGTCCATCACCGGGCCGGGTGGCGAGCGGGCGGTCCTCTCCTACGACGACAAGAACCCGCTGGAGTACGCGGAGCCTCACACCGACCCCACCCCGCCCAACGCCTGGCAGGACCCGCTGGAGACGCGCTACCTCAGCTCCGTGCGCCTGCTGGCGGCGGACGGGGGGACGCTGCTCACCGTCAACCCCGGCTACGCCGGCCAGTTCCTGGGCTCGGGGAGCTTCTCCAAGCGCCTGCTGGCCTCGGTGTCGGCCATCTACCCGAACGGACGCTCCCTCCCCTCCACCCGCTTCACCTACTGGGGGCAGGATACGGACGACGGGGTGACGCGGCAGGCCCCCTTCAAGGCCTCCACCGGCGCGCTCTACGGCTCGCTGCGCACCGTCACCCCCCCCGAGGGCGGCACCGTCACCTTCACCTACCAGCAGGTGAAGCCGGCGCTCTCGGCCCGCGACACCACCGTGGCCGCGCCGGTGGTGGGGGCGACGACCTACGGCAACCCGCGCTTCCGCTTCGCCGACGGCTTCGTGGTCTCCACCTGGTTCGCCGGCGGCAACCTGGCGGTGGTGCCCTACGCCTGGGACGGGCGCTGGCTGGCCGGCGCCACCGCGATCGTCCCCGCCACCACGCAGGACGACGCGCAGGTGGCCACCGGCCCCGGCGTGTTCGCCGTCTTCTCCGGCGGCCGGCTCTACCCGTTCGGGGCCGACCGCGCGCAGGCGGGCCGCTGGGTGCAGCCGTCCGTCACCAGCGGCAACCAGACCGTCTCCTACTTCACCCCCGCGCTGGGCATGGGCGAGGGCGCCGTGCTGGCTGCGGGTGACGGCTTCGCGGCGGTGCTGGGCACCACCAGCGGCAAGCTCTTCCGCTATCGCTGGAACGGGCAGGCGTGGGCGGCCGACGACGTGGTGGTGGTGGCCGGCGGCTCGTCCGCCGCCTTCACCCTGGCCGCCAGGGACGGGTGGCTGCTGGCGCTCTCCGCGCCGAAGGCGGGCGCCGGGGCCGCGCTCTCGGGCCTCCTCGCGCACCGCGACACGCTGGGCGCGTGGAAGGATGCCGCCTTCACCGCGCAGGCCGGGCTTCCCCCGCTCGATACCCTCTCCATCGCCCCCGGCGACGCCTTCGCCGCCTTCACCGCGACGGGAACGCTGGGCACCGCGCGCACGGCCTGCTACGGCGCCGTGCGCTGGAACGCGGCGATGGACAGCGTGACGGTGGACCGGTGGCGGACGATCACCGGCTCGTCGTCCGACACGATGCCGTCGCCCGACGTGCAGGGGAGCATGGTCGCCGTGGGAACGGAGATGTTCCGCTTCGACGGGGTAGAGTGGCGGGCGTTCGACACCGCCACCGTCACCTACGCCGGGCAGCAGGGGACGCCGCGGCTCTCGGTGGGCGCCGACCGGGTGGCGCGGGTGATCCAGACCACGGGCGACACCCCGTACGTGTACGACCTGCTGGCGTACGACCCCGAGACCGGGGCGTGGAGCACCGCGCTCACCGGCGCGCAGGCCGGCGGCACGCTGGCGGCGCTGGCCCCGCGCGGCGACCTGGAGAGCGGCTACGCGGTGTGGCAGAGCCGCGTCCAGTACCAGGCGCCCGGCGGGTCGTGGAGCGCCGGCTTCACCCTTCCCGACACGCTCACCGCCGACCAGGCCGCCGCGGCGCGGCTGCTGGGCTCGCGCTGGCTGGTGTACGAGGCCGGCTCGGGGAGCACGGCGAAGACCGTGGTCTACCTTCTGGCCAACGGCGACGTCTCCAACCCGACCACCCCGGTGTCGCTCACCGTGCGGCGGGTGACCGTCCCCGGCTCGTCGCCCGACGCGCTGATCGGCCGCGCCGCCTTCGTGGACTACACCGGCACGTACGGCGACCCGGCGTCGGTGCTCACCCTCCACGCCGTGGACCGCTACGGCGCGCAGGGCGTGCAGGACGCCTGCGTGGCCGCCGTGATCCGCAGCGACAACGGCTACGCCGCGGTGGACGGGGCCAACGGCACGCAGCAGCAGGCGTTCACCGTCACCATCCCCACCGCCACCATGGACCCGGCGGGGATCGCACCCCGCATCAACCGCGCGGTGGTGACCCCCGGTGCGGGGAGCGCGGCGGGTACTTTCGGATGGATCGAGACGGGGTTCTTCAACGGCCTCCTCCCCGGCGAGACGCCCTCGCTGCCGTACCCGGTCGACGCCTCCGCCGCCAACGCGCAGAGTTCTCCGTCGCTCGCGCAGGGGCTGGCGTACACCGTGCTCGCGATCCCCGCCGGGGGGAGCTCCGACGCTCCCGCGGGGCGCGACGACACCTTCTGGTGGATCACCACACGCGCGCTGGGCAGCCTGGGGGTGGGCGCCTATGCCCGCACCCGCAAGAGCGCCCGCACCGCCGACGGCGTGACGGTGACCACCGACTCGGCCTACGCCGACGAGACGGGGCTGCTCACCCGCACCACCCTGCACAACTGGAACGCCGCGGGGGTGGAAGAGCTGCTGATCCGCGACCTGAAGTACGGGTGGGAGGTTTACGACACCCTGCGGACCCTCAACCTCCTCCTCCCCGTGGTGCAGGAGACGGCGAGCACGAAGACCGGCGCGGCGGCCGCGCAGGTCACCGCGATCGGCGTCACCACCTGGCGCGGCGACTGGGGGAGCGGCGCGGGGCGGTGGGCACCCGAGCGCAGCTACGTCGCGACCTCGGCCAGCGCGCCGGCCTTCACCGCCTGGAACCCGGGCGACCCCGAGCCTGCCAGCGGCTGGCTGCGCACCGGCACCGTCCTCTCCCGCACCGCCGTGGGGCTCCCGTTGGCGGGGGCCGACGTGGACGGCGTGCGCAGCACCACCGCCTACGACGCCAGCGGGCGGTGGACGGTGTCCGCCTGCGGGAACGCGGACGTGACGGAGGGCGCGTACTACGGCTTCGAGCCGTACGAGACCGGCGCGGGGTGGGGGTGGTCCGGATCGGGGAGCCTGGCCTCAAGTCTCACCACCGCCGACTTCCACACGGGGACGCGCTGCCTGCGCCTTCCGCCGCTCGCGAGCCGGGGGACGCCGTCCGGCCCGGCGCGCCTCTTCCAGCCCGCGGGCCAGCACCGGCGGTACGTGCTGGGGTGCTGGGTGAAGCTGGGCGCGGGCTACTCCGCCCAGACGGGGAAGGCCGGCTGGCAGGTGAGCTTCGCGAACGCGGCGACCGGGGCGGCGGTGGGGAGCGGGTCGACGCTGGACCTTTCCGGCGCCACCGGGCAGTGGCGCTACGCGCAGCAGGTGATCGACCTCAATGCCGTGCGCACCGCCGCGGGGGTGGGGACCGGCGTGGTGCTGCGGATGACCACCACGGCGCACAACCGCACCACCACCGCCGAGTGCCTGCTCGACGAGCTGCGGCTGACGCCGCTGGACGCCGTCTTCTCCGCCACCGTCTACGATCCCGTCAGCTTCCTGACGACCGCCGACATCGACAACACCGGGCAGGTGGTGCGCACGGTGTACGACGGCTTCCAGCGCCCCGTGGCCACCACGGGGCCGCTGCAGGCGCAGTCGCCGGCGGCGGGGGCGGGGCGCGAGCGGGTGAACGGGCTCGCCTCGCTTTCGTACTCGCGCCAGCTGGTGGGCGACGACGCCTTCCACCCCACCTTCCCCAACACGGTCCTCTCCGTGTCGGGCGGCGGCGACTCGTGGTTCTTCGACTTCCACGACGCGTCGACGACGGGGTGGACGTTCGCCGGGAACTGGGCCGTCACCCACGCGGCGTTGCGCTACGCCGGCGGGGGGAGCACCCCGCTGGGCGGCACCGCCACCTGGAGCGCGGTGGCCTACACCAACTTCGCGGCGCGGGTGCGGGTCACGCGCGACGCCGCGGGGAGCGTGGCCGTGGGGAACGGCTACGTGTACCTGCGCTGGAACGATCCCCAGACCCGCTGGGAGCTGGTGAAGCTGGAGAAGGACGCCATCGCGCCCGACCTGATCGCCGCCAGCAACCTCCCCGGCTTCCGCGAGGAGTGGATCTTCGCGGTGGTGGACGGGCTGGTCCTCTGCTTCGTGGACGGGATCCAGATCTTCGCCTGGGAATCGCCCGCCCCCAGCCCGGCTCCCGCGAACTACGGGAAGCTGACCCTGGCGATGGACGCCGCCGGCGCCTGGGACGACGTGGTGCTGATGGACGACCCGCGGCTCACCCTGGCCTTCGCCGATGGGCTGGGGGTGGAGATGCAGAGCGCCACCCTGCTGGGGCACACCCAGGCGGGCGACTCCACCCTGGTGGGGGGCGCGCTCTACGACCCGTTGGGGCGCCCGTACGTGCAGCGCGGGCCGGTGGGGCCGTCGCTGGCGCTGCTCGCGGCCTCGCCGGGCAGCAATCCCCCCAGCCTGGTGGACGGGAGCGTCACCACCTACCTGGCGACCACGGGCGCGCTCACCATCCCCCAGTACCTGGCGGGTACGGGCGGAGCGATCGGCTACGCGCAGACCTCGTACGAGAGCAGCCCGCTGGGCCGCCCCACCGCGCTGGCCTATCCCCGCCCGGCCAGCGCCGACGCGTCGCGCTACACGGCGACGATGGCGTACGCCGGCACGCCCAGCGTGACGGACCCCTCCACCGCGCCCGGCGACGGGAACCCGGCCCGCTACTTCGTCACCCGCACCACGCGCGTGCAGAGCGTGGACGCGCGGAACGCCGTCACGCGCATCGAGCGGGTGCAGGTGCGCGACATGACCGGGCAGGTGCTGGCGCTGCTGGAAGGCGCGGCGGGCGGGCCCTGGGACCGCACCGAGTACGTCTACGACGCCGCGGGGAACGTGACCTCGGTGAAGCCGCCCAACTACTTCTCCCCGCCTTCGGGCTCCGCCGCGTCGAGCTGGGCGCAGGGCGCCACCTTCGACTTCCTGGGCCGCCTCACCTCGCGCACCACCCCCGACGCGGGGACCGCGCGCTACCTGTACGACAGCGCCGGGCGGCCGCGGTTCCGCATGGACGCCGCCGGGGCCGTGCTGAGCCCGCAGCAGGTGGGATACGTGCGCTACGACGCGCTGGGGCGGCCGGTGGAGATCGGGTACATCCAGGACGCGCGCTACGCCTGGGGGAGAGACGGCGCGGCGCTGCAGGCGAAGGCCAACGACCCCGCCTTCCCCGACGTGACCGACTCGTCGAGCGGCGAGTACGCGGCGGGCGCGTGGAAGAAGCGCTGGAGCTACGACTTCGACGCCACCGACGCCGGCGCCCTCTACCTGGTCGGCCGGCTGGCGGCCACGTCCATCAACAACGGCGCCACGCCCGACGGCGAGACGTACCGCTACGACGCGGCGGGGAACGCGGTCACCGTCTCCACCACCGTGCAGGGCTTCGGAAGCCAGGCGTACGCCTTCGCCACGGCCTACGACAACGACGGCCGGGTGCGGACGGTCACCTACCCGCAGGTGGGCCGGGGCGATCCCTTCCACGTGGCGTACAGCTACGACCGCGCGGGGCGGCTGGCGGCGGTGGGGACCACGCCGTCCAACGTGCCGGTGGACCCCGACAACCCGCCCACCCCGCCCGAGATGTGCTACGCCAGCTACGCCTACGACGCCATGGGCCGGCTGTCGGGGCAGTCGCTGAACAACACCGCGCGGCTCACCGCCGTGGCGCGCAGCTACGCCTACGACGCGGCGGGGTGGCTCACCTCCATCACCGACCCGTTCCTGGCCGAGGCGCTCGACTACGCCGGGGGGCAGGGCTACAACGGCGTGCGCTACTACGACGGCCGCATCGCCGCCTCCACCTTCACCTACGCGGGGGGCGATGCCTGGCCGTGCCCGCCGCAGGGCTACGGCTACGCCTACGCCTACGACACGCGCGGCCGGCTGACCGCGGCGCAGAGCACGCTGGGCGACGCGTGGAGCCTGCTGGCGGGCGACGGCACCGCGGCCGCGCCCTTCGACCCCAACGGCAACCCCCAGGCGGTGCGCCGCGGGTCCACCACCACGAAGTACCAGTACGTCCCCACCGGGGGCGACGTGCCGGTGAACAACCAGTTGATCACCCTGGCGCAGACCGTGGCCGACACGCTGACCTTCGAGTCGGTGCCCGCCGGCGGCACCTTCTCGGGCGGATGGAGCTGGGGTGCGTCGAACGGCGGGCCCTCGACCTCCGCGATCGTGAGCGGCGGCCATGGCGGGAGCAAGTCGCTGCGGCTGGGCGGGGGGAGCGAGGGGCACTACGAGGTGCTGCGGCGGATCACCTACCTCCCCGCCGCGGGCTCGGTAGCGCTGTCGTGCTGGGTGAAGACGGCCGACGGCTTCGCGGCGGCCGAGGGGACGGCGGGGTGGTTCGCCACCCTCGCCGGCGCGAGCGGGCCCACGGCCGAGGTGTCGCTGGGCATCGTTCCCGCGGCGGCGGACTGGACGCAGCTCTCGCTCACGCTGGACGTGGGCGCGCTGCGGACCAACCTGGCGCTGGGGCAGGCGCCGGTGACCGTTTCGCTGGAGCTGCGCAACTACAAGCGGGGAGCGGCGGGGACCGGCCCCTCGCTGCAGGTGGACGACGTGAGCCTGTCGGGGTCGCGCACCTCGCAGCCCTACGCCTACAACGCAAACGGCGGGGTGGCGTCGGCGCCCGAGGCGGGGGTGTTCTCCATCGCCTACGACCCCGTGCTGGGGCTGCCCACCAGCGTGCGCATGGGGACGGCCACGGGGGCCCAACTGGCCTTTGCCTACGGCGCGGCCGACCAGCGGGTGCTGGAGACGCTAACCCCCGCGGGCGGCGGCACCCCGGCGAAGCGCCTGTACCTGTACGGGCCCGCCGACCAGCCGCTGCTGAAGCTCACCCGCGACGCGGACGGCACGGTGACGCCGCAGTGGTACGTGCAGGCGCCCGACGGGATGCTGGCGGTGAAGGACGGCTCGGCGCTCCGCTTCGTCCTGCGCGACCACCTGGGCTCCACCCGGCTGCTGGTGGAGGGCGACGACACCACCACCGCGAAGGGGTGGTGGGACTACCTCCCCTACGGCGGCACCATGCGCCAGGGTGGCTCGGCCTCCACCGACTACCTCTACACCGGGCAGGAGCTCGACGCGAGCGGGCTCTACAACTACCGCGCGCGGCTGTACGACCCCACCATCGGGCGCTTCCTGGCCACCGACCCGGCGGGGCAGTACCCCAGCCCGTACCTCTACGTGGGGAACGACCCGGTCAACTTCACCGACCCGAGCGGCGAGTGGGGAGTCCGCGGGCCGCTGCGCCTGGCCGGGCGGGCGGGGGGCACGGCAATCCTCTACACCGGCTACTACGCCGGGGTGGGGATCTACTACGGCATCTACTACACCGGTACCGCGCTGTGGGCGGGCTACGCCGCCGCCACCTGGTGGCCGCTCCTCACCACGGTCACCCTGAACAGCGGGTACGGCGGATACAAGGCGTACGGCCGCAACGAGACGATCACCTCGGGGCTGGGGCGCGGCGCCACCATGGGGGTGGTGAGCTACTACAGCGCCACCTTCGGCGGCGGCATCTACGTGCACAACCTGGCGTGGGGCGTCACCACCGGCACCTTCAGCGGCGGGCTGAACGCGTACCTGTGGAACGAAGACATCGCCCGGGGCGCCGGCTGGGGAGGCGTGATGGGAGGCGGCTTCGCCACCCTCAACTCGGGGATGCAGGCGGCGCGCAACTGGCGGGACGGCTACGGCTTCCTGACCAACGAGGGTGCCGTGCGCTACTTGGTGGGCCAGCACAACGCCGCCGTGGGGGGGGGCTGGAGAGCCGCGGGCAACCGCGCCATCGCGTTCATCCAGTCCCGGTACGGGATGGCCGACGTGCCCATGACCTACCGGCGCACCCCGGGAGCGTTCGGTGTAACCTACCCGAACGGCAACATCCTCATCTCCGGCAGTGCGTTCGCCCGTCCGGAGCTGCTGAAGCTGACGATGATTCACGAGCGGGGGCACTCGCTTTTCGATCGCGATCCCACCTCGGTGACCGGGTGGGCGTGCCCACGCGAGGCTCCCTGGAACTACGGCGACGGGGTCACCGGCTACAGCCAGGAGATCCTCCACGCCGGACGCCTGCAGGTGGGGCCCGGCGAGATCGCCGCGGGCGTTAACCCGTTCTTCGGCCACACCTGGCCCTTCTGGCGCAAGTTCGGCTGGAGCACGCCCTGGCAGTACTGGTACCTGATCCCGCGGCGCTGGTAGCCGGCTGCGGACCCGTCCGGCGCGATCCGTCGCGCCGGACGGGGAGGGTCCGCGCGCCGGCCTTCATGCTTCATCGATCATCCAAGGTCCCCGGTTGCCCCCCATCCTTCCATGCTGACCGCAGAGCAGCTCCGCGCGAGCAGCGATCTGTACACCGGCGAGTGCGCCTTTCCGCTGGCGCTGGCCTCGCTCCCCGGGCGCAACGGGCTGGAGGTGTCGCTGGTGGCCCGCTACGCCGGCAACGTGCAGCGGCAGGCGGCCACCTGGAACCTCGACGCGCCCACCGGCGTGCTGGGGCTGGGGTAGTCGCTGCAGCCGGACGTGGTGGTCGTGCTCCGTGATGGGACCGAGCGCCGGTACATCACCCCCGTGGTTCGCGCGATTCACATGGATGCTGCGGCCGAGTTCCTCGGCCTCGATCGCCTGCATCTGAAGGCCGGCTGAACGATGATTCGCTTGTAACCCAACCTGCTACCCACAACGAAAACGGCCCTGCCACCCGCGCGGGCGACAGGGCCGTAAATCGTTGTACCGGAACAACGGAGGCGGAGGGACTCGAACCCCCAAAGGCTTGCGCCCGCCGCATTTCGAGTGCGGTGCCTGATTTCCCGCCTTTGGTCCCGTATGCGACCGAAGTAAGCCGTTTGAGCGCGATTCAGAGATCACCGATTCCCGCAATGGGAATTCTCAAAAACAATATCTGTCGCAGCAGGACGTTGGGGCACCCCCTTTCGCGTATTCGCGGTCCAAACCGCCACCTCACGTTGCGACACCCACCGCCACGGCGGCGATCTGCCGAGGGGCTCGCGCCCGATTCCGCGAGCGGTGTCCCGCATAGTCGGTTCGCCAAATCAACCCGACGGGCACGGCCGCGCCCGTCCCTGCCGTCGTCGCCGCGAGCGATCTCGAACTCGCGGTGGGGTCGATCGGACAGTAGTGTGCCTCACCCTGCGCGCGATTGGTCAAGCCTCTTCCCTGCACGTCAGGCCGTGTGGTCGGGCGCTTCAGTCACCCCCACCTTTTCGCACCCGTGCGTCAGGTACGCTCGCATTCTGACCTGGTTGATTTCTCGCACCGCACATTGTCCAGCCCGCAGTCGGTTCACAGTCGCGTCCGGAACACCCGTCACCGCCTCTACCTGCGGTGCACTCATGCCGTGAATCGCAGTGAGAAATCTATGCACGAGGTCGATTCGTTGGTCCTGGCCTTCGGTTCCGGGCGTCCACCCACCACGAAGCTTCGCCAGAATACCATGATGCTCTGAACCAAGACACTCGGTCCTAAATGCCATCTCGATACCCATCCGGCTGGAGCGGCGTTGCGCTCGGGTGTAGACACGCTCCATCATGGCAAGTGAACCGTGACCCAGCTCGAGGCGAACCGTGTTTGCGTCCACGCCGTCGCACGTCGAGCGATGCGTGGCGTAGCTCACCCGAAATCGCCTCGTCCGGATTTCTCCACGTGCATGGCCAGATCGACTGGCCACCATATCGAGAGTGCCTGTCCATTGTCCAATTACGCCGCCCTTTCGACCCGGGAATACCGGCCCGGACGTGCGCCCCAACTTGTTAACGTGGGTTTTCAAGATGTCCTCAAGCTGTGGATGCATGGGCACCGTCCGGACCGAGCCGCGGGTTTTCGTCCCGCGAACCTCGATGCACCTCGCTTCGAAATCGAGATCCTGAATTTTCAGTCGGCGCGCTTCTCCATCTCTGATCCCAGTGAGGGCGAGGGTAGCGATAAGCGGGTATGCGCACTCCAGAGGTTTGCGAGCGCCTGCGCCACAGCGCATTGGGAGTGTCCGCGCGCTTTCGATCAACAGAGCCAACTCCGGTACTTCGAGTAGTTGCGTCGTGCTCGGCGGGATCTTGGGCTTGTCGAGCATCGCCGCGACGGGGTTCTGCCCCATCGGGAGCTTCCCCTCGCTGATCGCGCGTTTGAAGAGCTTCGACAATGCGGAAAGATGGTGTCGAACTGCCTGGCTGCCGAGCGTGCTCCCACGGCCGTTCGGCAGGCACTTCAGCCAGCGCACATAGGCGCTCGTGTCGCGAACGCCGATGGCGGCGAGATTGCGGGAGCGGGGTTCCGGCTCACGGTTCTCCTGAGTCGCGTACTGATAGCGTGTGAAGAACTCCACCGCCCGGGCGAGGTGGGCCTCCGTGACCGTGAGCCATGCGTGGGAATACTCATCGAGGTCCTGTATCACGCGCAGATGATAAATGGCATACTCAGTGAGATCAGCGTCAGGCTCGATACCGAGAAGGACGCGATCCCTGCGCCGGCGGACCAACTCGTTGACCCGTTGCCGGAGCAGTTCCTCAGCCATGGCGGGATCCGTAGTAGCCTTCTTCTCGCCCGGTGGAATGAGTCCCACCCGGCCGCCGCCCAGGTGCCGAAGGTCAGCATAGGCCCGAAGTTCGGAGCCCTGGTTCCGCCAGTAGATTCGCGACGGGCCAAGGCCGCGTCCAACGCGATACTTCTTTGTCACAGGTGTGCCTCCCCAGCGAGACCTGATGTCTATCGACGTCATGGTGCAGAACCACCCCTTCCGCAGAGTTGGTACCCCTGCCGGTCACTGTGGGAACGAAGCAGCCTCTGATAAGGGAGGATCTGCGCGCTGTTTCGAACCGTAAGATACGAGGCGATTTGGGAAGGGTAGCCAGCGGCGCCAACGTGGTCCCACTCCGGGCACTTCTAGCCGATTGACTGTCACTGAGAGAAAGCCAATTAGTCACTACAAAGCAGAAGCCCCGCCGCAAGTTGCGACGGGGCTTGCACTTACAGAGGAGCGGGAGACGGGGCTCGAACCCGCGACCCTTAGCTTGGAAGGCTAATGCTCTACCAACTGAGCTACTCCCGCTCATACTAAATCCGCCTGAACACTTGATGTTGACGCAACCCGACCCGACGACGTCATCCTGAGGCCGGCCATGCAGCAATCATCGTCCGCAGAATGATTTGCAGGCCGAAGGATCTATAACCGCGTCAGCACGTGAGTCAGTG
>JBJMPM010000313.1:0-18854 GCA_045803205.1 Longimicrobiaceae bacterium
CGACTCACGTGCTGACGCGGTTATAGATCCTTCGGCCTGCAAGTTATTCCGCAGACGATGGTTACAGCATGGACGGCCTCAGGATGACGTCGTTTGTTTGAGGTGCGTTCAACACCAGGTGTTCAGGCGGATTGGGTATGATCACGCAGAGACGCAGAGAAACTGAGAGTACGCGGAGAAGCCCTCCGCGTACTCTCAGTTTCTCCGCGTCTCTGCGTGAAAACCTGCCGTTACCTGCTTCCGCTGCGGATGGTCAGGGTGTACGAGCCGGTGGAGCGCGGCCGCACCGCGTTGGCCGCGATCACGTAGCGCCCGGCGGTCGGGAAGGTGACCGTGAGCTCCGCGTTGTTGCCGCCGCCGCCGTCGTCGTCGTGCTCGCGGAAGGAGCCGTCGGGCTGGTAGACCTCGATCCACGAGTCCAGCGAGGTCGACCGCATGGTGACGGTGATGGTCTCACCGGCGCGCGCGCGGTACGCGAACCCGTCGGCGTAGGTGTCGTCGTCGGAGCGCAGGAAGTCCTCGTCGGTGAGGCGTCCGTTCACCGTCGACCCGGCCTGCACCCAGGGGAGCTCCCGGGCCCCCAGGTCTTCGAGGGTCCCCGCGCTGCCGCGGCCGGCGCGGGTGCGGTCGCTGCCGCGGGCGCTCTGCACCGAGAGCGAGTAGACCCCCGTGGCGCCGCGGCGCAGCGAGTTCGCCACGATCATGTAGCGGCCGTCGTGCGGGAGCGTGACGGTGATGCGCGCGTCCCTGCCGCCCGCGCCGTCGTCGTTGGTCTCGCGCAGGGGGCCGTTGGGGTCGTCGACCACCAGCCAGGCGTCGAAGGCGGTGGAGCGCAGGGTCACGGTGATCTGCTCTCCCTCCCGCCCGTCGTAGAAGTACCCGTCGGCCCAGGTCCGGTCCGAGGAGAGCAGGAAGTCGCCCTGGTCCAGGGTCCCGTTCACCGTCTGCCCCTGCGAGATGCGCGGGAGCTGCGTCTGCGCCAGCTCCTCGAGCGTGCCCCCGCGACCGCCCCGCGGCCCGCCGTCGTCCACCCCGCCGCCGCGTCCGCTCCGGATGGAAAGGGTGTACGCGCCGCTGGAGCGCGTGACCGAGTTGGCCACGATCAGGTAGTTGCCGTCGTGCGGGAGGGTGACGGTGACCTGGGCGGGCTCGCCCGCCTGGCCGTCGTCGTGCTCCCGCATGGGGCCGTTCGGGTCGTCGACCACCACCCACGAGCTGAAGGCGCTCGACTGCATGGTCACGGTCAGCCGCTCGCCCGCGCGGCCGCTGTACAGGTAGCCGTCGGCGTAGGTGTTGTCGTCGGTGCGCAGGAAGTCCTCGGTGGTCAGCCGCCCGCTCACCGACTGCCCGGCGGTGATGCGCGGGAGCTGCATCCGCGCCAGGTCCGAGAGGGTGCCGCGCCCGCCCGCCCCGCCGCTCCCCGGGCCCACCGGGCCGCGGCCGGCGCTGCGCAGCGTGATCTGGTAGTTCCCGGTGGCCTGTGCCGCCACCGAGTTGGCCACGATCAGGTAGGGCCCGTCGCGCGGCAGGGTGACGGTGAGCTCCGAGTCCAGGTTGCCGCCGCCGTCGTCGTCGGTCTCCTGCCAGGTGGCGCTGCGCGGGTCGTCCACCACCAGGTAGGCGTCGAAGTCGCTCGAGCGCAGGGTGGCGGTGATCCGCTCGCCGGCGCGCCCCATGTAGACGTACGAGTCCGCGTACGAGCCGTCGGGGAGCACGAAGTCGCTGTCGGTGAGCCGTCCGGTGACCGTCTGGCCCACGGCGATGCGCGGGAGGCGGGCCAGGTTCTGGGTGCTGATGTCGGCCCCGGTGCTCCCCGCGTTGCTGCGCAGGTTGCCGGTGAAGGCGATGCGTTCCGGGGGCTGCCGCGAGAGGGTGACCAGCTCGGTGGCGGGCACCGCGAAGTTCAGGTTCTGCCCCTCGGAGAGCACCGAGACGCTCACCCCGATCACCTCGCCGCGCATGTTCAGCACCGGGCCGCCCGAGGAGCCGTGGCTGATGGGCGCACTGATCTGCACCAGCGTGCGCCCGTTGAGGCGGCGGATGGCGCTCACGATCCCGGTCGACACCGTGTTCGAGAGCCCCTCGGGCGCGCCGATCACCACCACCCCCTCGCCGGGCTCGGGAAGGCGCGTGGCCAGGGTGAGGGTGGCCGGAGGCGAGCCGATGCGCGGCAGGATGGCGAGGTCGGCGTTGCGCCCCACCGCCTCGGCGTACTCGGCGCTCCCGATCGGCCGCTCGTCCGACGAGGTCACCTGCATGCGGGTGGCGCCCTCGACCACGTGCCGGTTGGTGGCGATGCGGCCGTCGGAAAGGAAGAAGCCGCTCCCCAGGCTCATCCGGCGCCCGGTGGAGTTGTAGGCGTGCAGGGTGACCACCGCGGGGCTCGCCCGACGGGTGATGGCCACCACGTCCGGCTGCGCGGCCGCGGGCGCGGCAAGGGTGAGGGCCGCCAGCGGGAGGGCGGCGGCGAGACGGTGGCGGAGGTGCATGGGGCGGCTCCAGAAGGCGGGCTGTGAACGGGGGACCAGCTGCCACTCGCGACAATCTGCGCCGCGGAGGGGATGCCGTCCAGATGCGGGTTCCCGGCGGATCGCTCCGCGCATACTCTACGCGCCGCCGCCGCATCCGGTTCCAGTGCCTCTACTTCGCGGCTCTCTCCGGTCCCCGTGCCAGAGTGCGGGAGTGCGGGAGTGCGGGAGTGCGCTGGAAACGCGCGGGGACTCACGCACTTCCGCACTTCCGCACTCCCGCACTACCTCATCCGAGGCTGGCGTGAGAATGATTCCTCCGGCCCCGCGTTTGCGCATCGCGCCGCCACGATGAACCGGCCGAGCCCGTACGACGAGATCCGCCTGCTGGGGCTGCGCACCGTGCGCGGGGCCAACTTCTGGTCGCGTGCGCCGGTCACCCGCATGGACGTGGCGCCCGGCGCCTACGACGAGATCTCCTCGGCCGAGGTGGCGGGGGTGACCACGGCGCTGGTGGAGGCGTTCCCCGGGCTCTGGGAGCACCGCTGCAGCATCGGCGAGCGCGGCGGCTTCGTCACCCGGCTGCGGCGCGGCACCTATGCCCCGCACATCGCCGAGCACGTGGGGCTGGAGCTGCAGTCGATGATGGGCCACGACGTGGGGTACGGCCGCGCGCGCGGCGGCGACCGGCCGGGCGAGTACACCGTGGTCTTCGAGCACCTGCACGCCGCGGTGGGCGCGCGGGCCGCCGCGCGGGCGCTGGAGGTGGTGCAGCACGCCTTCGCGGGGGCGCTGGAGCGGGCGATGGTGGACGAGATCGTGGCCGAGCTGGCGGCGCTCGCGGGAGAGCCCGACCTTCCCCGCCCGGGGCGGCGCGTGCTGTGCGGGATCACCGGCGGGGGCGACCGTGCCGGCGTGCGCACGCGGCTGGAGGCGCTGCGGGTGCCGTCCGAGGGGGTGGTGGAGCTCTCCCCCTTCGAGCTGCTGAACGAGGGGCTCCCCTACGGCCGCTCCGCCGTCGCCGTGGTGCTCGACGCCGAGCCGGTGGACGTTCCCGAGCGCTACCGCGACCCGGAGCTGGCGCGCCGCCTGGTGGCCGTGGTGGCCGACGGGGTGCCGGAGGGCGGCGTCGTGGTCTGCCCCGCGAAGGAGTGGGAGGTGCAGGACCTGGCGCGCGACGCGGGGTGCCGCGTGGCCGTCTTCTCCGCCGCGGACGACGTGACCGCGCGCGACGCCCGGCGCGCCAGCGCGGTGGCGCAGGTGCGCGAGGGACGGATCGTGCTGGAGCTGGGGGGTACCACCGAAGACGCGGGGGCGGTCGAGGACGGCGCCTCCCCCGCGGCGCAGGTGGCGGCGGCGCTCGCGGCGCGGGCGCTGCGGGAGACGGGGATGGACGAACCGGTGGGGGTGCGGGATGGAGCGGGAGCCGAGCAGCGGTAGCGCGGGGGCGGGGCGGCGGCGCACGGACGAGCACGGCGGCGCGCTGGTGCTGATCGGCGGCGCCTGCAACGCCAGGGGCGAGGCGTTCGGGCGCTTCGTGGAGCTGGCCAAGGGGCGCGACGGCGGGCGCATCGTGGGCCTCACCACGGCGTCGATGCACCCGGTGAAGTCGGCGCGCGAGTGGCTGAAGTCGTTCGACGAGGCGGGCGCCACGCACGTGGAGATGCCGATCGTCGACAGCCGCGACCGCGCGCAGGACCAGCGCGTGGCGAAGATGCTGCTGGACGCGGACGGGATCTTCCTGGGCGGGGGCGACCAGGTGCACCTGGTGACCACGCTGGGGGGCTCGCGCGTGGGGCGGGCGCTGGCGGAAGCCTACGCGGGCGGCGCGGTGGTGTGCGGCACCAGCGCGGGGGCGGCGGCGCTCACCGAGACCATCCTGGCCGGGGGCGAGCCCGACGAGTACGGGCAGATGCAGAAGCTCCACCTGGGCCCCGGCTTCGGGCTGCTGGGCTTCCGCGCGATGATCGACACGCACTTCAGCCAGCGCCGGCGGCTGCAGCGGCTCTTCATGGTGATCGCCCGCAACGCCGACCTGATGGGGCTGGGGATCGACGAAGACACGGCGATGGTGGTGCGCGGGCACCTGGCCGAGGTGGTGGGGCACGGCTCGGTGACCTTCGTGGACGGACGCGGCGTGCGCTTCGACAACGCCGACGAGTGCCGCCGCGACGGGGTGCCGCTGACGCTCAGCTACCTGCGGGTGGGGATCGTGGGCGCGGGGTACACGCTCGACCTGCGCGAGCGCGAGCTGGAGAACATCCTGGAGAGCCGCCGCGATGCCGGCGAGACGACCATCCTCCGCAGCCAGCCGGCCGAAAGCGGACAGGAGGAGATCTCGTCCGAGAGTCACCAGGCCGCGACAGCCGGTCGTCCAACTACTGAACAGAGGGATTGACTCACAGCGATCTGGACGCTACGTTTCGGTATCCGAACGCCGGTAGGCCGGCACACGATCAGAACCCCCTCCCCGCACGCTATGCCTGGGGAGGGGGTTTTGTGTTCCTGAACGAATACCGAATGCTGAAAAGAAAGGATCTCACACGGAGTCAACGGAGTCAACGGTGAACATCGACTCCGTTGACTCCGTGTGAGACCAAAGCAGTTTCCCTGACGTCCGTTAACGTCCGCCCTTCTGCATGGGGACGGACTGGCGAGTGCCCGGTCCGGCGAACTTCCCCTCCGCGAAGCCGCCGGTGTTGTAGCCGGCGTGGCCCCGCTCGTCCGTCCGCCGGTAGCGCTCGTCGTAGCCGCGCATGCGCGGGGCGTCGGGGCCGGCGCTGAAGCCCCAGCTCCGCCGCGGGCCGCCCGGGCCCAGCGCGGGGCTGTGCGCGTTGTACTGGCGCAGGTACTCGCCATCGTAGCGCACGCCCCCGTCGCCGGGGCCCGCCTGGCCGCGCCACCCGGCCGCGTGCGCGGGGGGCAGGCCGCGCCCCTCGCGCTCGTACTGCTCGTGGTAGTATCCCGACCGGTCGTACCAGCCGTTGGGCAGGTCCGCGCGCCCGTCGAAGCCGCCATGGCCGCCCAGGTCGCCCTGGCGGTAGAGGCGCTCGCGGCCGTACGCCGCGCGGCGCGCGTCCCCCTCCATCCGCATCCCCTGGTAGCCGCCGGCGGTCCAGTTGGGGTCGCTCGCGTCGTCGTCCCACCCCCAGCCGGCGCCCATCTCGTAGCCGCGCACCCCGAAGCTGTGCCGCGCGTCCGGCCGGCCGCGGTAGTCGGGGTAGTCGTATCCGTAGCGTGCCATCGTTCCCTCCGGTTCGGGGTCCCGGGGGGCTGGAGGAGCAAGATTCCGGCCCGCCGCGCACGAAATCCTTGCGTTTTGGACACGCGCCCCCGCACCGTTGACGCGGCTGTCCCCCCCGGCGAGCGTGGTTCCCCCCCCGGCAGGTCCATCCCAGCGGAGGAGATTTTCATGAAGACGTTGGCCCAGCGCGTTGCCCTGATCTTCGGCGTGGTGTTCATCCTGGTGGCGGTCCTCGGCTTCCTCACCGACGGCGGCACGAGCATGACGTCGGACATGGCGACGGCACCCCGGCTGCTCGGCCTGTTCCACGTGAACCTGCTGCACAACGTGGTGCACCTGCTCTTCGGCATCTGGGGGGTGCTGGCGGCGCGCACCTGGCCGGCGGCGCGCACCTACTGCCGCGTGGGCGGCATCATCTACCTGGTGCTGATGGTGCTGGGCTTCATCGCGCCGGACGGCTTCGGGATCGTCCCCCTCGGCGGGAACGACATCTGGCTGCACGCGGTGCTCGGCCTGGTGCTCGCGGGCGTCGGGTTCACCGACCGCGGGCCGGCGGGCAATTCCTGATTCCGTCGACGGCTGGTCTCTCACGGAGGCACAGAGGCACGGACAACGGGGGCGCGGAGGGGACGAACGGTCCTCTCCGCGCGGCCGTTCGCGTCGTCCATCTCGCGGTTCGTCACGGCGGGGCACCTTTTGTCGGCAATGCGGGTACGTTGCGCCGCCTGACGGCCCTCCTCCCCTGAACCGCTTCCCGATGATGCATCGCTCGACCCTCCGCCTGCTCCCGCTGCTGGCGCTCGCCGCGCTCCCCGCCGCCGCGCGCGCCCAGGCCCCCGCCGACCCCTGGCGGCCGCTCACCCTGCCGCGCACGCACGCGCCGCGGCCCACGGCGCCGGCCATCACGCCGGGCGACCTGAGGACGCGCCTCTACGCCTTCGCCGACGACTCGATGAAGGGGCGGATGCTCGCCACCCCCGGGAACGCGCGCGCCGTGGAGTACATCGCCGCCGAGGCGCGGCGGCTGGGGCTGGAGCCGGCCGGCGACAACGGCACCTTCTTCCAGGCCGTGCCGGTGGTGGAACGCTACTTCGACGAGGGCTCGGCCTTCTCGGTGAACGGCACCGCGCTCGCGCCGTGGACGGACTACGTGGCGCGCGACAACGGGCCCGGCACGCGCTCGCTCGACGGCGTGCAGGCGATCTGGGCCGGCACCATGGCCGATTCGGCGAACCTGCTCGACCCCGCCGCCGTGGCCGGCAAGCTGGTGGTGGTGGGGATGGGCCCCGGCTTCGTGGGGAACCCGCCGGGGACGGTGAACCGCAACGCGATGACGGCGCGCTACCGGAGCGCCGCGGGGATCGCCTTCGCCGGGCTGGACAAGATCACGCCGCAGTCGCTGGACATCTACCGCCAGCCGCTGCAGGGGATGCACCGCGACAGCGGCCCCTCGCTCCCGGCCTACATCTACGTCACCGAGCGGGTGGCGGCGCTGATGCTGGGGGCGGACCCGGCCACCCTGCGGCCCGGCGCGCCGGGGCGGACGGTGAGCGGCACGCCGCGCTTCGCCGAGCGGCCCACCGCGGTGCCGGCGCGCAACGTGGTGGCGGTGCTGCGCGGGAGCGACCCGGTGCTCAGCCGCGAGTACGTGGCCATCGGGGCGCACAACGACCACGTGGGCACCGGCGAGCCGGTGGCGCACGACTCGGTGTACGTCGTGAACCACCTCTTCCGCGAGCAGGGCGCCGACGATCCCGCTCCGCGGCTCACCCCGGAGCAGCAGGCACGGGTGAACGGGGTGCTGGCGGAGATCCGGCGGCGCACCGGCGGTGCCTCGGCGCGCATGGACTCCGTCTACAACGGCGCCGACGACGACGGCTCGGGGTCGGTGAGCGTGCTGGAGATCGCCCAGTACTTCGCCTCGCGGCCGCGGCCGAAGCGCTCGCTGCTCTTCGTCTGGCACGTGGCCGAGGAGGAGGGGCTGTACGGCGCGGAGCACTTCACCGACCACCCCACGGTGCCGCGCGAGTCGATCGTGGCGCAGCTCAACATCGACATGATCGGCCGGGGGGGCGCGGGCGACGTGACCGGGGTGGCGAAGGAGGGCGGCGAGCTGCGCGGCGGGCCGGGGTACCTGCAGCTGGTGGGCTCGCGGCGGCTGAGCACGGAGCTGGGCGACCTGGCGGAGACGGTGAACCGCACCGGCAGCCACGGGCTGCGCTTCGACTACGGGATGGACGCGAACGGCCACCCGCAGGTGATCTACTGCCGGAGCGACCACTACGAGTACGCGCGCTACGGCATCCCCATCATCTTCTTCACCACCGGCGGCCACGCCGACTACCACCAGGTGACCGACGAGCCGCAGTACATCGACTACGCGCACATGGCGCAGGTGGCGAGCTACATCGCCGACCTGGCGCGGACCGTGGCCAACCTCGACCACCGCCCGGTCGTCGACCACCCCAAGCCCGACCCGAACGGCCGCTGCGTGCAGTAGCGACGGGAGGGCGCGCGGGCACTGGCCGACGTCCCCACGGTGGCCGTAAGCGGTTGCCGTTCATGGACTTGACGTGGGTTTACGCTCGCCGAAACCGTTGACACCGGACGGCGGCGGCCATAGAATTGGAATACTGGCGCTGGACGAATCCGCACTGGAGAGGCGCATGGGAACCAGGCGCACGCCGCCCCTTTCGCTGAAGGGCTCGCGAGAGGTGTACGAGGAGATGGCGAGGCCGCCGGACGACACGCCGGAGCGGCGCGCGACCTTCCAGCGCGTCCACCAGATGACGACGGTACGGAAGCGGTTGAAGCTCTCCGATGCGCCGGTTCCAGAGGGAAAGTAGGACGCTCTACGAACGCCTCCACTTCCGGGCGGGTCGAATTCGGCCCGCCCGAACTGTTTGGTCTTCCGGTCCGGTCAATGCCCGACGCCCGCCGCGTCTCCGCCGACGAAATCGTCCCCAGGGTGCTCCAAGGGTCTCCCGATCCGGGGTTCGACTGCGGACGCGAGGAACAGACCCTCTTCCTGTACGAGCGTGCCTGGCCAGACCAGCAGGCACAGCTCTCTGTGACGTACCTCTATTATATCAAGGGGATCATGGCCGCGTACGCGACCGTGTGCATGGACGCGCTCCCGCTCGGCCGCCGGGAGCGCGGACTAGCGGTACGATACCAGGACGTCGCTGCCCTGAAGCTGGCACAGCTCGGCGTTCACCTTCCCTTCCAGGGCGCCGGCGTGGGCAGGCTCGTGGTCGCCGACGTGATCGCACTCGCGCAGGACGAGGCGACGCGCGTAGGATGCAGATACGTCACGCTCGACTCGCAGCCCGATCTCGTCGGCTGGTACGAGGGCCAAGGTTTCAGGCTCAATCGGCTGCGCCAGGACCAGCGGGTCCTCGACGCGATCAAGCACCGGCGCGACCCGGAGCGCATTGCCGTCAGCATGCGGTTCGACCTGCGCGAACACGAAGTTCGATGACCAGGCCGTCCGCGCATCCGTCCACGCACTTCCATCATTTGAGATGCCCCAGCCCGTCATCCAGGTCGACGCCTTCGCGGACCGCCCGTTCGCCGGCAACCCCGCCGCCGTGTGCGTGATGGACGCCGCACGCGACGAGAAATGGATGCGCAGCGTGGCGATGGAGATGAACCTCTCCGAGACCGCGTTCCTGCACCCGCGGGACGGCGGATTCGCGCTGCGCTGGTTCACGCCCACGGTCGAGGTCGCGCTCTGCGGCCACGCCACCCTGGCCAGCGCGCACGTGCTCTGGGAGACGGGAGCGCTCCCGCCCGACGCCGAGGCGCGCTTCCACACGCAGAGCGGCCTCCTCACCTGCCGGCGCGACGGCGAGTGGATCTGGATGGACTTCCCCGCCCAGCCCGAGCGGCCGGCCGGCGACATCCCCGGGCTGGCGCAGGCGCTCGGCGCCGACCCGGTCTACGTGGGCCGCAGCCGCTTCGACGTGATCGTGGAGGTCGCGTCGGAAGACGTGGTGCTCTCGCTCGCGCCGGACATCACCGCGCTGCGCCGCGTCGAGGCACGCGGGGTGATCGTCACCGCGCGGGCGTCGCGGGCGGGGTTCGACTTCGTCTCCCGCTTCTTCGCGCCCAACGCAGGCGTGGACGAGGACCCGGTGACCGGCTCGGCGCACTGCGTGCTGGCGCCGTACTGGGCGGCGAAGCTCGGCCGCGGCGAGCTGACCGGCTACCAGGCGTCGCGCCGCGGCGGCACCGTGCGCGTCCGCGCCGCCGGCGACCGCGTGCACCTGGGCGGCAAAGCCGTCACCGTGCTGCGCGGCGAGCTGGCGGAATAAGATCTCATCCCAATCCGCCATTGGAGTGTGAGGGCAATTCAGCCTGGTCTCTCACAGGGGTCACAGAGGTCACGGAGGAACAGCGCCGTTCCCCTGTGACCTCTGTGACCTCTGTGAGAGAATTCTTTTGCCGGATCCGGCATCATCCCCGAAACCTCCGCACAGGTCCTCCCGTACGCAGCGGCACACCCATCGTCCACGGCAGGTGACGGCGCGCGCAGCCGACGCCCGTGCCGCGAAGCCCGTCGCGCGAGCGCATCTCCATCGCCCGAAACGAGATCCGCCCGCGCCCCGGCGACGATCCGGGGGATGGCCCCGATCCTTCACTGCCGCGCCACGGACGAAGGATCTTCTCGCATTCCGCTCCACCCACAGCCCGCGCGACTTCCATGCTCCTCTCCGCCGCCGCGCTCCTGCTGCTGCACGCCGCCCCCATGCAGGACACCACCCCGGCCAGCCCCGCCGCCATGGCCGCCTCGTACCGCGACCCCACCGCCCGCGAGCTGGTGCGGAAGGCGCGCGAGTACCGCCTGACCACCGACCGCAGCCTGCGCGCGTACCAGGCGCTGGGCCGGCAGCGGGCCGCCGCCGGGCTGCGCACGCCGCTGCGCGAGCGCACGCTCTTCGGGCAGGAGGTCGCCGCGCGCATCGACTGGCGGCGCGAGGGGCCCACGCGGGTGCAGCTGGTGGGCGCCCGCACCCGCACGGTTGACAACGACGACGGAGACGCGGACGACGACGTGCGCGGCGAGGCGCGCGAGCTCGCCTTCGACCCCGCCGACGAGCGGATGCGGATGGGGCTGCTGGGGAACGAGACCTGGATCCGCCACCCGCTGGCCGTGGGGAGCGAGCGCGACTACCGCTTCTCCTCCGGCGACACCCTCACCGTGCGCCTCTCCGGCGGCGAGTCGGTGCGCGTCTTCGAGCTGCGGGTGGAGCCGCGGCGGCTGGACGCGCCGCTGGTGAGCGGCTCCATCTGGCTGGAGGACCGCAGCTACGGCGTGGTGCGCACGCTGCTGCGGCTCTCGCACTCCCTCAAGCAGTCGATCCGGACCTCCTCCACCCGGGACTCCGCCGGCCGGCGCAACACCAACGTGAACGTGAGCATCGGCGGCGACAGCGACAACGACCGCGACAGGGACAGCACGCCCGCACACCGCCGTCGGGGACGGCGGGGGATGTGGCTCCTCCCCGACGTGCGCGTGGACGTGCGCTACATCACCACCGAGTACGGGCTGGTGCAGAACCGCTGGTGGATGCCCACGCACTCCGCGGTCGACGCCACCGTGACGATGGGCGGCTTCACCGTTCCCGCCCGCTTCGAGCGCTCCTGGTCGCAGTACCGCGTGGAGGGCGATCCCCTCCCGGCGCCGGGCGCGCCCGTGGCCGCCCCCCCCGCGGTCCCCGACACCCCGCAGGTGTGCCGCGACAGCGACGCGTGCACCTGCCGGCGCGGCCGCTGCCGGCTGGTGGAGGTGACGGTGCCCGCCGACACCGCCGCGCTCGCCACCAGCCCCGACCTGCCGCCGCCGCTCACCACCGGCGCCCCGCTGCTCTCCGGGAAGGAGGCGCGGGAGCTGGGGCGGGAGCTGGACCGGGTGGCGTCGGACCCGTGGGTCTTCACCCGCCCCGACATCCGCCGCGCGCCGGTGCTGCTGCGCTTCAACCGGGTGGAGGGGCTCTCCGTGGGCGCGCGCCAGAGCATGGACTTCGGGCCGATCGAGGCCGACGGCACCCTGCGCATCGCCACCGCCACCGGCGAGCCCGACCTGGAGCTGGGGGTGCGCCGGGAGACGGCGGAGCGGCGGCTGCGGCTGGCCGCGTACCGCCGGCTCGCCGCGGCCAATCCCGCCGAGCGCCCGCTGGGGCTGGGGAACTCGCTGGGCGCGCTGCTCTGGGGGCGCGACAACGGCGACTACTTCCGCGCCACCGGCGTGGAGCTGCGCGGCGCCCCGCCCCGCTCGGAGCGGCCGTGGATGGAGTGGCGCCTCTTCGGCGAGCACCAGCACCCCGTAGGCACCGAGACCGACCTGTCGCTGCGGGGGATCGGCTCGGACTTCGCCTTCCGCCCCAACATGGTTGCCGACCGCGCCGACCAGCTCGGCGTGGGGCTGGTGCTGCGCCCGCTGGTCAATGCCGGCGCGCTCGGCTTCCGCTGGGGAACGGAGCTGGGAGTGGAGGCGGAAACGGGAGACTACCGCTTCGCGCGGCCGTCGCTCAGGTTGAATGGCGCGCTGGATCTCGGCTCCTTCGCCGTGGCGCTCGACGCGGCCGCCGGGACCTCGTTCGGCGACGTGCCGGTGCAGGGGCTCTGGCGGCTGGGCGGCGCGGGAACGCTGCGCGGCTACGACGGGAGCGCGGCCGTCGGCACGGCGTTCTGGCGCGGACGGGGCGAGATCGGGCGCGGGACCGGCGCGGCGCGGCTGGCGCTCTTCTCCGACCTGGGATGGGCGGGGAGCCGCAACGCCTTCACCTTCCAGCGGCCGCTCTGGTCGGTGGGGGTGGGGGCGAGCGTGCTGGACGGGCTGGTGCGCGTGGACCTGGCGCGGGCGCTCCGCTCGCCGACCGGGTGGCGGCTGGAGCTGTACATGGACGGCGCGCTGTAGGCGAACCGACAGGGGGCGAGATGGGGATGCAGTCGACCGACCCGAAGCGGCAGAACGTGTCGAGCGGCGGGCCGTGGGAGGCCCCGGTGGGGTACTCGCGCGCGGTGCGGGTGGGGCAGCTCGTGTACGTGTCCGGCTGCACGGCGATGGCCGACGGCGAGCTGGTGGGCCGCGGCGACGCCTACGCGCAGGCGGTGCAGGCGCTGCGCACCATCGACGCGGCGCTGGCCAAGGCGGGCGCGCGGATGCAGGACGTGGTGCGCACCCGGATGTTCGTGACCGACATCTCGCGCTGGGAGGAGTTCGGGCGCGCGCACGGCGAGTTCTTCGGCGCCATCCGCCCGGCCGCCACCATGGTGCAGGTCTCCGCCCTCATCGACCCCGACATGCTGGTGGAGATCGAGGCCGACGCCGTGATCCCGGAGCCGGTCCCGGATTCCGGGTTTCCGATGTAAACAGATTCGTCTCACGCAGAGACGCGGAGGAACTGAGAGGCCGCAGAGGCGTGTCTGCGTTCTCTCAGTGCCTCTGCGTCTCTGCGTCATACCATTCACCGTGATCAATTGTGCATTCGCGCACTCCCACAAAGACGTCATCCTGAGGCCGGCCACGCTGCATCCTTCTGTCCGGCAAAGACTTGGCAGGCCGAAGGATCTGTAGTTATAGTCGGTCGATGCAGACGTGCCGAGGAAACGCACAGTTGATCGCGGAACTCGGTATCAGATCCTTGTTCTGGCAGGTTGCCAGGCGGCCGGACCTTTCATTAGCGTAGAATGCATGAGCACAATCGTGGAGATCGAGCGCGCCGTCAGCGAGCTGACGCCCGAAGAGCTGTCCCGCTTCCGCGCGTGGTTTCTGGACTTCGACGCGAGAAACTGGGACGAGCAGTTCGAAGCCGACGTCGCGGCCGGAAGGCTGCGGCACCTGGCCGATGAGGCCGCCTCTTCTGATCGTGCCTTGATCTGATACGGTCGAGGTACACGGCTAAAGCATCCCCGCCACCAGTTCCGCCCCGCGGGCCGCCGCGCCGAGCCGCGTCTCGACGAACGTCAGGGCCTTCGCTCCGGCGCCACGGCGGACTTCGTAAATGTCCGTCAGACCGGCAAGAGTCCTCTCGATCGTCTCTCCCGACACCTCGAAGGCGCCGCCGGCCGCGACCAGCTCGGCGGCCTCGCGCGCGTTGGCGTGGCGCGGGCCGAAGAGCACCGGCACGCCGAACGCGGCAGGCTCCAGCACCGAGTGCAGCCCCGCCGTTCCGAATCCTCCCCCCACGTATGCCACGTCCGCCAGCGCGTACAGCTCGCCCAGCACGCCCACGCGATCCACCAGCACGACGCCGGCAGACGGCGCATCGGTCGATGAAAGCCGCGCGTGCGAGAGCCCCAGCGCGTCCATTCGCTTCTCCGCCGCGGCGAGGTGCGCCGGCGTCGGCTCGTGCGGAACGAGGATGAGCCGCAGCGCGCCGCCGGACCTCCGCAGGGAGGCGGCGGCGGGAAGGAGGTGGCGCTCGTCCTCCGGCCAGGTGGAGCCGGCGACCAGCGTCGTCCCCTCGAATCCCCCGAACGGCGCGAGCAGGGGGGACGTGCGGTCGACGGCCTTCGCGCGCGCCCACACCTGGTCGAAGCGCGCATCCCCCATCACGCTCCGCCGCTCCGGCGGCACGCCCAGCCTCCCGAAGCGCTCCGCATCCTCCGCCGCGATCGCGGCGACGGCGTCGAGGCGGGCGTACGCGGGGCCCAGCAGCGCGCGCGACGGTGCGCGCAGGCGCCCGGCGGCGGCGGGGAGGGTGGCGCTCAGCAGGAGCAGGCGGACGCCGCGCGCCTTCGCCTCGCGCGTGAGCACGGGCCACACGTCGTACTTGCTGAACGCAATCACCTGCGGCCGCAGCGCGTCGAGCGCCCGGCGCACCTCGCCGGGCGCGTCGAGAGGGAGGTAGTCGGCGAAGTCCGCGGGGACGGTGCGCGCGAACGCCTCGGCGGAGGGGGAGAAGAAGGTGTAGACGACCTGCGCGTCCGGCCGGAGCGCGCGGAACGCCTCGATCACCGCGCGCGCCTGGTGCCCCTCGCCCACGCTCGGCGCGTGGAACCAGGCCAGCGGGCGCGCCGGGTCGCGGTGCGCCCGCGCCCACGCCTCCATCCGCTCCACCACGCCGCGCCGCCCGCGGATGCCGCGCGCGAGCTTCCCCTCGCCGCGCGCGAGCAGCGGCAGCGCGGGGCGCAGCGCGGCGACGCCCATCCCGTAGATGCGTTCCAGCATCGGCATGGGCGGGAAGCTATCAGGACCGGGAGAGCAGGCAACAACGGGTTCACACAGAGGCACGGAGGCACGGCGAGACTCGGCGGTCTCTCCGTGCCTCCGTGGCTCTGCGTGACACCTTCTTTACGGCTACTTCAGGTTCAGCCTGTCCTGTATCGCGAAGAGAACGACCAGCCCCGCGATCCCGGCGGAGGCCTGCAGGATGAGGCGCTCGGTGCTCTCGGCCCGCGCGAGGGTCTCAGTGTGGCGGTAGCGCAGGTCGCCGCAGGTGAGGGTGGTGTCGGCGACTGGCCAGGTGCGCGCGTCGATGCGGACGGTGTCCTGCAGGGTGGAAACGCGGCGGTACGCGCGCTTGCAGTTGACCGCGGCGCGCTCCACCTGCTGCGAGCTGCCGAGGCGGCGGCCGAGCGCGCCGGTGCCGTTCACCACGCTCCCGTCCGCGGGCACCTGGAACCCGCCGGAGCCGCGCGCAAACTGGTTGGTGCGCAGCCGCCCGGCCGCCGACACCCGGTAGCATCCCCCCGGCCGGAGCGGCTCCGCCGGCTTCTCCGCCTCGAAACCTTGGGGCCGCGCGCCGTAGACCACGGTGTCGGCATTCACCGTCGTGCTCCACACCGCGCGCTGCACCTCGCCCGGGCGGCAGAGGAAGACCGAGACCCCGTCGAGCTCCACCGGCTCGCCCTTGCGCACCCCGGTGAACACCGCCTGCCGCGGCTCCGGGCCCGGCGACACGCGCACGTCGAACGCCGGATAGCACTGGTTCGCCAGCAGCACCGGCGCCATCGCGAGCACCGCCAGGCTCCTCCGCATCGTTCGCCCCTCCGCTCGGGGTTGTCCGCGCGACGGTTCGCAACCGGAGACAACGTCCGCATCCCACCGTGAGTGACAGCTCACCGCGCTCCGGCTAGCCCCCTCTCCACGAGTCGCTCATCGCCTGCAACCACAACCGCTCTCTGGCCGAGGGCGCGGTGGACCCCTGGCATGCCGTCGCGGTTCGTCGTTCCAGGTCTCTGCCCTGCAACTCCTGTCAGAAAGGTCAGCGCTGGCCGTGCAGGATGGTGCCCACCTCCCCGGCAAGGTAGATGTCGTGGCTTCCCGAGCCCCAGATGGCGTACATCCGCACGTCTGCGTTCCGCGCGAACGCCGAGACCGTGCGCCAGGCACTGCCGTTCCAGTGCAACAGGGCCAGCCCGCGGTTCGCCAGCAGATAGACGTCGCCCGCGCTCGATCCCCATACCGCCTGGATGGGCGCCTCGGGGTCCGCAGGGGTGGAGAGAAGGGTCCAGTCGCCGCTCGCGTTGCCGTCGTAGTGAAGTACGGTCCCGTCTTCGCCCACCGCGTACACGTCGCCGGGGCCCGCACCCCAGACGCCGAGAAGAGAGGCGCCGGACGAGTTGTTCATCGGCGCCCAGGCGGACCCGTTCCATCGCCGTACCCTGCCCGAGTCGCCCACCAGGAACACGTCGGACGCGGAGCTTCCCCACACGCCGTTCCACCGGACGGTACCCACTGTCGACGCGCTCCACACGGTCCCGTTCCAGTGCAGCACCGTGCCATCGGCTCCCGCGGCCCACGCATTGGTCGACGAAGTGCCCCAGACCACGTTCAGCGACGCGCTGACCCCCGCCGCCGACACGGCGGACCATTGCTCGCCGTCGTAGTGCGCCATCGCCCCGTCGTCCCCGGTCGCCCACACGTCCGCCGGGCCGGAGCCCCAGACCGCGTTCAGCCGCGTGTACCCCGGCGATGGAGCGAACGTCCATCCGGCCCCGGTGCGGTGCCCGATCCGCATTTTACCTACGGCCCAAACGTCCCCGGGCGACGATCCCCACAGGCCGTTGAAAACGCCTTCCAGATACCCGAGGTATCGCTCCGACATCGCGGTCCATCCTGAGGCGGTTCGGTGCTCGATGGCGCCGTCCCGCCCGACCGCGAACAGGTCGTTCGCGGAGAGGCCGGTGACCGCGACCAGCGAGGCTCCGAACTCCCGACCCACCACGTCGAACGTCAGGTCAGATCCATCGTAATGCAGCATGCCGATCGTGCCGGAGATCCACACGTCCGTCGGGCTGCTGCTCCAGCCCCCCGCGAACGTCGTACTCTGCGTGACCACCACGTCCGTCCACGAGGTGCCATCGTAGTGGTAGAGGTTGCTATAACCCCAGTTGAAATAGGGATGGTAGTTGGCCGCGACCCAGACGTCGGTGGCGGAGGTGCCCCACACGGCGGCGACGGTAACCGAGTCGGCAGGGTCGGGCAGCGACGGAAGGCTCTGAGGCTCCCACGCAGCGCCGTTCCAGTGCAGCACGGTCCCCCCGTCGCCGACCGCCCAAACGCTGTTCGCAGCGTTTCCCCAGACGGAGCGAAGCCCCTTCGCCGTGACTTCGTGCGCCGTCCATCCGGAGCCGTCGAAGTGCGCGATGCGGCCGGAATCGCCCACCACCCAGACGTCGTTCGCGGAGAAGCCCCAGACGGAGCGGAGGTCGGCGGTGCCCAAGTCGACGTCGAACTCGGGCACCCACGCGCCCCCGGTCCAGTGCAGCACCGTGCCCGCCGAACCCACGGCGTACACGTTGGTGCCGCCGAGTCCCCACACGCCGTTCAGGTCAGCGCCGCCCGCGTCCATCGCCCGCCAGTAGTTGCCGTCGAAGTGCAGCACCACGCCGTTGCCCACGGCAAACACGTCGTGCGGCGACGCCGCCCACACGCCGCGGAAGTCGCCCCAGCGGACCGGCGCCCCCCACTCCGGGCGCCAGTGCAGGATCCCGGTCTCGCCGGGAGTACGGGTGTCGACGTAGACCTGGAACTCGAACGTGGTCACGCCCGGGTCTACGGAGAACGCCCACGTCCGCGGGGACGACACGGCGCGGGGCTCGAGGACGCCGTCGTACTTGTAGTACGGCTGCCCCGTGGCCAGGAAGGTCCCGACGCTGTCGGCAAGCACGGTGACGGCGCCGCTTCCCGACGTGGCGGTCGGACCCGAGGCGAAGAAGACCCGCAAGCCGGTGACGGCCGAGCCGTCGGTCCCCATCGGCTGGTCGAGCAGGTTCTGCACGGCTACGTCGGCGGAGAGCACGCGGCTCGCCCCGTCGAAGCTCACGTGGGTGGTGGTGAGACGCACGTGCAGCCCCTGTCCGCCCAGCGTGAGGTTCACCCGCGCTCCGCGCGGGGCCGTGGCCGGCCCGCACTGGACGGTGCGGTCGCCGACGCTAGCGACACAGCGCAGCGCCGCCTGGGGCGCCGCCGGTGCGGCGGGGAGCGGCGCGGGGGCGGAGGCGGTGGGAAGGTCGCGGCAGCCGAGCGCGAGGCCCACCGCGAGGATCGCGAGCCGGTGCATATGCATGAGCATGAAGGGGAAATTCCAAAAGAAAGAGACGCAGAAGGAGCGCAACCACCACTATATTTAATTGCGCCCCGGCCCGCCCGCAATCGCACCCTCGGGGCGGGTTGGCGCCCGACCGACCGCGGGCTCACCGTGCCGCGGCCACCTCCCTCTCCCGGTACGGGAGAGGGGATTGCGCTCTCAGGCGCAGGGGAGAGGGCGCCGCGGCATCGGAAACGCACCGCCGTCCGTCCCCACCCGTTTCCCTTCCCCCGGCACCTCCATAGTTTCCCGCGCCATGAAGGATCGCATCGTCATCCGCGGGGCGCGGCAGCACAACCTCAAGAACCTGGACCTCGACCTCCCGCGCCGCTCGGTCATCGTGGTGACCGGCCCCAGCGGCTCGGGGAAGAGCTCGCTCGCCTTCGACACCGTGTACGCCGAGGGGCAGCGGCGCTACGTGGAGAGCCTCTCCACCTACGCCAAGCAGTTCCTCGACCGGATGGAGAAGCCCGACGTGGACCGCGTCGAGGGCATCTCCCCCGCGGTGGCCATCGAGCAGCGCAACCCCACCAAGACCAGCCGCTCCACCGTCGGCACCGCCACCGAGGTGTACGACTACCTGCGCCTGCTCTGGGCGCG
>JBJMPM010000094.1:0-10088 GCA_045803205.1 Longimicrobiaceae bacterium
CCCACGATGGGACCAGGATGCGTCCTGCGACTCCAGTGCGGCACCAGAAGGACTCCGCTGCCAACGGCAGGGTCAGGCGTGAAGAGCCGGCCTGATACACCCAAGGACCCAGTTGAAATGGGTTTTTGCACAGTCTGGGCCCGGCCACACGGGTCCTGGCGTCAGCGCTGCAGACGGCAGGGCCGTGAGGATCTGGCCGAGGAATGCGCAGGAGCCCGCCGCGGAAGCCCGCACGATCGCCGCGTCCACGCCGGCCCTCGTCGATGCCTGGCTTTTCCAGCGTGGCATCGACGAGTGAACGTGAGGCCGTGGCTTCCGCGCGAGCTTCCGCAGCCGGCTCCGGCGTGGCCGCGATCAGATCCTCACGGCCCTGCCGCCATCGGAGCGAACGCTGGTTCCTCGTGGCCGGGCCTCAGGATGACACCCAGGGGTGTCCGAAGAACGGGTTCAGCAACACCCTCTCAGGATGACACCCATTGGGGCGGTACCTCAAACGTCTCCGAGGAGGAAGCCCGCCATGCCCCGCTCCCCGCTCGTACGGCTGGTGCAGTTCCTGGCGCTCGGCGCGCTCGGCGCCTGCGGGTCCGACCCCGCGGCGCCGCGCCCCGATCCCGTCGCCATGGACGACGGGTGGCCGGTGTCGACCCCGGCGGCCGAGGGGTTCGACGGCGCGCGGCTCGACGTGCTGGGCGACCAGATCGAGAACGGCCGCTACGGGGTGATCGACGCCGTGCTGGTGGCGCGGCACGGGCGGCTGGCCTGGGAGCGCTACTACGGCGGGTGGACGGCAGAGCGCGCCCACACGCTGCAGTCGGTGAGCAAGAGCGTCACCTCGCTCCTGGCGGGGATCGCGGTGGGCGACGGGCGGCTCGCGGTGAGCCAGCCGGTGGTGGGCTTCTTCCCCGAGTACGAGCCGATCCGCAACCTCGACGACCGCAAGCGGGCGATGCGGGTGGAGGATCTGCTCACCATGCGCACCGGGCTGGACTGGAGCGAGAGCCCGTACGCGGGCTCGCCGCTGCAGCAGCTCAACGAGTCGTCGGGAGACTGGGTGCGCTTCGTGGTCGACTGGCCCATGCGCGAGGCGCCGGGCACGCGCTGGGAGTACGTGAGCGGCGGCGTGATCGCGCTGGCCGGGATCGTGGGGCGCGTGGAGGGGCAGCGGGTGGACGCGTTCGCGGCCGAACGCCTCTTCGAGCCGCTGCAGATGCGCGGCTACTCCTGGTATCGCAACCCCTCCGACGGCTTCCCGCACACCGGCGGCGGGCTGCTGCTGCGCCCGCGCGACCTGCTGAAGGTGGGGCAGCTCGTGCTCGACGGCGGGCGCTGGGGAGGTCGGCAGGTCGTTCCCGAGGCGTGGGTGCGCGCGTCGACGGCGCGCGCGGCGACGCCGTCGTTCGGGTTCGGGCGCCACGCGATGGGCTACGGCTACCTCTGGTGGATCGGCTCGCTCGACGACCCGCTGAACCCGCGCCGCGAGGCGGGCGACGTGATCGTGGCCTCCGGCACCGGCGGGCAGTGGATCTTCGTCGTCCCGAAGTACGACCTGGTGATGGTCTCCACCGGGTGGAACCAGGACGGGCGCTGGGTCTCCGCCTACGACTTCCTCTTCACCGACGTCCTTCCCGCCATCCACGGCTGAGGAAACTGCATTTTCACGCAGAGCCGCGGAGGAACGGAGAGTCGCGGAGGGTTCTCCGTTGCTCCGCGTCTTCCGTGGACCGATATTCCCGGACGGTTTCTCGCCGGTCTTCTTCTTCTCCTTCTCGTGAGGCGCCTGTGATTGCCGCCGTCTTCTCGCCGATGCCGCCGCGGACGAGGGTTCGTGGCGCGCGAAATCCAATCATCGACTCACGAAGACGACGACATGACGACGCTGAAGACCGCACGCCTGGAGCTGGTGGGGTGCACCCCCGACCTGCTCCGCGCCGAGGGTGAGGACCGCGGGCGATTCGCCGAGCTGCTGAACGCCCGCATCCCCGACGACTGGCCGCCCGAGCTGTACGACGACGACGCGCGCCTCTGGACGCTCCGCGCCGTCGAGGAGGCGCCGCAGCACGAGGGATGGTGGATGTACTACCTGGTGGCGGGCGACGGCCCCGGCCGCGAGCTCGTCGGGGTCTCGGGATACAAGGGCCCGCCGCAGGAGGATGGCACCGTGGAGGTCGGCTACGGCGTTCTGCCGGAGCACCGGCGCCGCGGCCTGGCCACCGAGGCCACGCAGGCGCTGATCGACCGCGCCTTCGGCTTCCCCGAGGTCACGCGCGTGATCGCCGAGACCTACCCGCACCTGGGCCCTTCGATCGGGGTGATGGAGAAATGCGGGCTCGCCTTCGCCGGCGAGGGGTCGGAGGAGGGCGTGGTCCGCTACGAGCTGCCGCGCGAGCGGTGGCGCGCGACGTAACCAGTCCGAAGTCCGCGTCGGGCCTCGCCCGGCGCGGGCGCTTCCCCAGGCGCTGAATCCCTCGCCCTTCACGGCGCGTACCCTCGCCCGACCTTTCCACGTCCGCCCATTCGCTCCGTCCATGCGCCACGCCCGCACGCTCCTGCTCGCCGCCCTCCCCGCGCTCGCCTCGTGCACGCCTCCGCCCCAGCCGGCGCCGGGCGCACCGCAAGAGATCGCGGAGGCCGCGCTGGTGGCGGCGGAGCGGGCGTTCGAGCAGGCGACCCTTCGCGAGGGGGTGCGCGACGGCTTCATCCGCTTCGCCGACGACAGCGCGATCATCTTCCGGCCGGAGCCGGTGAACGCCATCGCCTCCATGCGCTCGCGGCCGGCGACGAAGATCCAGCTCGCCTGGCACCCCGCCTACGCCCACGCCGCCACGTCGGGCGAGATCGGCTTCACCACCGGGCCGTCGCAGGTGAAGGACAGCACCGGCGCGCTGCTGGGCTACGGCAACTACGTCACCGTCTGGCGCCGCGGCGCGGACGGGTGGAAATGGGTGGTCGACCTCGGCACCTCGAACCCGCAGCCGCACCCCGAGCCGCCGCTCTGGGTGCCGCCCGGCCGCGGCACGCCCTCGCGCGAGGCCGGGCCGGACGACGAGACCGCCGCGCGCGCGCTGCTCGCCGCCGACAGCGACTTCGCCGCGCGGGCGGAGCGCGGCGGGTTCGCGGGTGCGCTGGAGAGCTTCGGCGATCCCGGCATGCGCCTGCTGCGCGACGGCGCGCTCCCGCACGTCGGCCTGCCGGCCGCGCTCGCCGCCGCCGTGGCCGACAGTGCGCGCCGCTACTCGTCCACCCCGGCGCGCGCCTTCGCCTCCGCGGCGGGCGACTTCGGGTGGACGTACGGCGAGTACCGCTACGTGCACGCGGGCGCCGGCCGCCGCGAGACGGGCCACTACGTGCGCATCTGGACGCGCGACGGCCGCGCTCCGTGGCGCCTGGTGCTCGACATCACCTCCCCGCGTCCTCCAGAGCGTGACGAGTAGGACGGCCTTGCGCGTCGCCGCGGCCGCGGCGCCCTCTCCCCTGCGCCTGAGAGCGCAATCCCCTCTCCCGTACCGGGAGAGGGAGGAGGCCTCGGCAACGGTGCGGCCTGCGAGGCGTCACGCGGACTCTGCCCCACGCTGCCGGGTCGGTCTGCGCAGGCGCCGGGAACTTCAACCTCTCCCGGTACGGGAGAGGTGGCGAGCCTAAGCGAGCCGGAGAGGGCGCTGCGCGTCGGCCGCACGGGAGCTTTCCAGACCCGATCCACTCCATCTCCATCTTACAGCCACTCCCTTGAATCCATCCCGCTTCCGTCTCGCCCTGGTGATTCCCCTGCTGGCCCTGGGCGCCTGCCGCGACAGCGTGCGCATCCCCGCGCCCAACGAGGGCGGCCCGCCGCGCGCGGTGCCCGAGCCGCAGCCCTCCACCGTCACCCTCCCGATCACCCTGTCGCTCGCCTCGGTGGCGGCGCAGGTGGAGCGGAAGGTGCCGCGCGGCCAGAACAACGAGGCCGAATGGCACCGGCTGGGGAGCTTCCCCGTGGTGGGGACGGTGTACCTCAAGGAGATGTGGGAGCGCGACCCGCTCTCGCTGCGGCTGGACGGCGACCACCTGGACCTCTCCGCGCACGTGCGCTACCGCGCCCGCGTGGCCGCGCGCCCCTGCGTGCTCGGCCGCTGCCAGTGGGTGCAGCTCGCGAGCTGCGGCCAGGACGGCCCGATGCCGTCGATGGACCTGGGGCTGCGCACCGACATCGGCGTGCGGCCGGACTGGACCGTGTCGGCCCACACCACGCCGCGCCCCGTGCGTGCCGGGGTGCGCTGCAGGCTCACCAAGGCCAACGTCGACGTGACCGAGCGGGTCCAGAACATGGTGCAGGGCCTGCTCGACAAGAACGCGCCGGAGATCGACCAGCGCATCCGCGAGGCGGCGGCGCTGCACCGGCGGGTGGAGAGCGTCTGGAAGACGGTGCAGCAGCCGATCAAGGCCTCGAAGGGCGTGTACGTGCTGCTGCAGCCCGAGGCGCTCTCCAACACGCCGGTGCGCGGCGAGGGGACCACGCTTTCGACCACCGTCTCCGTGGTCGTGCGCCCCAGGCTGGTGGTCGGCGAGCGGCCCGCGGTGACGCCGAAGCCGCTGCCGAAGGCGGGGGGCACGGCGCCGGGAGAGGGCTTCCGCATCCAGATGGTGGCCGAGCTTCCCTTCACGGTGATGGACTCCATCGTCCGCGCCCAGCTGGTGGGGCGCCGGATCGAAATCAAGGGCCGGCACGTTACCGTGCGCCGCGCGCGGCTGTACGGCTCGGGAACGCGGCTGGTGCTGGCCGCGACCGTCGCCGGCGACGCACGGGGGACGCTCTACTTCGTCGGCACCCCCGTGTTCGACCCGGTATCGCAGGTGGTCTCCGTTCCCGACCTGGACTTCTCCGTGGAGAGCCGCAGCGTGCTCCCCGAGGTGGCCGAGTGGCTGCTGTACGACCAGCTCCGCGACGAGATGCGCAAGTCCGCGCGCTTCGCCGTGGGCGACCGCATCGCGAAGATCCGCCGCGACGTGGACGCGGCGCTCGACCGCGAGCTCTCCCGCGGCGTGCGCTCCACCGGCCGGGTGGACCGCATCACCCCGCTGGGCGTGTTCGTCTTCTCCAGGTCCGTCGCCGCCGTGGTGCAGGCCGAGGGGCAGGCGCAGATCCACATCGACGTCGGCGCGCCGCGGCGCGCGCGCGCCGACACCTCCCGATCCTCCAGGGCCCGATGAGCGACGCTCCCTTCCGCGACAACGTGGTGGTGCTCACCGGCGCCTCGGCCGGGATCGGGCGCGAGCTGGCGCGGCAGCTCGCCGGCCAGGGCGCGCACCTGGTGCTGGCCGCGCGCGACGCGGCGAAGCTGGAGGAGGCCGCCGCCGACTGCCGCGCCCGCGGCGCCCGCGCGCTCGCGGTGCCGGCCGACGTGGGCGACCCGGAGCAGTGCCGCGCGCTGATCGAGCGGGCGGCGGCCGAGCACGGGCGCATCGACACGCTGGTGAACAACGCGGGGATCGGGATGTGGGCGCGCTTCGACGAGATGCGCGACCTGGCGCCCTTCGAGCGCATCATGCGGGTGAACTACCTGGGGAGCGTGTACCCCACCTACTTCGCCCTCCCGCACCTGAAGGCGAGCCGCGGCCGCATCGTGGTGGTCAACAGCCTCACCGGGCTCACGGGAGTGCCCACGCGCAGCGGCTACGCGGCCAGCAAGCACGCGCTGGCCGGCTTCTTCGACTCCATCCGCATCGAGTTGGAAGACAGCGGGGTGACGGTGACGCAGGTCTTCCCCGGCTTCGTGGCCACGGAGATCCGCGAGCGCGCCTTCGGGCCCGACGGGCGGCCGCTGGGCGAGGGGAACAGCCCGGTGCGCGAGCGCGAGGTGATGAGCGCCGAGGAGTGCGCGCGGCAGACCATCGCCGCGGCGGCGAAGCGGCGGCGCGACCTGGTCATGACGCTGCGGGGCAAGCTCGGCGCGAAGCTCAAGCTGGTGGCGCCGGGGCTGGTGGACCGGATCGCCCGCAAGGCCATCGCGCAGGGGAAGTAAGTCGAATCGTTCGCGGAGGATGCGGAGGAAACGGACAGAAATCTTAATGCAACGTTTCGACAGTGCCGCGTGTCTTACTGATGCACATCGGCAGGGTCCACGGCAGGAAGCGTGTTGATGAAGCACAGGATCCGCGCAGTGCTCGCCGTCGCCGCGGCCGCGTTCCTGGGTGCCGGCGGGCGGGGGATGGAGCCGGAGCGGCTCACCGGGCACTACACGGTGCAGTGGGAGGAGCAGTCGTTCCAGCCCTGCGGGAGCCGCGAGAAGTGGTGGGTCTCCGATCCCGGGCCGCTGATGGCGCGCTACCGCGAGCTGGTGAAGGGTGACCACTGGGGCACCGTGTTCGTGACGGTGCGCGCCGAGGTCACCGGCCGCGGCCGCTTCGGCCACCTGGGGATGTTCCCGCGCGCCATGGCTGTGCGCGAGGTGGTGCGGGCCGACTCCGCGGGGAGCGGCGACTGCCGCGGGCGCGGCGTCGAGGTGGAGTAGGGTTTCGTCGCCGGCTGGGCGCTGGAGGGTCGTTCCACCGGCGCGGGCCCTCACTCACCTCGGCGTCCGCGCCCACCCCGTCAGGGAGAGCCCCTCCCGTTCGTTCACTGATCCGCTGGTCCCTCGCAGCCCCTTACCGGTAGTCCCGCCCATGCGGAAGCTCCACGCGCTCGCAGCCCTGCTCGCCCTCGCCACGGCTTCCGCCGCCTGCGGCGACGGTGCCACCGCGCCCACCGACGCCGACCTGATGGGCACCTGGACCATCACGCCCACGGCCACCGCCCTCCCCGGCGGCGGCCTGCAGCAGATGACGGTGCACTTCGGCGCCCGCGGGGAGTACGCGCTGGAGGCGTCGACCTGGAGGAGCCCCGTCTCGCCCGCGCCGGTCTCGTTCGGCACGCAGTCCGGGAGCGTGACGGCGGAGGGCGGGCAGCTTCGCTTCCACCCCAGCTCGGCCGTGAGCGTGGGGCACAAGAGCGGCCTGCGCGCCACCGGCAACGGGTTCGACCTGGTGGGACTGGACCTCACCCGGAGCGTGGCCTACGAGGTGGTCGGCAACCACCTGGTGCTGCACCTCCCCTCGGTCTCGGCGCCCGCGCCGGTGCTGGTGCTCACGCGCAGCGCCCCGTAGGCTCGCTCGATTCCTTGGACGGCGCCCGCCGGCGGCCTCGCGGCCTGCCGGCGGGCGCTCTACATTCCCCCACCTTCCGCTCTTCCCCGCGGGGACGGGTGGCGCAAGAGCTCATACCGCTTTCCAGGATTGACCGTGCATTGAACGTCATCCTGAAGGCGCCGCTGCTCCACGCCAGCTTTCGCGCTGAAACGTGGCGGCGCCTGAAGGATCTATGATCACGGACGCGACACGGCCGGCGGTGTCGCTGCCGATGTTATGGATCCTTCGGTTGCCGCCAGGCTTCTTCGACGACGCGAGTCCACGCGGCGGCTTCCTCAGGATGACATTTCTCTTTGCACAGCCAATCTCAAGAGGCGGTATCAGCGATCCATTTCGATCGATTCCAGGTCCGATGCAGCAACTCTCCGAGACCGAACGGCTGCGGCGCCGCAGGAGCGTGATGCTGCTGATCGGCCTCTCCGCGCTGACGCTGGCGGTGGCGCTCTATCCCAGCGTCTGCACCTACGTGGAGCAGCCGCAGCAGTACTGGGCCTCGTACGCCGCCGCGCCGCGCGCCGGCGGCGAGGCGCTCCCCGCGCTCGTCCCTCCCTCCGCCACGGAGATCCACACCCGCCGCGACGACCGCGGCGGCGGGCTGTACTGGGTGCGCTTCAACTTCGCCCCGGCGGACCACGGCCGCGTCGTGGCCGGGCTGCGCCGCCTCTCGCTCAACGAGGCGCGCGCGCTCCCCATCATCGCGCCCACCTTCACCCCGTGGTGGACGATCAACCAGCGCACGATGCTCCGCCGCGTGGGCGAGCGGCTGGAGGTGTACGCGCACCCCGGCGGCCGCGCCTGGCTCGTCATCGACCCCGCCAGCAACACCGCGTACTACTGGAGCCGGGAGATGCGGCGCTGACCTGGATTCGGAGGGTAGAGGTGGAATATGCGACTGAAGTCGCCGCTACAACGTCACACTGTCCGCCTTCGCGGACACCAACGGCATAGCTTCCTCTCTGAAACGAAGTCCTGCCATCAGCCGCTATCTGTTCGCACTTGGCACTAGGGACTAGGCACTTGGCACTTTCTTTTTCCCGGCCTTGACGCGCGCTCCGCACCCGTCGAGCTTGTCCAGCCCCCGAACCGCGCGCACCGATGAGGGCCGACACCTTCGCGAAGCTCGTCACCCTGCGGACGGTGATCGACGCGGAGGTGGGGTTCTGGCTGGAGCACCATCCGGCGTCGATGGACCGCTTCCGCGAGGCGCTGGTCTCGCGCGTGAGCGACCTGATGGACGAGATCGACCGGCTGGACGAGGTGGCCGCCGCCCGCGTGTACGACGCGCTGGTCGACTTCCTCTCCGAGCTGCCGGACCACGACGAGGGGGTGGTGGACACGGCGCTGCGCTTCAAGCGCGCGGTGGACCGGCTGGTGGACCGCGCGATGGACCCCGCCGACCTGGACGACGCCTCCACCTGGGCGCTGGTGCTCGACGAGCTGCTGGACGAGCTCGCCGCCGAGTACCCGCGCGCGGTGCTGGCGCCGGGCGAGTGGGAGCCGCGCGCCTGGCTGCGCGCGCTGGAGCTCGCCCGCGCCGCGCGCGACGCCGGCGCGCGGATGACCGCCAGCCGCCGCGCCGACGCGCGCCCCATGCTGCGCGACGACCTGGACCGGCTGCTCTTCGCGGTGGCGCACCGCCGCCTCCCCGCGAGCGAGGTCGAGCCGCTGATCCGCGCGCCGCAGCGCATCGCCCGGCGGGCGCGGCCGTCGGGGCTGGGGCGGGTGGGCGCGGCGGTGGTCGGACAGCTCCTGCGGCGCCGAGGGCGGCCGCCGCGCATCCCCTGAAACCCGGAAGGGCGTTACCGATGGACGTGAAGACGGGCGAGCGGCGACTGGTGAGCATCCGCCGCTTCGTGCCGCAGCACCGGCGCGGCGAGTACGCGGAGCTGTGGGCGGCGCTGCACGCGGCGGCCACGGTGCACGGCGCGCACGCGTGGCACTTCGTGAGCGCGGAGACGCCCGGCGTGTTCCTGGAGTTCCTGGAGTTCGGCCCCGAGAGCGACGTGCGCTCCGACCCCGCCGTGGTGGAGGGGATCCGCGCGCTGCACAACGAGTTCGGCATGCCCTACCCGTCGCCGAACACCATCGAGGAGTGGGTGGAGATCGCCGCCCCGGGGCGCGACCTGCCATGACATCGTTTCGACTGACCATGCGTTCGGTCAGCAGAGGAACTGCAATTTCTCACAGAGGTCACAGAGGTCACAGAGGAACTGAAGTGCTTTCCTCCGTGTCCTCTGTGACCTCTGTGAGAGCCATTTCTGTTTCGGCGGCCGAGGAATGCACAATCGAATGGAGAAAGCGGTATGAGCGCCGATGACCGCGACCGGCTGATCGCGCTGCTGCTGGAGCGCTCCTTCCGGGTGGGCGACTTCGTGCTCTCGTCCGGCGCGCGCAGCCGCTACTACGTGGACGCGCGCACCACCACCACGCACGCCGAGGGGCAGGCGGTGGTCGGCCGGCTGGGGCTGGCGGCGCTGCGCGAGGCGGGCCTTCGCCCCGCGGCGGTGGGCGGGCTCACCCTGGGCGCGGATCCGGTGGCGTACGCCATCGCCCACGCCTCGTGGCTCGCGGGCGACCCGGTGAACGCCTTCACCGTGCGCAAGGAGCCCAAGGCGCACGGCACGGGAAAGCGGGTGGAGGGGTGCTTCGCGGCCGGTGACGAGGTGGTGGTGATCGAGGACACGGTGACCACCGGCGGGAGCGCGCTGAAGGCGATCCAGGCGGTCGAGGCCGAAGGGGGGAAGGTGCTCGCCGTGCTGGCGCTGGTGCACCGCGAGGAGGGCGGACGCGAGGCGATCGAGCGGGCGGGCTACCCTGTTCTCACTCTCGTGCGCGTCGCCGAGCTGATGGCGGCGATGGAGTAGACGCGCCGCGCGGAGACAGAGGCGAAGTGCGGAAGTGCGGGAGTGCGGAAGTGCGTGGGCCTCGCG
>JBJMPM010000137.1:0-15421 GCA_045803205.1 Longimicrobiaceae bacterium
CGCCCACCATCAGCGCGACCGCGAGCACCACGCCCACCAGCGCCACGGTGTGCGCGCGGCGGCCGTCGGCCTGCTTGCGCGCGTAGGCCTTGCAGCCGTGCAGGGCGCCGATGGCGAGCACCATCATCAGCAGGTGCCACATCAGCGCGCCGGAGAAGCAGCCGAGCACCAGCATCACCAGCCCCAGCGCGACCTGCAGGTCCAGCAGCCCCGAGTACACGGCCAAGGAGATGCGCGACGGGCGGCCGTACGGCTGCCGGCCGAAGACGCCCAGCGCCTGCACGATCAGCGCGACGACGGCCGCGAGCAGGACCAGGTAGCGGAGCCCGGAGTGGGCGTGGAAGATCGCGTCGATCATCGGTCTGGCGACGGGTGGCGATGGACGGGCGGCGAGCGGGACAATCTATCGAGCCGTCAAATCACAAAACAGCAGGCCTCACGCAGAGACGCAGAGGACACGGAGAGATCATCCCAGGCGGTAGCGGTCGAGGCGCATCACCAGCGTCTGCAGCCCCTCGGCGAAGGTGGGGTGGATCATCTCCGCGTCGACCATGGTCCTCGCGCTCGCGCCGGCCTGCATCAGCAGGGAGAAGGCGTGCACCAGCTCTCCCGCCTGCGCCCCGACGATCGACACGCCCACGAAGCGCTCCGTCGCCGGGTCGATCATCACCTTCATCATCCCCGCGCGCACGTCGGCCTCGATGGCGCGCGCCACGTGGCCGAAGGGAAGGGTGGCGACTTCGACCGCGATCCCCTTCTCCCGCGCCTCGCGCTCGCTCAGCCCCACCCGCGCCACCTGCGGGTCGGTGAACATGGCGTAGGGCACCAGCCGCCCGTCGTGGCCGCCGGTACGACCGCCGGTGAAGATCTCGAAAAGGATGCGGCCGTCGTCCCAGGAGCGGTGGGTGAACTGCGGGCCGCCGGTGCAGTCGCCGATGGCGTACACCCCCTCGGCCGAGGTGCGGAACGCGTCGTCGACGGGGATGAACCCGCGCGCGTCGAGCCGGACGCCCGCGGCCTCGCACCCCAGGTCGGCGGTGTTGGGGACGCGGCCGGTGGCGACCAGCAGGTGCGAGCCCTCCACCACGCTTCCCTCCGCCAGTGTCACGGTGACGCGTCCCTCGCCACCGTCGACGCGGGCGGGCGCGCTCCCGGTGCGCACCTCGATCCCCTCGGCGCGGAAGGCCTTCTCCACCTCGTCGGAGACGTCGGGGTCCTCGCGGGAGAGGAGGTGCGTTCCGGGCTCGATCACCGTGACCGACGAGCCCAGCCGCGCGAACGCCTGCCCCAGCTCGCAGCCGATGTATCCCCCGCCGACCACCACCAGCCGCGGCGGGAGCTCGCGCAGGGCGAAGACGGAGCCGTTGGTGAGGTACGGCACCGCGCCCAGCCCCGGGATGTTCGGCACGGCGTGGCGGGTGCCGACGTTCACGACCACCGCCGCGGCCTCGTGCACCTCGCCCGCGACCTCCACCCGGCGCGGGCCGGCGAAGCGCGCATGGCCCCGGGCGACGGCGAGGTTCGGTGCCGCCGCGGCGAGCTTCTCGTCGAGCACCCTGCGCCACTGGTGGACGATGCCGTCGACCCGCTCCATCACCGCGCGGAAGTCGACGCGCACCTCCGCGTGCACGCCCAGGCGCCCGGCGCGGCGGGCGTCGTGCGCGGCCTGCGCGCTCGCGATCAGCGACTTGCTGGGCGTGCAGCCGCGGTTCACGCAGGTGCCGCCCGGCTCCGCGCGCTCGGCGAGCAGCACGCGCCGCCCGCTCCCCGCCAGCAGCGTGGCGAGCGGCACCCCGCCCTGGCCGGAGCCGATCACGATGACGTCGTAGGTCATTTGGGGGTCTGGCGGAGGGAGGACGGGGACGGGATGGTGCGCGGCCGGAGGGTTGGATGCACCCGGGTTACGGCCGTGCCTCTCCGTGGCTCCGTGTGAGCTAAGCCGCCGCCTCGCACCGCGCCAGCACAGCTCGGCGAGACTTCGCGCCTGCCGCCGGAACGAGGCCGAGATCCACGAGTGTCACAGAGCCTGGCTCACCCGCGTTCACCTTTGGAACACGCCTGCGCAGCCCCTTCCATCGGAAAGGTGACCCGCATGCCGCGCCTTGCCTGCTGGTTCCTGGCCGCGACCGCCCTGACGGGATGCGCCTCCCTCGCCCCGGGTTATCGAGTGCAGCGTCCGCTCCTGGTGGTGGAGGGACGGACGTGGAACGCACCTCTGCTCAACCCACGTCCGCCGAAGTACGGGCTCGGCAATCCAGGTGGCTGCATCGTCTGGGCCGAGTTCCAGGTGGCCGTCGAACGACTGGCCTATGACACGGCCACCGGGCGGCTGCGGATGGAAGGACGGCTCTTCTCACAGCCTGAGATGCGCGCCTACCCGGACTCGGCGATTCTCGAGGCCCAGGACGAGCACGGACGATCGGTGAAGCGCCTGGCGACACGCTTGGGCTCCACCTTCGTGCTGGAGCTCGACCTGGAGCACACCCATACCCTCTCCATCATCTCGCCGATGTTCCGCACCCTCCTTGTAGACCTGCGCAAGCTGAGCCGGAGAGCGGCGCGCGCGCCCGACAGGGTTCGGCTCGGCCTCTGATTTCAGATTGCCTCCGCCGCCAGCCGGCGATTGCGCCGCCGCTGATCTGGATGCAGCGGCGGCGCCTGTTCGGTTGACGCCATGTCGTTGGTGTCCGCGAAGGCGGACAGCGTGATGTTGTAGCGGTGGCTTCAGCCGCATCGTCGCGATGATTTCATCAATCACCCCTCACCCCGCCGCCTCGCACCACGCCAGCACCTCGGCGAAGCGGTGGTCCTCGAGCGCGCCGAAAAGGGGGTGGCGGCCCAGGCGGGCGCGGCTCACGGCGGGGCTGGTGAGGCCGCAGAGGAAGCGCGCCCGCTGCCGCGCCGCGCCGAACACGTCGGGGTGCGCGTCGAGCAGGGCGCGCAGCTCCGCCGGGTGCACGCGGATGGGCGGGGGCGGCGGCGGGGTGGGGAAGACGGCGGCCGTGCGCGTCTCGCACCAGGTGCAGTGGCCGCACGGCCCCGCGGCCTCCTCGCCGAAGTGCGCGAGCAGCCCGGCGGTGATGCAGCCGTCGCGCGCGGCCAGCGTCACCACGTCGCTCACCCGCGCCACCTCCTGCGCCTCGCGCCGCGCGAAGCGCTCCACGAGCTCGGCCACCAGCGCCTCCCGGTCGACGTGCGTGGCGGTGCGGGTGAAGCGCTGCCGCGCGTCGCTGGCCTGCACCTCGGCCAGGTCCTGCTCGCCCAGGTACTCCACCGCGCGGCAGACGCGGCCCCGGTCCGAGCCCAGGCGGATGGCCACCTCCTCGGGATTCAGCGTATACCACGTGCGCCCGAACTGCGCCTCGCGGAAGATCCCGGCGACGAACTCCCTGCGCTCGCCGGTGAAGCGGCCGACCACGTCCGAAAGCTCCGTCTTCAGGCGGAGGCGGTAGCCGGCGTAGAAGGGCGTCCCCTGGCGGATCACCCCCAGCAGCTCCAGGTAGGTGAGCGCCGTCTTCACCACCAGCTGGCGGATGTCGTGGCGGCTGGAGAGGTCGAAGATGCTCACGTCGAAGGCCGCGCCCGCCTCCAGCAGCTCGCCGACGAGCGAGCGGACGGACGCCTCCGTGGGCGTGTCGCCGTAGGCGAAGTTCTCCAGCGTGGCCACGTCGTCGAGCCCGCCCAGCAGCTCGACCACGGAGGGGAGGCCGTCGCGCCCGGCGCGGCCCATCTCCTGGCTGTAGCTCTCCAGCCCCTTGGGCAGGTTGTAGTGGTAGACGTAGCGCACGTCGGCCTTGTCGATCCCCATCCCGAAGGCGATGGTCGCCACCACCGTGCCGCGGTCGGACGCCTTCCACCACTCCTGCACCGCGGCGCGGAGGTCGTCGTTCATCCCCGCGTGGTAGGCGCGCGCGGGGATCCCCGCCTCGTCCAGCAGCTTGGCGACGCGCTCGGCGGTGCGCTGCAGGGTCACGTAGACGATCCCAGGCCCCGCGGGGCGCGAGCGGATGCGCTCCACCAGCACGCGGTCGCGCTCCCGGGGCATCGTCGGGTGGACGGAGAGGAAGAGGTTGGGGCGGTGGAAGCCGGTGACCACCGCGCACTCCGGGGCGATGCCGAAGCTGGCGCAGACGTCCCGCACCACCTGCGGGGTGGCGGTGGCGGTGAGCGCCAGCACGCGGGCCACGCCCAGCTCGCGCGCGGTGTCGGCCAGCTTCAGGTAGTCGGGGCGGAAGTTGTGCCCCCACTCGGAGATGCAGTGCGCCTCGTCGACCGCGAAGAGCGCCACGTGCACGCGCCCCAGGAGCTGCAGGAAGCGCTCGTTGTTGAAGCGCTCGGGCGAGACGTAGAGGAGCCTGAGCTCGCCGGAGAGGAGGCGCCGCTCCACCGCCTTCGCCTCGTCGAAGGTGAGCGTGCTGTCCAGCCGGGCCGCGTCGATCCCCAGGGCCAGGAGCGCGTCGATCTGGTCCTTCATGAGCGCGATGAGCGGCGACACGACGAGGGTGACGCCGTCCAGCAGGAGGGCGGGGAGCTGGTAGCAGAGCGACTTGCCGCCGCCGGTGGGGAACACCGCCAGCGCCGCCCCCCGCTCCAGGATCGCGCGGATCACCCGCTCCTGCCCCGGCCGGAACTCCCCCAGCCCGAAGCGCTCGCGCAGCACCGCGCCGACGTCCGCCGTCTCCGCCACGCTCATCGCCGCTTCCCCCGATGGAAAAGAATGTTCTTTTTGTCCATGTTAAGAAATAACGTAGCGCCGGGATCGTGCGAATTCAAGCGATTTGGGCGTTCCTTCGATGGCCGCTTCGAAGCGCGAACATCGACAGAGAATCTCTCATGCCGCTTTTCAGAATCAGCGATGCATAGGGACGTCATCCTGAGAGGGTGTTGCTGAACGCGCACATTCCGCGGCACCACAGGTGTCATCCTGAGGCCCGGCCACACGGTCCTGGCGTCAGCGCTCCAGACCGCAGGGCCGTGAGGATCTGGCCGAGGAATGCACAGGAGCCCGCCGCGGAAGCCCGCACGATCGCCGCGTCCACGCCGGCGCTCGTCGATGCCTGGCTTTTCCTGAGCAGCATCGACGAGTGAACGTGAGGCCGTGGCTTCCGCGCGAGCTTCCGCAGCCGGCTCCGGCGTGGCCGCGATCAGATCCTCACGGCCCTGCCGCCATCGGAGTGAACGCTGATTCCATGTGGCCGGGCCTCAGGATGACACCCAGGGGTGTCCGAACAACGGGTTCAGCAACACCCTCTCGGGATGACGTCTTTTCTTTGCACATCCAATCTCAAGAGGTGGTATCACAGAGGCACCGAGGAACAGAGAACGACGGCCGCGGCGTTCGTGCGGTCGCCGGAAGTGGGCGATGGAGATGCCGGCGGGTTGCAGGGTCCGGCATTCCCGGGATACATCAGGCGACCGACGTGATCCTTCTCCGCACGCACGATGATGATCCCGTTCACCGAGCCGGCCGACGTCGGCGACAAGCGCGGCATTCCGGAGCGCGCGGCGGTGCGGCTGCTGATCGTGGATCCCGACGTCCGGCTGCTGCTGTTCCGCTACCAGCCGCCCGGCGGGCCGCCGTTCTGGTCGACCGCGCAGGGTCCGCTGCCAGAGGCCTTCGGATCCATCGACGGCGACGTGCGCAAGGTGATCGCGCGGACGGGGCTGAAGGCGCGGCTCGAGTCGCCGGTCGACTTGCGCGACGAGGTCCATGCCGCGGAGAACGGTGCGCTGGAGCGGTGGTTCGTGTGGACCGAAGTCGTGGTGTCGGAGGGCGGCGAGCCCGGCGCCGACCTGTGGACGCCGGAAGAGCGCGAGATCGTCGGCGAACACCGCTGGTGGAGCCTGGACGAGCTTCGCGCCACCCGCGAGGCGATCCACCCCGCCTTCCTCCCCGACCTGCTGTGGAGGGCGCTCACCCGGCTGGGCCGCTTCATCGAGGTGGCCGATGGGCCGATGGCCGACATGCTGGTATGCGCGGATGCGGCCCGATCACACGTCCATGGGGATGATCGAGGTCGAGCCGCGCCACGGCGGGCTGGGTGGGCTGGCGCTGGTGGACCACCGGCTGATCGCCTGGAGGCGGCGCCGGGATGCCGCCTTCCTCGCGCGCCCCTTGCGCTGGGCCCGCGAGCACGACGTGCGGAGCTGGCGCATGTTCACCGCGCGCAACGGCCGCAGGCGCATCGGCGGCGCGGTGGTGGCGTGGGACACGCCGGGGCTGGCGCCGCTGCACGGTCGCCGCGACCGGGCCCTGCTGTGGGACATTCGTCAGGGCGAGGCGCACGACATCGGCGGCGTCAGCGAGGCGCTGTTTCGCGCGGCCGCGGCGTGGGCGCGGACGCAGGGTTGCCGCTGGCTGATCTCCCCGAGCGCCGACACCGACACCTGGAGCTTCGACTTCTTCCTCGGGCGCGGCTGCGAGCTGGGGCCATCCACCGCTTCGCGGATCCCGGCGACGACGAGGATGGGGATGCGGTCCGCTTTCTCTGGTATTTCGACCTTCGCGACCACGACGAAGCCGGCGTCGGCGAAGAGCGTCCGCCATCGAACCATGCCGCCGCGCTCCCCGCCGCGCCCGGGATCGCCGTCGCCGACCTGAGGGTGGCGGACGCGCCGGTGGGCGGCGGGATGGACGACTATGCCCGGATCCCGGCCGCGTTCGAGGTGCGCAGCGTGTTCGAGGTGGAGGTGCGCGACCGCGGTGGCGGCGGGCTGCTGTTGCACGAACGCGAGGTCGACGTGCCGTGGGTGAGGGACGACGACGAGGAGGAACACCGCGTGCGGCGCCGGGCCCGCCTCGACGGGTCGGACGGGCGCGTGTTCCGGGCGTGGAGCGGCGAAGACCTGGTCGGGGGCGCCGTCGTGGCGCTCGGCACGCCGGGCGTGCACGGCTTGGAGCGGTCGCGCGCCGTGGCCGTGCTGTGGGACATCCGCGTGCTGCCGGGCGCGCGCGGCCGCGGGGTCGGGGAGGCGCTCTTCCGCGCGGCAGCGACGTGGGCCCGCGAGCGCGGCTGCCGCTGGCTGACGATCGAGACCGACACCACCAACGTGGGCGCCTGCCGCTTCTGTGCGCGGATGGGCGCTACGCTGGGCGGCATCGATCGCTTCTTCAACCCCGACATCCCCGGCGCAACGCAGCTTCTCTGGTACTTCGACCTCGCGGCGGAGCGCGTGTCCGGGTCGCCTCACGACGTGCCATAACCCGGCCGGTCGCGAGAGCCGATCATCTTCGGTTCACCCTTTCATCGCAAGCATCAACGTTCGACGCCGCGCGTTCCGCGGGATTGGCTCGGCGCGCCGCAGCCAGCGCCCCGGCGCCGAGCCAGAAGCCCAGGACCGGGCTCATCCCGATGCCGACCAGGGGCACCGGGAACGCGCCGAACGCCGGCGCCAGCGCCTGCATGGCGCAGCAGGCGGCGAGCGCGAGGGCGGGCGTGAACGAGCGGCTCCGGCCCGCCAGCCGGAGCGGAAGGAGCGCCGTGGCGGCGAGCAGGGCCACCGCGACGGCGGCCACCACCGGCGACGATGCCCACGCGAGGCCGATGATCCCCTCCACCTCCGGCACGGGCGCGAGGGAGTCGGGCCGCATGCAGGCGGCCGCGACCGCGAGCACGGTAGAGGCCGCCCCGCCCACCCGGACCAGCGCTGAAGCGCGGAGCGAGGCGAGGACCACGATCATCCCCGCGCCCAGGGCGGCCGCCTGAGACGCATCAGGCTGCAGCACGAGCAAGCCGAGCATCCCCGCCGCCGCCAGCCAGGTCCAGCCCCGGTGGCCGGCGGACGCAAGGGCGACGACCGCAGCGGGGAGCAGCGTGGCGGCGGCGTTCACGTGCAGGGGTCCCACGTCGATCCACCGGTGCACGCCCTCCTGCCCGGGGTTGAGCAGGGTGGCCGCGAGGGCAACCGGGGCGATCAGCAGGATTCCGGAAAGGCGGGACGCCCGCGCGGCGGCCGCCCACGCCACCCCCGCGCCCACGCACCACGCGGCGAGGTTTCGCGCCCACGAGCCGGCGGATACGCCGTGCGCCGAGGCGACCGCGCACCCGACCGCCACCGCGGCGAGAGAAAGCAGGGCGAACCCGGCGAGGAACCGCTCGCCGCCGGGAGCGTCGGAATCGGGGACCATGGACAGGCGTGACGGGGCCGGAGGAGCGCAGGAAGCGAGGTCGGTGATGACGGCGTGAGGAAGGGTACGAAGACTGTCGTAGCGTGTCAATACGAAGGACTTCGTAGGCATACGCGGGAATCGGCCGCTTCGTCACTCCCGTCGCGCAGCCAGCTGCGGCGGCGTGTGTTCGGTACCCCCTCAGGCTGCGTCAAAAGAGCGCGAGTTGGCTGCGGCGGTCGTGCGGCCGCCGGAAGTGGGCGGTGGAGAGCGCGAGGTGCTCGCCGTCGAGCCGCGCCAAAACATCCGTTTGAGTTGACGGCGCACAGCGCGCCGATTACGGTTTGGGGACAGCCGTTAATCGGCGGATTTCGGTCGCATCGACACCCCTTGATGTCGCCCCGCCGGCCCTCATCTCTCTCGCCCCCGCGCGCAACCCGCCCGCCGTCGATCCGCTCCCGGCGGTCCACGGAAAGCGCCGCGCATTGGCGTCTTCCTTACTCTTTCGCGGCCTCTCCACTCCGCGCCAGCCGCGAGCTCTCCCCCCGGAGGCCCCGTTCGATGTCCACCGCAGAGCTGATCGTTCCCCCGCCGGCCGCGCCTCCGGGCGTGTTCTGGATGCAGCTCCTGTCGCTGATGCAGGAGCGCAAGGTCATCCCCATCGTGGGCCACGACGCGATCGTGGTGCAGGACGAGCACGGCCCCTGCACCCTGAACGAGTACCTGGCGCGCCGCGTGGCCGTTGCGCTCGGCCTGGGTGCGGTCGACCCGAGGCAGTCGACCACGCTCAACCAGGTGGTCTGCCACTACCTGGAGCGCCCCGGCGCGCAGCTGGTGCAGGTGTACTCGGCCGTAAAGTTCGCGCTCTCCGCGCCGCCGGTGGCCGTGCCGGACGCGCTGCGCAAGCTGGCCGGTATCGACGCCTTCCAGCTCTACGTCACCACCACCTTCGACAACCTGCTGCAGCGCGCCATCGACGCCGAGCGCTTCGGCGGCGAGAAACGCACGCAGTGGCTCGCCTACGCTCCCGGCCGCCCGGGGGACCTGGAGCATCCGGTGGAGGAGCTGGGTGTCCCGGTGGTCTACCACCTGCTCGGCCGCGTCTCCGCGCTCCCCGACTACGTGGTGACGGAAGAGGACACGCTGGAGTTCGTGCATTCGCTGCAGTCCGAGACGCGCCGCCCCAACAACCTCGTCCACGAGCTGCGGTCGCACTCGATCCTGATGATCGGGAGCGGCTACTCGGACTGGCTGATGCGTTTCTTCCTGCGCATCGCCAAGGGCGAGCGGCTGATGGTGGGCGGCTTCAACACGGAATTCCTGATCGACGCGCGCACCCGCGACGACCTGGAGCTGCGGCAGTTCCTGCGCTACTTCAGCGCGCAGACGCAGGTGTTCGAGGGCGACGCGCTGGGCTTCATCGACCAGCTCGCCGCGCGCTGGCAGGAGGTGAGCGACGCCGGGCTGGACGACGACCGCCCGCGCGACCACCTCCGCGCCGCGCCGGCCGTGGCCGGCGCGAATCCCATCTTCTTGAGCTACGCCAGCGAAGACCGCCCCCGCGCGCAGAAGCTCGCAGAGGCGCTGGAGCGGCGCCGGCTCCCGGTGTGGTTCGACCGCCTGGGCGGGCTGGAGGGCGGCGACGACTACGAGCGGGAGATCCGCGCCAGCATCCGCGAGTCGTCGTTCTTCACGCCGCTGCTCTCGCGCAGCGTGCTCACCCGCGACGACCGCTTCTTCCGCCTGGAGTGGCGCACCGCCATCGACTACGAGCCGCGCGTGCACCAGGGGCGCAGGTACATCCTCCCCCTGCGGCTGGACGACGAGGTCTCGCCGAACGCCGACGGCATCCCCGAGCCCTTCGCGCGGCTGCACTGGACCGACGCCCGCAGCGACGCGGAGATCGACGACGCCGCGGACTACATCCGCGACCTCTACCGTGACTACCAGCGTGACCGGAGGCCGGGATGAGCGCCACTCTGCCGCTGGCGCTCGGCGTCTCCGCCGCGCGCCCCACCGTCGACGCGGAGAACCCGTGGCCGGGACTGGAGTCGTTTCGCGAGCAGGACCAGCCGTTCTTCCGCGGCCGCGACCCCGAGGCGGACGAGCTGGTGCGCCGGGTGCGCCGCGAGGGCGTCTCCGTCGTCCTCTTCGGCCAGTCGGGCCTGGGCAAGAGCTCGCTCCTGCAGGCCGGGCTCTTCCCGCGGCTGCGCGAGCAGCTCTTCCTCCCCGTCCTGGTCCGCCTGGCGTACGACGCGGGGGCGCTGCCGCCGCGCGAGCAGGTGCTGAGGGCCATCGCCTCGCAGGCCGCCGAGAGCGAGGTGGAGGCGCCGCCCGCCGACCCCGCGGAGACGCTGTGGGAGTACTTCCACCGCACCCGGAACGAGTTCTGGACCTTCGACAACCGCCCGGCGTTGCCGCTGCTGGTGTTCGACCAGTTCGAGGAGGCGTTCACGCTGGGCCGCCGGACGCGCGAGGGGGAGCAGCGCACGGCGGCGTTCCTGGAGGAGCTGGGCGACCTGATCGAGGGGCGGCCGTCGCGCGGGGTGCGGGAGCGGCTGAACCGTGACGCGGACGCGGTGGCGGAGTTCTCGTTCGGCCGCCAGCCCTGCAAGGTCGTGCTGGTGGTGCGCGAGGACTTCCTGGCCGAGCTGGAGACGCTGACCGTCTCGGTCCGCTCGCTCGCCGTCAACCGCATGCGGCTGGAGCCCCTGCGCGGGACCGCGGCGCTGCTGGTGACCGCCGCCGGCGGGCCGGTGCTGGTGCCGCCGCCGGACGATCCCGGCGAGCCGGGCGTGGGCGAGCGCATCGTGCGGCTGGTGGCGGGCGAGCCCGCCGCGCCGCTCGAGAACGTGATGGCGGACCCCGCGCTGCTGAGCCTCTTCTGCCGCGAGCTGAACCAGCGCCGCAAGGAGCTGCGGCAGGATTCGATCACCGCGGACCTGGTGGAGGGGAGCAGCGAGCGCATCCTGGAGGACTTCTACGAGCGCAGCATCGGCGACCTGGACCCCGCCGTGCGCCTGCTGGTGGAGGAGCGCCTGCTCACGGTGGACGACCGCCGCGACAGCATGGCCCTGGAGAACGCGGTGCGCCTCCCCGGCGTCACCGAGGAGGCGGTGAGCACGCTGGTGGAGCGGAGGCTGATCCGCCGCGAGGAGCGCGACCGACGCTCGCGCATCGAGCTGACGCACGACGTGCTGACGAAGGTCGTGGCGAAGAGCCGCGACCGCCGCAAGGCGGAGGAGAAGGCCGCGGAGACGGCGGCCGCCGAGCGCGCCGCCGCCGAGGCCGCCGCCGCCCGCGCCCAGGCCGAAGCCGCCCGGCTCAAGGCCGAGGCCGAGGACCGCGCGGAGGAGGAGCAGCAGCGCACCGAGCAGCTCCGCCGCGAGGCCGAGCTGCAGCGTCGCGAGGCCCTGGCGGCGCGACGCGCGTCCCGCATCGCCCGCACGTCCGCTGTGGTCTGCCTGCTTCTGGCGTTGCTCGCGGTGGCCTTCGCGCTGGACGCGGGGCACAAGCGGAAGGAAGCGCGGGCCGCCGAGGCGCGCGTGGTGGCGCAGCGTGACACCGCCGAGCGCGCCCGTAAGCAGGCGGAGGAAGCCGAGCGCTCCGCCCGGCAGAGCCGCGACTCGCTCGCGGCGACGTATGCGAAGCTGGAGACCCGGAACCAGCAACTCCGGGATACGAGCGCGGCCATGTGGGAGGCGAAGAGGCAGGCGACCCAAGGCATCGCCGTTGCGCGGCAGACGATCGCTGGCGTCCTGCAGACGCTCGATAGTGATCGGATGCAGGAAGTCTGGGGCTTTCAGAGCGCTGAGCGGGAGCTACTGGACCGGCTGCTCCCGTTGCAACTCCAGTTGAGCGATCTCGGTGGTGAGCACCGTCGCAGCGCCTCGGTGCAAACTATGCTACTTATGCACCGCGCCAGTCTCGCAAGCAATCGCGGCGAAATCGAAGAGAGGCTGAAGCTTAACGAGCAGGCGTACCGCGTCATGGTTGCTGTAGCGCTTCGACCGAACGCCACGCAAGAGCAGCGCACGCTCGCTCTGCGCGCGACGTACAAATACTACTGGGCATTGGGGGCTCTATCGCGCTCCGAAGATCAGGAGCGGATTCTCACAGAATCCGAACCAGTTTTGCAGGCGGCGATCCAGGAAGGAAATCTTACTGAGCAAGGGCGCCGGTGGGCGGCGCTTTGGCTGGATAACAAACGCCAGTTCCTCGATGACCGCAACGATCATGTCCGGGCATTGCGCGCCTCTGATGAAGCGACGGCGATTGTGCGCGTGGCGGAGCAAGACTCGGCCAGCGTCGAGGCGCGCATCGATTACGCACTCGTTCTCAGCAACCGCGCCTTCACACTGCGTTCCCTGGATCGCGACGAGGATGCGCGCCGAGTCGACCAGCAGGCATGCGGCATCTATGACGATTTATACACAAAGGTGCCGACGCATCGTGACGTACTGCGTCTGCGCATAGACTGCGTCTTCGACCGCGTCACCGCACGGTATGATCGGCGAGATCGCGAGGGCGCACTGGCCGCCATTCAAGAGGCCGTCTCGCTGGCTACGCCTGCGGCACGCGTCAATAGAGACGACGCCACCTTCCAGGCGGCGCTCGCCACGGCGTACTATCGGACCGGCGAAGTCGAGCATCGGCTTGATAACGCGCCCGCGGCGGCAATCGCCTCGTACCAGCGGTCCATGCGCATCTGGGGTGAGCTCTATCGCGCCAACAACATTCAGGTCGGCGAATTCGACAATCTCGAAAACACCTTCGGCGCCTACACCATGGCAATGGATGCGCTTGAGCAGCAAGACCCCACTTTGAAGGCGCGTCACGCCGAGGCCATCCTCACGGCGCTCAATTCATTCAGATCCTGCGGCGAGCGTCTCGGCGGGACGTCGTCGTGCGGACGCGTTGTGATGGCCGCTACGCGCGCGGCAGCGGATCGTTTGTTCACCATGAATCGCGGGACTGAAGTCGTCGAGCCATTGCGGCTCGCTGAGCGCCTGTCGCGTCAGCTTGAGACGGTGCAGTCGTACCGGCGTTTCTCCGACACCTTCGCAACATCCTGCGCGTTCCGGCGGGACGCCGGCAGGGCGCTCGTGCTGGCGAACCGGCAGCGTGAAGCCGTCGAGCTACTTCGCCAGGCGATTGACCAGTGCGGTGTATTCATGCGTCAGTATGACTACGACATGTACATCCGTTCGGCCGTGCTCGGTGCGCACCTGTGGCTGTCGCGCGCTGAGCTCGCCACGAACCAGGCGCCTGCGGCTCGTCGGACGCTCGCTGCATGTTATCGGCTCTATGGCGCCAACTGCTACGCGGATTACGCAGAAATGCTCGAGCAGGGCATCGGCGGGCCGGCGGACATTGCGACAGCTCGTCAGGTGCGTGCCCAGCGTGCTTATACGAACATGAAGCGCTTCACCATTCCCGTGCACACGCCTGGCTCGGAAGTGACGTTCCCGTTCTACGTCTACATCTTCGAACGGCCGCCGAACTTCCCGTACCAGGGCATCGACGACCAGATCCGCTGGCTTCAAGTGAACCGTGGCCTGGAGGTCGCGCCTGACGTGGGCCAACGATTCCGCAGCCTCGAAGTGAGAGCGCGCAAGAACCACGTGTCGTTCCCGGACCTCGCTGTCCGCGAGTTGGGTGAGGTGAAGGCCGACACCGCCAAGCGTTCGAAGTGACCAGCCGCCGCTGGCGCGGTATCAGGGAACGTCAGGCCGCGTCGAAAAGCGCCATCTGGCCGCGGCGGTCGTGCGGGCGACGGAAGTGTTCGGTGGAGAGCGCGGGGTGCTCGCCGTCGAGCCCCGCCTTGCGCACGGCGGCCTTGTAGAGGGCGCGGAGCTGGTCGGCGTAGGCGCCCTCGCCGCGCATCCGCGAGCCGAAGCCGGGGTCGTTCAGCTTCCCGCCGCGGATCTCGCGGATGCGGTGCAGCACCTTCTCGCGGCGGTCGGGGAAGTGGGTGGCGAGCCAGGTGTCGAACAGCTCCTTCACCGCCCAGGGGAGGCGGAGCGGGATGTAGGCGGCGCCCCGCGCCCCCGCGTCGGCGGCGGCGCGGATGATCTTCGGGAGCTCGTGGTCGGTGAGGCCGGGGATCATCGGTGCGGCGAGCACGCGCACGGGCACGCCGGCCTTCGCCAGCGTCTCGACCGCGGTCAGGCGCCGCGCGGGGGTGGAGGTGCGCGGCTCCATCACCCGCTGCAGCTTCTCGTCGAGCGTGGTGATGGAGACGTTCACCGCCGACCCGTTCCACGCCGCCATCTCGCCGAGGAGGTCGACGTCGCGGGTGACCAGGTGGTTCTTGGTGATGATGGCCACCGGGTTGCGGAACTCCGCCAACACCTCCAGGCAGCCCCGGGTGAGGCGCAGCCTGCGCTCCGCCGGCTGGTAGCAGTCGGTGACGCCGCTCATGGCGATCACCTCGGGCTCCCAGCGGGGGTTGGCGAGCGCCTGCCGCAGCAGCTCGGGCGCGTCTTCCTTGACGAAGATCTTCGTCTCGAAGTCGAGCCCGGCGGAGAGGCCGAAGTACTCGTGGGTGGGGCGGGCGAAGCAGTAGATGCAGCCGTGCTCGCAGCCACGGTACGGGTTCACGCTGGCGCTGAAGCCCACGTCGGGGCTGTCGTTGCGGGCGATGATGGTGCGGGTGGCGTCGCGCAGGAAGACGGTGCCCGGCCCCGGCGCCTCGGGGTCGAGCTCGTCGTAGTCCGGCACGAAGTCCATCTGCACGAAGCGGTTGGGCGGGTTGTGCGCCGTGCCGCGGCCGCGGAGCTGGATCAGGGGCTTGTCCATGCCCCAAAGATAAAACCGAACACAATCCGAAGCAACTCTCTGTCCAAGCCGGTTGACATGCGCGCGCAAGGTGCCGATGCTTGGACGTACCTCTCCCGGAGGACCGCCATGCATCGCACATCCGTTCTGCTCGTTCTCGTGGCGACCGCCGCCTGCGGACCGGCGCCGCGCACGATCTCGCCCGTCGCCGCCCCGACCGTCGCGGAAGGAGTGGTCGTCACGCCGGAGGCTCAGCCCGCCGTGACGTACCGTTTCCATCTCCAGGGGCCCGGCCTCGGGCGGAGCGAGGGCATGCCCGTCGTCGTCCCCGACACCACGAGACTGGAGCGGATGCCGGTGTTGCGGCCGGACACCAGCAACGACCGGGCGATGGCGGCGCCCGGGTTCGGCTTCAGGTTCCGCCTCCGCGGCCCCGCGAAGGTCGAGACCGACTCGGTCAAGCTGGTCGTTCCGCGTCCCTGACGAAGATTTTCTCACGCAGAGACGCAGAGGCACGGAGAGTGGTTCTCTCCG
>JBJMPM010000226.1:0-9970 GCA_045803205.1 Longimicrobiaceae bacterium
CGCGCGGAGGAACGGAGAGACCGCTGCGTCTCTCCGTTCCTCCGCGCCTCTGCGTGATGCCCGTGGTCGTCGTCAGAGGCTGCTGAGAAACCTCGTCCCCTCATCGACGTCATCCTGAGGCCGACCACGCCATGGCTTCGGCTTCCCGATTCTATGCAGGCCGAAGGATCTATAGTCGGTGCAAGCACTTAGCCGCGGGGGCGCGCTTCAGTCGTCGTTGCCCCAGCCTGAGCGCATCTCACGGCCTCACGTTCTTCCTCGGTTATAGATAGATCCTTCGGCCTGCCACGTCTCCTGCGGACGAAATGGGCGTGTGGCCGGCCTCAGGATGACGTCTTCCGGGAGGTTCCTCAACATCCCTCAGGCGAAGGAGCTGCCGCCGTAGTTGCCGACGATGAAGGGGTTGGAGACGCGCTCGTGGCCGACGGTGGTGTCCAGGCCGTGGCCGGTGTGGAGCGTGGTCGCGTCAGGGAGGGTCAGCACCTGCTCGCGGATGGAGCGCATCAGCGTGGCCAGGTCGCCGCCCGGGAGGTCGGTGCGGCCGATGGAGCCGCTGAAGATCACGTCCCCCACCAGCGCCACCCCGTCGCCCACCAGGATCACGTGCCCCGGCGCGTGCCCCGGCGCGAAGCGCACCGCCAGCTCGCACTCTCCGAACCGCACCACGTCGCCCGCGGCGAGCGGGTGGTCGACCGGCGGCAGCGGGTCCAGCCGCACCCCGAACATCTGCGCCTGCATCGGCGCGGCGCGGTACAGCTCGCCGTCGGCCGGGTGCAGGTAGATGGGGGCGCCGGTCCCCCGCTTCGCCAGCCCGAGCCCCTCCACGTGGTCCACGTGCGCGTGGGTGAGGACGATGGCCTCGATGCGCACCTCGTGCCTGCGCGCGTCGGCGAGCGCGGCGGCGGTGGCGGCGCCGGGGTCGACCAGGATCCCGACGCGGGTGGCGGCGCACGACACCAGGTAGGTGTTCTCCGCGAACAGGCCGCCCGTGTAGCCGCGGACGACCACGTCGCCGCGACCGTCAGCCACGCAGCGCCCCCAGCACCTCGTCCGCGCCGTGCGCCCCCGTGGCGGCGTAGGCGATCTTCCCCTCGCGGTCTATCTGGTTGGTGGCGCGCGCCACCCCGCCGTTCTCCTTCAGCACTCCGTACGCCGAGGCGATCTCCGCGTCCTGGTCCACCAGGAGCGGGAAGTCGAGCATGTACTTGTCGGCGAACTTGCGGTGGCTCTCCATCCCGCCGGGGTTCACGCCGAAGCGCCGCACGCCGGCCGCCTCGTACGCGTCGCCCTCGTCGCGCGCGGTGCACATCTGCCGCGTGCAGCCGGGGGTGTCGTCCTTGGGATAGAACATCAGCAGCACCGACTTGCTCCCGCGGAACTGCGAGAGGGAGACGCGCCCGCCGTCGGTGGTCTGCGCCTCGAAGTTGGGCGCCTCGGCGCCGACGGGGAGGAGCTGGTCGGACATCGCGCGAATCTCCGGTCGTTGGGGTAGGGACGGACGGCGGAAAACTGGCATCCATTCCGTCCGGAGGCAACCGATCCGCCGTCCCGAGGGAGGATGTGGCGGCGGATGAATCCGCGGCAACAACGGCCCGAAGTCCGCCTTCGCGGACTCGCCACCGCCATCCTCGGGGCACGCAACCGGTCCCGCCGCGGCCGAAGCGCGCGTACCGAGGCTGCGGGAGAGCCAATCGCGCGCCGCTCCCCCTCGGTCGCACCGCGGCCGGTAGTCCGCGAAGGCGGACTTCGTGTGGTTGTTGCAGCGAATTCATTCGCCCTGCCAGCCTTGCCGCCTCCGCCGCGCGAGACTATCCCTGTGGCACCTCCGTTCCCCCCTGCCTCCGTGAGAGCCCCAGCCGTGCCCAGGACACACAGGGATCGAATGTCGATGCACATCCCCCGACCGCTCTTCGCCGCCGCGGCCGCGCTCGCCCTGGCCGGCGCCGCGCACGCGCAGCAGCCGCTCAACCTCGGGTTCGAGATGGAGAGCGCCGTGCGCCCCGGCCGCCCCTGGGGGATGCTGACGTCCGACCAGTGGTATCCCAACCCGGTGCGCTTCGCCCTCGACTCCGCCGTGCGCCGCGAGGGGCGCCGCAGCCTGCGCATCGAGGCGCCGGCGGACAGCACGCCGGTCACCGAGGCCGGCATGCAGATCCCCGCGGCGTTCGCGGCCGGGAAGCGGGTCCGCCTGTCGGGGTGGATCCGCACCGAGGGGGTGCGCGGATACGCGGGACTGGAGCTCGGCGCCAGCCTCCCGGGCCAGGAGCTCGCGATCGATTCCATGCCCGGGCGCGGCGCCACGGGCACGCGCGACTGGACGCGCTTCGAGCTGAGCCTGCCGGTGGACCCGGCCGCGGAGACGGTGTGGATCGGGCTCGGGATGCGCGGCGGCGGGACGGCCTGGTTCGACGCGCTGGAGCTGGAGGTCGGCGGCACGCGGGTAGACGCGCTCCCCGGCCCGCCCGAGCCGACGGCGGCCGAGCTGGGCTGGCTCCGCCGCCGCTCCTTCCCGCTCTCCACCGTCGACGCGGGCGCGCCCTTCGCCGACCTCCAGCCGCTGCGCAGGGTCGTGGGCGACGCGCGCATCGTGGCGCTGGGCGAGTCCACGCACGGCACCTCGGAGTTCTTCCGCGGCAAGCACCGGCTGGTGGAGTTCCTGGTGCGGGAGATGGGGTTCACCCTCTTCGCGCTGGAGGCCAACCAGCTCGCCACGGAGCGCGTCAACCGCTACGTGCTGGGCCAGGAGAACGACGCGCGCTGGGCGATGTCGGCGCTCTTCCGCAACTGGAAGACGGAGGAGGTGGCGGCGCTGATCGAGTGGATGCGGGCGTACAACGCCTCCGGCCGCAGGCGGGTGGAGTTCGTGGGATACGACATGCAGGACCCGCGGCTCCCCGCCGACAGCGTGCTGGCATTCCTGCAGGTCGCCGATTCCGCGTACTTCGCCTCCGCCGACAGCGCCTACGCGGACATGCGCGCGGCGTGGGAGGCCCAGCAGTACCCCCAGCGCCCGGACAGCGTCGTGCGGAAGTGGCGCGAGGGGGCGGCGCGCGTGCGCGACCACCTGACCCGGAACCGCGACGCGTACCTGCGCCGCGCCCGCCCGACGGACGTGGAATGGGCGATCCAGAACGCGGACGTGGCCTGGCAGGCCGCGATGCTCCAGGGCACCGGCTCGACGCGCATGCGCGACAGCGCGATGGCCGTCAACCTGGAGTGGGCGATGCGGCAGCGCCCCGGCAGCCGCGCCATCGTCTGGGCGCACAACGCCCACGTGAGCCGCCTGGAGCCGGCGATGGGGTGGTGGCTGGCGCGCGCGCACCCCACGGACATGCGGGTGATCGGGCTCACCACCTTCGACGGGCGCTACACCGCGGCCCGCGACCGGGTGCAGGACCCGCGCGCCCGCCAGTACCTCCCCTTCGAGGCCTTCCCCGCCCCGCCCGGAAGCCTGGAGCACGCGCTGCACCGGCTGGGGATGCCCATCCTGGTCGCCGACCTCAGCGGCGCGGTCGACGAACCGGGCGGGCGCTGGCTGGACCAGGCGCGGCCGCTGCGGCTGGTGGGATGGCTGGCCTACGACTACAGCTTCACCCCCACCAGCCTGGCGCGCGCGTTCGACGCGGTGCTGCACGTGGACCGGACCACCGGGTCGCGCATGCTCCCGGAATCGCCGTGAGCCGCCGAGCCGAGTGCGGCGCATCGACCCCTGTTACATGGGGCGGCTCCGTCCCAATCGCCCCCGGGCACTTCCCCCGGCAAGCGGACGGGGAGAGCCGATTTCAGTGATTTACATGGATCAACCTGACTCAGCAGCCCAGGCTGATCGGGGCACGCGTCGTGCCTCTACGATGCGCGCAGTTCACATCACGCTGTTTCAGTGATTCATTCCATCCATCGGAAGGTGAACAATGCAAACCCGCAACCTCGCACGTTGTGCGGCGCTGGCCGCGCTCTTGGCCACCCCCGTGGCCGCCTCCGCGCAAATCGCCGACACCCTGCACCTCGAATACGCGGTAAAGGTGGTGTGCGGCCGTTCCATGACGGAGGGCGCCCAGGGGCAGATCGCCCCGGTTGCCATGGGCCAGTACTTCACCGCTGTGAATGTCCACAACCCCACCGACCGGTGGACCCCGTTTCGTATCAAGGTAGCGTACACCCGCCCGGAGTCGCAGGGACCCATCACGGGGTTCACCACGCTCTGGCTCGGGCCGGACGGGGCGCTGCGGGTGGACTGCAAGCGAGTGCTGACGGGGCCGCCCGTCCCGCCTCCGCCGTTCCCGATCACCGCTCCCCAAGACGGGTTCCTGGTGATCCAGAGCCAGGTAGATCTCGACGTGGTCGCGGTCTATACGGCCGCGCCGGGCGTCACGCAGCCGGTGAGCACCATGGACGTGGAGCGGGTGCAGCCGCGACAGGCAAGGATCGGGTGGCAGCACGGGTGCCCGCCGATCCCTCCCAACTGCCTGTAGCCGCGGTCCGGACGCAGCGTGCAGGGAATCAGGCGGAGGCGGGGGCGGGCGCGTCCGCGGCGAGCGGGGGAACGCGCGCCTCGACGGTGTGGCCGGCGGAGATGAGGGCGGATACGGCGTCGCGGAGGACCTCGTCCTTCACCATCACGTAGTCGGTGTCGTAGGTCATCACCGCGAAGAGGCTGATGCCGGCGTCGGCCAGCGGCTGGGCGATGCGCGCGAAGACGCCGGTGAGGGAGAACGGCAGCGGCCCGCGCACGCGCAGGCAGCGCCATCCGGCCTCGCGCAGCACCGCGTCCGGCACCAGCGCGTCGCGGCAGACGATGGAGAGCTCGTCGCGGGTGCGGGTGACGCAGGCGACCTCGCCCATCCACGCCCAATCCGGCACCACCGCGTCCGCCGGGAGCCGGCAGACCGCGAAGGTGTCGTCGAGCACGGTGAGGCGCAGCCCCGGCTCTTCACTCTTTCCGTTGCGCATGGGCTGCAGCGTAATGCGGCGGGAGCGCGGCTGCAACGGATTTCGTTACAGATAACGGCAATCTCTCACAGAGGCCACAGAAGGTCACAGAGGTGTTCCTCCGTGGCCTCCGTGACCTCTGTGAGAGATTTGCGGTTCTTCAGGCGCAGCCGCAGCCGCTCTTCTGCACGCCGTCGCCCTCGAGGGCCTCCTCCTCGGGCGTGGCGGCGCGCCAGCCCCCGGAGAGGTCGAGCATGCGGCGCAGCGAGCGCTCCGCCTTCGACCGCACCTCCTCGTCCAGCACCACCTCGTGCTGCTCGTGGTCCAGGCACCAGGCCAGCTTGGCCAGCGTGTTCACCTTCATGTTCCCGCAGATCGCCGCGCCGGAGATGGGGATCAGCGTCTTCTCCGGGAAGCGGCTCTTCAGCCGGTCGATCAGCCCGCGCTCGGTGCCGATGATCAGCTCGTCGTGCTCCTCGGCGAGGTCGACCATGCGGCTGGTGCTGGCGACCACGTCGGCCTGCGCGAGCAGCTCGCTGCGCGCCTCGGGGTGGATCACCACCAGCGCCCGCGGGTGCTTCTTCTTCGCCGCGGAGAGCTCGTCGAGCACCAGGTCGTCGTGCACGTAGCAGTAGCCGTCCCAGGCCACGATGGTCCCGGGTGCCACCTCCCCCGCCCCCTCGCGCCCGGCGACCACGTACGGGCGGCCGCTCTTCTCCGCCGTGTACTTGGCCAGGTTGCGGTCGGGAACGAAGAGGATGGTGCGGTCCGCCGGGATCGACTCCACCACCGCGACCGCGTTGGCCGAGGTGCAGCAGACGTCGCTCTCCGCCTTCACCTCGGCGGTGGAGTTCACGTAGGCCACCACGGCCGCGTCGGGGTAGCGCGCCTTGAGCCGGCGCAGCGCGTCGCCGGTCACGAAGTCGGCCATGGGGCAGCCGGCGCGCAGGTCCGGCATCAGCACCGTCTTGTCCGGCGAGAGCACCTTGGCCGTCTCGGCCATGAAGTGCACGCCGCAGAACACGATCACGTCGGCGTCGGTGCGGGCGGCCTCCTGGCTGAGCCCCAGCGAGTCGCCCAGGTAGTCGCTGACCTCCTGGATCTCCACGCGCTGGTAGTTGTGCCCCAGGATCACCGCGTTCAACTCGCGCTTGCGCGCGGCGATGCGCTCCACCAGCTCCTCGCGCGGGAGGGCGGCGTAGTCCAGCGGCGTGGCAAGCTTGCTGGCGACCTGGATCATCTCCACCTCGTAGAATCGGGAAACCGCAACGTTCTCGACATGAGAAAGATCGCACCCGGAGGCTGCGTACGCAAGGGCCTGGCGCCCGGGGATTCCCATGCCCAGCCCTCCGCGGACTGGAAGTGATAAGGATAGGGTGGACGGCGATACCGGCCGCACGAGCAAGCTGTCCGCACGCGGCTCCCGCAGTGCTCAACGCCTGGTTGCGTCAGACGTTTGCGGCTACTCTGCACTGCAGCTAACATCCGGCGGATGAACGGCGTCTCCCGCGTGTATCCGCGCTGTCGGCCGCCACGCCCCGCCCGGGCTCCTTCAGGGAGGTCACCATGCTGGACACCGGCACGCCGGGCGAGAGCCGGCGCCAGTTCCTGCGCACCCTGGTCGCCGTGGGAGGCCCGGCGCTGCTCGGGCTGCGATGCGCCGAGGAGGGGGCCGCGAAGCCGGAGGAGGCGGCGGTCACGCCTGCCTGCGAGGACGGCGACGACGCGGACGCGACCGCGCCGGAGACGGAGGGGCCGTTCTTCAAGCCGAGCTCGCCGAGGCGTCACTCGCTGCTCGACCCGGGGATCACCGGCACGAAGCTGGTCGTCGTGGGCACGGTGCTGACGCGCCGGTGCCGCCCCGTCGCCGGCGCGCTGCTCGACTTCTGGCAGGCGGACGACGGCGGGAACTACGACAACGCCGGGTTCCGCCTGCGCGGCCACCAGTTCGCCGACGCGAAGGGCGCCTACCGCCTGGAGACGATCGTCCCGGGAGTGTACCCGGGGCGCACGCGGCACATCCACGTGAAGGTGCAGGCGCCCGGCAGGCCGGTGCTCACCACGCAGCTCTACTTCCCCGGCGAGCCGCGGAACGCGCGCGACGGCATCTTCCACGAGAGCCTGCTGATGCGGATGGCCGAGGCGCAGGACGGCCGCGAGGGGCGGTTCGATTTCGTGCTGGACATGGTCTGAGGGACACCGAGCCGCAAGGCGGCGGGAGCGTCGGCCACGCAGGCGGGTCCTTGTGGATTCATCCACCCTGTCGCGGAGATACCCCATGCTCGAAGCAACCTCGATCGCGGGAATCGTCACCTCCGGAGCCGTGGGACTGGTCGCCGGGTTCATCGGCAGCGTGCTGGCCGAGCGGACCAGGATCGACGAGAGCGTGCGCGCGGCGCGGCTCGAGTGCTACACGAAGCTGTGGCGCAAGACCGAGCTGCTCCCCGCCTATCCCGTCGCCGCTGAGGTCACCTACGACGAGCTCCTGGCACTCACCGAGGAGATGCGCGACTGGTACTTTCGCGAAGGCGGGATGTACCTGTCGAAAGCCTCGCGGAAGCGCTACGGCGACGCCCAGGAGGAGATCGGGAGGGTGATCGGCGGCAAGCTGCTGGTGAACGGGCAGGTCGTGGAGTCCCCGCGCAAGGCGGGCACGCTTAGCCTTAGCGATCCCGAGTACGTGCGCGTCCAGCACCGCCTGAGCGCCCTGCGCACCTCGATGGCGGGTGACCTGCTCGCGCGAAGCCGAACCCTGACCATCGGCTGAGAAAGCGACGAGGGCCCGCGGATCGTGGTGATCCGCGGGCCCTCGATCGTGCCGTCCCCTGGTCCGGCGCGCTACGCCGTGAAGGAGCTGCCGCAGCCGCAGCCGCCGCTGGCGTTCGGGTTGTTGAAGGTGAAGCCGCTCCCCTGGAAGGTCGACACGTAGTCGATCTCCGTGCCCTGCAGGTACTGCAGGGAGAACGGGTCCACGAAGAGGCGGATCCCCTGCGACTCGAAGGTCATGTCGTCTTCGCCGGGCTCGTCTTCGATGTTCAGGCCGTACTGGAACCCCGAGCACCCGCCCGGGAGCACGCCCACGCGCAGCCCCGCCGTCTCGGCCGCGCCCTGCTCCTCGATGTACCGGCGGACCTCGGTGGCCGCCAACTCCGACAGCAGCACGGGGCTGGTCGGGGCTTCGGTGTTCACCACCGCCGCAGTCTCTGTCTGCATCGCTCGCTCCCCCGATTCAGGTTCAGACGGGTCCAAACCCCGCCGTATCAACCACTTTTAATCACCCTCTCTCCCCGCAGGTTCCGCGCCGGAGCGCCGCCCAGCCGAGGTTCGTTCACGCATGAAGTATGCGGCCCCCCGCGGAGGCCGTCAATCCTCCTCTCCTCCGCCCGCCGGGCGATTGGAAAGGATGAGGTCGACGGCCTCGGCGAGCGAATCGACCACGGCGGCGACGCCGGGAGACCGGGCCGCGTCCGGCTCGGTCTGTGCGCCGCGGACCAGGATGCCGCGCCCGCCCAGCGCCTCCGCCGGCGCCACGTCGCGCGCGCGGTCGCCCACGTACCACGCGGCGGCGGGGTCCAGCCCGTGCTCGCGCGCGGCGCGCAGGAACATCCCCGCGCCGGGCTTGCGCATCGCCCCGGGATCGGGCGCGTCGGGAGCGAGGGTGCAGTGGTAGTCGGCGTCCAGCCGCGCCCCCTCGGCCGCGAGGAGCTCGACCAGGCGCGCGTGGACGGCGCGGTACTCGTCCTCTCCGTACAACCCGCGGCCGATGCCGGACTGGTTGGTGACCAGCACGACGAAGAGCCCGGCGCGGTTGAGCCGGGCGACCGCCTCCGCCGCGCCGGGGAGGAGCTCCACCCCGGCGGGATCGGAGAGATAGTGGCGGTCGTGGATCAGCGTGCCGTCGCGGTCCAGGAAGACGGCCGCGCGCGCAGCGGCGGAGGATGACGTCAACGGCAGGATTCCGCAGGATTACCTCACGCAGAGACGCGGAGGCGCAGGAGAGAGCGACCCGGCCTCTCCGCGACTCCGCGTCTCTGCGCGAGACACGTTGTCAACTAGCCGGCGGTGATGTTGAAGCCGGCGTCCACGTACATGGTCTCGCCGGTGATCCCCGACGACAGGTCCGAGGCGAGGAAGAGGGTGGCGCGCCCGACCTCCTCGGCCTCGACGGTGCGCTTGAGCGGCGAGCGCTCGGCGGTGATGCGCATCAGGTCGCGGAAGTGCGCGACCCCGCGCGCCGCCAGTGTGTTCACCGCGCCGGCGGAGACGGCGTTCACCCGCACCCCGCTGGGCCCCAGATCCACCGCCAGGTAGCGCACCGTGGCCTCCAGCGCCGCCTTGGCCACGCCCATCACGTTGTAGCCCGGCACCGCCTTCTGCGACCCGTAGTAGGTCATGGTGGCGATGCTCCCGCCCGCCTCCATCAGGGGGAGGAAGGCGCGGGTGAGCGCCACCAGCGAGTAGCAGCTGATGTCGAGCGCGGTGGCGAAGTCGCCCCGCTGCGTCTCGACGAAGGGCGCCCCCATCGCCGTGGAGGGCGCGAAGGCGACCGAGTGCAGGAGGAAGTCGAGCTTCCCGCCCCACAGGCCCCGCACCTGCTCCAGCACCGCGCCGATCTGCTCGTCGGAGGTGACGTCGAGGTCGAAGAGGGGCACCTCGCCCATCTCCGACACCGTCTTCATCACCCGGTCGCGCATCACCTCGCCCTGGTAGGTGAAGGCGAGCTCCATCCCCGCCTCGCGCAGCGCGCGCGCGCACGCCCAGGCGATGGAGTTGCGGTTGGCGACGCCGACGATCAGGCCCTTCTTGCCGGCCAGCACTCCCGCATACGGCGAGCTCTCGGACATGGTCCCAGGCTTTCCTCAGAAGGAAGGATGCGAAGGTCGATTCGGCGGCTGCCCCGCCCCGCGCGGGAGCGCCGCCACCGGCCGCGGCGAGGTGGCGGGGCGCGGCGCCGGCGGCGGGGCCGGAGGTGCGGGCGGCGGTGCCGGTGCCGCGGGCGGGCGCGCCGCCGGCGGACGGGCCGCGGGGCGCGCGCTGTCCC
>JBJMPM010000230.1:0-69187 GCA_045803205.1 Longimicrobiaceae bacterium
CTCCACCCTCTGATTTTTGAGCGACGACTCGGGCTCGTCACCCACTCCCGGCTGTCAGATTTTCGACCGCCAGAAGTGTCAGACTTTCATCCGGCGTTGACACACCCCCAGGGGTGTCCGAAGAACGGGTTCAGCAACACCCTCTGAGGCCGGTCTCGCTGCAGACGCGTCTGCGAAAGACCTTGCAGGCCGAAGGATCTATCTATAGCTGGTGCAAGCACCTGGCGGAGGACGCGCGATTGGGTCGTCGCCCCCCGAGGCTTGGGCAAATCTCACCGGCTCACGTGCCGTCGCGGTTATAGATCCTTCGGCCTGCGGAGTCTCCTGCGGACGAAATGACGGCGTGACCGGCCTCAGGATGACGTCTTTGGAATTCCGTGGAGTTTCTCAAAGTTTTCTGAGATCTCTCCGTGCCTCCGTGTGAGATGCCGTTCCTGGCAGTGTGCCCTTCAACCCTCGTAGCGAGGATCCCGTGCCGAAGAGACCGCGCCTGACCCCACCCGAGCTGTTCAACATGAGCTTCGGCTTCCTGGGCATCCAGTTCGGATGGGGGCTGCAGCTCGCCAACATGTCGGCCATCTACGAGCGGCTGGGCGCCAGCCCGGACCGGGTGCCCTTCCTCTGGCTCGCCGCGCCGATGACGGGGCTCCTGGTGCAGCCCATCGTGGGCGCGCTCTCCGACCGCACCTGGGGGCGGCTCGGGCGCCGCCGGCCGTACTTCCTCGCCGGGGCCATCCTGGCGTCGATCGCGCTCTTCTTCATGCCCACGTCGACGTCGCTGTGGATGGCCGCGTCGCTCCTCTGGATCCTGGACGCCTCCATCAACATCTCCATGGAGCCGTTCCGCGCCTTCGTGGCCGACAAGCTCGACACCAGCCAGCGCACCACCGGCTTCGTGATGCAGTCGATCATGATCGGCGTGGGCGCCTCCCTGGCCAACGCGCTGCCGTACCTGCTGCGCTTCATGGGCGTGTCGGGGAACACCGCCAGCGGCATCCCGCTCACGGTGAAGTACTCCTTCCAGGCGGGCGCCGCCGTCTTCCTGGTCGCCGTGCTCTGGACGGTGTTCACCACCAGCGAGTTCCCGCCCGAGGACCCCGCCGCCTTCGACCGCGCGAAGCGGGGGCGCACGGGCCTCGGCGCGCTCCTGGGCGAGATCGGCGCGTCGATCGGCGGGATGCCGGCCACCATGAAGCAGCTCGCGGTGGTGCAGCTCTTCACCTGGCTGGGGCTGTTCTGCATGTGGCTGTACTTCGTGCCGACCGTGGCCCGGCACGTGTTCGGCGCGACGGACCCGAAGAGCGAGCTGTACGCGCGCGGCGCCGAGTGGGGCGGGCTCACCTTCTCGGTCTATTCCATCGTCTGCTTCGCGGTGGCGTTCGCGCTCCCCGCGGTGGCGCGCGCCACCAGCCGCAAGCTCACGCACGCCGTCGCGCTGGTGTGCGGCGCGCTCGGCCTGCTGAGCGTGTACCTGATCCACGACCAGTACCTGCTGATGCTCACCATGGTGGGCGTGGGGATCGCCTGGGCGTCGATCCTGTCGATGCCGTACGCCATCCTCTCCGGCGCGCTCCCGCCCGAGCGGATGGGCGTGTACATGGGGATCTTCAACTTCTTCATCGTGATCCCCGAGATCCTGGCCTCGCTCCTCTTCGGCCCGCTGATCCGCGGCCTCTTCGGCGCCGACAACCCCAACGCCACCCTCTACATGGTGCTGGTGGGTGGCGTCTGCCTGCTGATCGCCGCCGCGCTGGTCACGCGCGTGCAGGACGTGGGCGAGGCATCGGAAGAGGCGGTGATCGCGGCCGACGAGCACGAGCTGCTCACCATCCAGGAATCGGTGCAGCCCGTCCCCAGCAACGCGCTGCTGGACGACAGGAAGGATTGAACTCACGCAGAGACGCAGAGTCACAAAGAGTGGTTCTCCCTGTGCCTCTGCGTCTCTGCGCTGCGTGAGACGAATCTTTTATCACTTACGCAGTGAGCGCGCGGAGCCTCCCGCGGCGCCGCGCCGAGCGGCCGAGCGCGAGCCCGGCGAGGGCGGCGGCCGCGAGCACCACCCGCTGGTGCCGCGCCACCTCGTCGTGCAGGCTCCGCCGCTTCGAGCCGGCGGTGAAGTCGCCCAGCACGCCGCCGTCGCCGGCGACCGGCGCGTACAGGTTGCTGGGCGCGTCCGCCCCCTTCGGCCAGTCGGTCATCTGCCCCTCGAAGCCGCCGCGGAGCTGCTGGAAGTCCAGGATCTTCGCGCTGATCCGCTCCACCACCGAGAGCAGCTTCCCCGCGCCGCCCACGTACACGTCGCGGGGCGCGTGCTCGGCCGCGTGGATGATCGCCTCCACCGCCACCGCGGGATCGTAGACGGGCGGGATGGGCTGCGGGTGCACGCCGAGCTGCGTCTTCGCCTTGTCGAAGAGCGGCGTGTTGATGGACGACGGCTTCACCAGCGTGATCCGCACCGGCGAGCCCGCCTTCATCAGCTCCACGCGCAGCGAGTCGATCCACCCCTTGAGCGCGTGCTTCGAGGCGCAGTACGCGCCCTGCAGCGGCACCCCGCGGTCCGAGAGCGCGCTGCCGATGCACACCAGCGTGCCTCCCGTCCGCTCCAGGTAGGGCAGCGCCGCCCGGGCGCCGTGCACCTGCCCCATGAAGTTGACCTCCAGCACGCGCCGGAAGTCCTCCAGCGGCTGCTCGCGGAAGGGCGCGTAGGCGCTCACCGCCGCCGCGTGCACCCAGCTGTCGATGCGCCCGTACACCCCGGCCGCGCGGCGCGCGAGCGCCTCCATCTGCCAGTAGTCCGTCACGTCCGCCGGCACCGCGACCGCCATGCCGCCGGCGCGGCGGATCTCGTCGGCGGCGCGCTCCAGGTCGGGCGCGTTGCGAGCGGCCAGCACCACCTTCGCGCCGCGCCGGGCCATCTCCCGCGCCGCCGCCAGCCCCATCCCGCTGGACGCGCCGGCGATCACCACCACCTGCTCCGCGATCGGCCGCGGCATGGCTCACCTCCTCCCCTGTCTCGGCGCGAGGGCGCCGGAGCGCTCAGTCGCCCGCGGTGGCGCCGCCGTGCGCCGGGTGCGGCGGCGCTCCGGAGAGCGAGCTGGGGGCGTTCAGGTTGGCGCCATCGTCCACCCCCACGCCCATCCGGTCCACCAGCTCCCCGCCCAGCCACCCGGTGAGCATCGAGAGCCCGCCGCCGGCCAGGGAGAGGACGATGGCGATCGTCTCCGGGTTCGTGGGCGCGTCGCGCCGCAGCAGCCAGCTCACCGCGAACAGCGCCACCACGATCACGTTCCCCACGCCGTGCAGCGCGCCGACGCGCTTGGCCCGCGTGCCGGAGGGAATCTTGGTGAAGTCCGCGAGGCCGAACACCGCCGCCAGCAGGCCGCTCAGCACCCCCAGCGCGATCAGCCAGTAGGAGACGAGCGCCCACTGCTCGCCGCCGGTGAGCAGGTGCAGCAGGTCGAAGATCACCGCGCCCGTGAGCGACCCCAGCGGGAGCACGATCAGCATCTGGTGGATCGGGTGGCCGAAGAGCTTCGCTCGCGCTTCCATCTTTCCCCTCCGCGTACGAGCCGTCTTCTCCGCGTTCCGGACGAACGGCGTCCGGAGTTCAACTATTGTGCCAACTCGTTGTGATACAACTGTTTGCGTGTTCTTCGGACGTCATTCTCCGGTTGATCAGAAAGCCTTTGGCGACAGTCGAGAAACCGGCCCCAGCAGACGTCATCCTGAGGAGGGTGTTGCGAAACGCGCACATTCCGCGGCACCACAGGTGTCATCCTGAGGAGGGTGTTGCGAAACGCGCACATTCCGCGGCACCACAGGTGTCATCCTGAGGCCCGACCACACGATGCTGCGTCAGCGCTGCAGACGGCAGGGCCGTGAGGATCTGGCCGAGGAATGCGCAGGAGCCCGCCGCGGAAGCCCGCACCATCGACGCGTCCACGCCGGCGCTCGTCGATGCCTGGCTTTTCCTGCGTGGCATCGACGAGTGAACGTGAGGGCGTGGCTTCCGCGCGAGCTTCCGCAGCTGGCTCCGTCGTGGCCGCGATCAGATCCTCACGGCCCTGCCGCCCTCGGAGCGAAAGCTGATTCCACGTGGCCGGGCCTCAGGATGACACCCAGGGGTGTACGAAGAACGGGTTCGGCAACACCCTCTCAGGACGACACCCCTGGGACGGTGCTCGACCCGTCTCTCACGGGGGACATGGAGGAATGGAGAAGGCGCCGCGATGGCCCGCGTCGTGCAACGGGGACGAGGCTCAACCTGTTGACCTGGAGGGGCTTATGGCGGGACTCGGGCGCAAGCTGATGTGGGGGCTGGTGGGCGGGGCGGCGATGCGGGCGGCGCGCGGAGCCACGCGCAGCGCGCTGCACACCAGCATGGGCAGCACCCGGCTGCCGCGGCCGGTGCGCCGCCAGCGCAACATGCAGTCGGCGCTGCTGATGGCCGTCGGCACCGGCGTGGTGATGGCGCTCGCCGACGTGCTCTCGGAGCAGGGGAAGACCGCCGCGCGCGCCGCGCCGCCTCCGGAGCGCCGCAGGTAGCGGAAAAGCATCACACGCAGAGACGCGGAGACCACGGAGAGAACCACGGCCTCTCTGTGTCTCCGCGTCTTTGCGTGAGATGCAGGAACGGCGGTTGCCCGGCCGGGTACTTTCCGACAACCCGATCCGAAGACGAACGCCCATGGCTCGACATACTCTCCCGTCCGCGCTGCTGATCCTCCCGCTCCTGCTCGCGTGCGGGCGCCAGCAGTCGGCCGACGCGCCGAGCGGCGGCGCGGACCCGAACGGGATCTCCGTCCGCACCGCGCGCGATCCCGACCTGGCGATCGTCACCGGCGGCGACACGGCCGCGCCGGCACCGGCCGCGCCTGGCGCCGTGAACGACCCGGCGGCGCCTCCCACCGCCGCGCCCGCCCCCGCGCCGGCCGCGGCCCCGGCGGGCGGGCGGCAGGACGCGAACGAGATCCTGCGGAGGGTGGAGCAGACGGCCGCGGGGGTCCGCACGCTGGAGGCGGACTTCACGCAGACGCTGCGGGTGCCGCTGCTGAACACCGACCAGACCAGCACCGGCAAGCTCTACCAGCGCAAGCCGGACCGCTTCCTGATGCGCTTCACCGAGCCGGCGGGCGACATCATGGTGGCGGACGGGCGCCACTTCTGGATCTACTACCCCAGCACCGACCGCACCCAGGTGGTGCGCACCAGCATCGCCGAGGGGGGCGAGCAGGCCGACTTCCAGCGGCAGTTCCTGAGCAACGCCACCGACCGCTTCGTCGCCACCCTCAACGGGCAGGAGGCGGTGGGCGGGCGGCCGGCATGGGCGCTCACGCTGGTGCCGAAGCGCGAGTCGCCGTACAAGGTGATCCGCATCTGGGTGGACCGCGAGGACTACCTGGTGCGCCGCTTCGAGATGACGGAGGAGAACAACTCGGTGCGCCGCGTGGAGCTGCGCAACCTGAAGGTCAACCAGCCCGTGGCCGACGCGCTGTTCACCTTCACGCCGCCGGCCGGGACGCACATCTTCGATCAGTAGCACCTCACGCAGAAACGCGGAGACGCAGGGAGACCGCCGTGGCCTCTCTGCGTCTCCGCGTCTCTGCGTGAAATTCCGTCTACGCTGCCGGCGCGAGCCACGCCGGCAGGCGCGAGAGGAAGTGGCGGATGTCGATGGGCTTCACCACCACGTCGCTGCACCCCGCCTCGAACACCGCCTCGCGCGCGCCCTCCATCGCGGTGATCGCCACGATCGGCACCTGGCGGAAGTCCGCGTCGGCGCGAAGGGTGCGCGTGGCCTGGAAGCCGTCGACCGACGGCATCATCATGTCCATCAGGATCAGGTCCGGCCGCGACGCGCGGGCCACCGCCACCGCCTCGGCCCCGTTCCCCGCCACCAGCACCCGGTACCCCAGCGCCTCCAGCAGCGTGCTCAGCGCGTCGCGGCTGTCCTGGTGGTCCTCGGCGATCAGCACCACCGCCGGCGCGTCCGGGTCCGCGCGGGGCGGCACGAACGTGCTCAGGCTGGGGAGATGCGCGTCGAGTCGCTCCGAACGCACGGGAGTATCGCTGCCCAGGGCTAAAGCAGGCATGAAACGGGGAAAGCGAGGGTGGGCCGAAGGCGTGCACCGCAGGGCCACAGGGGTGCCGCCACGCAAGACACGTACCGATCTTGGCCCCAGAGCGGCGGTTCCGCTGCGCCGCGGGCTGGCCCGCGCCCGGCGCGCCGGCTATCATCCCGCCGACCCCCACCCCCGCGACTCCCATGCCCGTGATGCAGCTCACCCGCCGGGTCCGCTTCAGCGCCGCGCACCGCTACCACCGCCCGGAGTGGAGCGAGGAGAAGAACCGCGGCACCTTCGGCCCATGCGCCAATCCCCATGGCCACGGGCACGACTACCTGCTGGAGGCCACCGTGGAGGGCGAGGTGGACCCCCTCACCGGCTTCTCGGTGGACCTGGGCCTGCTCGACCGCGTGCTGCGCGAGGAGGTGCTGGAGCCGCTGGACCACCAGCACCTGAACCACGCGGTGCCGGAGTTCGCGCCCGGCGGACGGATCCCCACCACCGAGAACATCCTCCTCCTCCTCTGGCCGCGCATCGCGCCGCGGCTGGCGCCCGCGCGGCTGCTGCGGCTGCGGCTGCACGAGAACCGCGACTTCTTCGTGGACTACGCGGGGCCGGACCGCTGACCAGGCGAAGCCGGACGGTGTAGCGCGCGCCGCGGCTCAGCGCCCTCTCCGGCTCGCTTAGGCTCGCCACCTCTCCCGTACCGGGAGAGGTTGGATTCCCCGGCCCCTACGCCACCCGAACCGGCAACACGGAGGCGATTTTCTCACAGCAGCCCGCAGGCCACGCCACCGCCGCGTCCTCCCCCCTCTCCCGGTACGGGAGAGGGAATTGCGCTCCAAGGCGCAGGGGAGAGGGCGCCGCGGCCGCGGAAGCGCACCTGGAGCCGGTGTAGAGAGAGCTAGCGCTAGCGCGCCGCGCCGGGTGCCTCCCACGCGGGCGTCGGGTGCGCGAGGTCGGCGGCGGTGAGGCGGCGGAGGGTGGAGGTGGCCTCGTCGTAGAGGTAGACGGAGCGGCCGGGCATGGCGCGGATCAGGCGCGCGTCGTCGGCACCGCGGTCGTAGGCGAGGGCGAGGCGCGCGCGGGCGACGTCGGGGCCGTTCTGGACCAGCGACTGGTGCGGCGAGTGCCGGGGGGCGTAGCGCACGAACACCAGCGCCCGCGGGTCGGGCACCCGGCGCATCGCCGCGGCGAAGGCCCGCGGCGCGCGCTGCCGCGTCCGCGCGTCGTCGCGCGCCACGGCGGCGTTGCCCACCGCGGCGATCGCCGCCACGCCGGCCGCCAGCAGCGCGGCCCGCGACGTCCATCGCGGCACGTCCTGCCGCTTCAGTGCGCGCGCCGCCATCCCCAGCATCCGCAGCAGCCCGACCGCCGCCAGGAAGGCGAGGCCGGGGTAGAGCTCCACGTAGTACAGCGTCCACGCCGGCGGGTGGGCGTAGACGAGGTATCCCAGGAACATCGCCGCCACGGTGGCGCCGGCGAAGCGCGCTCCCGGCGGCCCTGCCGCCGCGCCCCAGGCCATCGCGACCACCAGCACCACCATCGCCGCGTACGCCACCTCCGGGACGGTGGGAAGCTCCAGCGCGTGCCAGAGCGCCACCGCCTTCGCCAGCTCGCCCGCGCGCGAGAGGGCGATGGCGGGGAGCTGGCCGGCCACGTGCCCGCGGTGGCCCTTCTGGTATCCCCGGTTCACCTGCGCCACGTCGGGCGGGAGCATGCGCGTGGGCGGGCGCATCTGCAGCCCGAAGCCCAGGCGGTCGTAGTCCATGTACGCCCGGGTGTACGCTTCCCAGGGCGACACCCGCCAGTCGCCCGTGGTGCGCGCGCTCCAGAGGGGGATGATGGCGAGCGTCGCCACGCCCGCGGCGAGCCCCGCGGCCAGGCTCCGCCACCGCCGCCGGCGGACGACCTCGGCCAGCGTCAGGGCGCCGAGCGGGAGGGCGAAGAGGAGCGCGGTGAGGGGGCGGGTGATGGCGCACCAGCCCACCGCCACCGCCGTCGCGGCGAGCCAGCGGGCGGCGCCGGTGTCGCGCCAGCGCACCCAGAGCCAGAGGGCGAGGAGGCAGGCGGCGCTGGAGGTGTTCTCGGAGAGATAGGAGGCGCGCCACGCCAGGTTCGCCGGCGCGGCCATCCAGAGGAGCCACGCCAGGAACGCGATCCACACGCCGGCCGCGCGGCGGGCGAGCAGGTAGAGCAGCATCCCCGCGAGCCCGGCCAGGAGGAGCGGCACCAGGCCGGGGAGCCCGATCGCGGCGCCGGGGGCCATCAGCAACGCGTGCCCCGGGGGGTACTTCGACGTCACCACCGGGGTGACGAGCACGTGGAACTGCTCGAAGAACTCCGGGACCGGCGGCGGCGGCGAGGCCCATCGCCCCGAGGCGAAGATGCGCGCCTGGAGGAGGTACGACGCCTCGTCGTGGAAGACGGGAACCACGCGCACCCCACCCCACACCCACGCCGCCGCCAGCGCCGGGAGCACGCCGAAGACGGCCGGCGCCGCGCGGCCCCGGAGCCAGCGCTCCACCGCCGGCTGCATCCCCGGCCGGGCGCGCCACGCCAGCACCCAGGCGACGATCAGCAGGCCGGCGAGCAGCGGGACGTATTCGATCACGACGGGATCATCGAAAGAAATCTCACGCAGAGACGCGGAGACACGGAGAGATTCAGTCCGGTGCGAGCACGGCCAGCAGCGAGCTGCCGAGGGGGAGGCGGACCGCCTGCTCGGCGCGGGAGAGGAGGTAGAGGGCGCGGTTCACCGGCGCGGCGGGAACGCGCTCGGGGCCGCCGGGGCCCAGGAGGCGCTCCTTCGCGCGCACGGCGAGCTTTCCCGGCACCGTCCAGTGGAAGAAGTAGCGCGACGCCTCCATCCGCAGCCCGGCGCGCCCGGCCATCTCGCGCAGGGTGGCGCGGGTGTAGCGGACGAAGTGGCGGTTCAGCTCGTCGTGGTGCGTCCAGAGCCACTGGAAGGCGGGGACCGTCACCACCAGCCGCCCATCCGGCTCCAGCAGCGAGCGCGCGTGGGAGAGGGCGCCCACCGGATCGGGGAGGTGCTCCAGCACGTCGAGCATCAGCACCAGCGCGTAGCGGTGCCCCGGCCGGAAGCGTTCGTCGAAGGGCGCCACGGTGATGCGGCCGCGGTGCGGCGAATCCGCCGAGAGGAGCGACGCGTCGGGCTCGATCCCCTCCACCTCGCCGAGCTCCGCCAGCCGCGAGAAGAAGAGCCCGTCGCCGCAGCCCACGTCGAGGATGCGCCCCGGGCCGCGCCCCGCGCGCAGGCGCCGGAGCGTCTTGAGCACCAGCGCCTCGCGCGCGCGCCACCACCAGTGCCGCTCGTAGAGGTCGCGGTAGTGGCGGGCGTACGCCGCGTCCATCCCCGGCGCCGCGGCGTCGGCGCTCACGCGTCCCCCCCGCCGCCGCGCACCACCTCGCCGACCACGTAGGTGGGGCGGTGCTTCACCTCCTCGTACACCCGCCCCAGGTACTCGCCGATCACGCCCAGGAAGAGGAGCTGCACTCCGGAGAGGAAGGTGATGACCAGGATCAGCGCGGTGAAGCCCTGTGGCGAGTGCCCCAGGAAGAGCTTGGCGACGAGCGAGTAGAGAGCGAAGAGCGTCGAGAGGACCATCGCCAGCACCCCGGCCGCCGCGGCCGCGCGCAGCGGGATCACGGAGAAGGCGAAGATCCCGTCGAAGGCGAGCCCCATCAGCCGGCGCAGGCCGTACTTGCTCTCCCCCTGGCCGCGCTCCGCCCGCTCCACGGCGACCCCGATCTGCCGGAACCCCGCCCAGGCGCGCATCCCGCGCAGGTAGCGGTGCCGCTCGGGCATGGAGCGCAGCAGCTCCACCACGCGCCGCGACATCAGCCCGAAGTCGCCCGCGTCCAGCGGCAGCGGCACGGTGGAGAGGCGCGCGGCCAGGCGGTAGAAGCCGAAGTACGCGGCCCGCTTCCAGGCCGCCTCCTTGCGCGCCACCCGCCGCGCGTACACCACGTCGTACCCCTGCCGGAAGAGCTCGACGAACTCGGGGATGCTCTCCGGCGTGTCCTGCAGGTCGGCGTCCATCACCAGCACCGCGTCGCCGGCGGCGTGGTCGAGCGCGGCGGTGAGCGCCTGCTGGTGGCCGAAGTTGCGCGAGAGCGCCACCGCCGTCACCCGCGGATCGGCGGCGGCCGCGGCGCGCAGCAGCGCCAGCGAGCCGTCGCGGCTCCCGTCGTCCACGAACACCATCTCGTGCGGCCCGCCGGGGAGCGCGTCGAGCACCGCGCCCAGCCGCGCGAGCAGGAGGGGGATCGACTCCTCCTCGTTGTAGACGGGGACGGCGACGGAGAGGCGGAAGGCGCTCATGCCGGCCTCGCGCGGCCCTTGAAGTACACCATGCTCCACAGCTCCACCCCCAGCGCGCCCAGCGGGTAGGGCTCGAACGCCACCGTCTCGAAGTGCTCCTCGAAGAGCCGGCGCCAGGCGCCGAGCGGGCGCGGGTGCTCGCCCCGGTCCCACCTGGCCAGCAGCCGCGCGGGCGAGGGGCGGTCGGGAAGCACCAGGTCGAGCACGTGCACGTGGCCGTCGTCCGTCAGCAGCTCGGACAGGTGCCCCAGCACGCGCCGCGTCCCCGCGTCGTCGATGTGGTGGAAGAGGGAGTTCACGAGGATGAAGTCGAAGCGGCGCGACGGGTCCACCCGGTACTCGGTGACGTCGGCCGCCACGAACTCGCGGCCGTGGCGGCGCCGCGCGTCCTCCACGTAGTGCTCGTTCAGGTCGATCCCCAGGTAGTCCGCGTGCGCGAAGTGCGGCGCGTTGGTCCCCGGGCCGCACCCCACGTCGAGCACGCGGCGCACGCGCGAGAGATCGTTGTGGCGCTTGAGCGGCGCCAGCTTGCGCTCGGCGAAGGGCGCCTGCCAGGCGCGGTACACCAGCGAGCGCTCCAGCAGCGCGTCCTTGAGGCTCATCGCCGGCCCTCTCCGTCCGCCGCCACGCGCTACCGCGCCGGAGCCGGGGCGGGGCGCGGGTCTCCCGGCTCGCGCCAGGCCACCACGAAGCGCTGCGCCTCGGCGGCGTGCGGGTAGCGCGCGCGCAGCGCCGCCAGCGTCTCCCGCCCGGGGAAGGGGGAGAAGTCCGGCCGGCGGTTGAGGACGATCGCCTCCACGCCGCTGCGGTCGAGCGCCTCCAGCAGCCGGCGGTCGTGCCCCGCGGGGTCGTCGAAGAACTCGAAGAGGTGCGGCGTGGGGTTGCGGTAGCCGCCCAGGAAGTAGATCTCCGGCGCGTCCGGGCCGGCGTAGACGTACGGGCCGCGCACGTGCCGGTGCAGCTCGCCGACCACCCGCCGGTAGGCGGCCGCCTGCCGCGGGAGCACGCGGATGCCGCCGGAGCGGGGGAGGCCGAGCGGCTCGGTCATCCCCGAGGGCGCGTAGAAGTCGCCCATGGCGAAGATGAAGCCGCGGTTCACCCAGGAGAGCGCGAAGGCCAGGAAGAAGGCCAGGAGCAGCCCCGGCAGCGGTCCCGCGCGCCCGCCGCGCAGCGAGAGCACGGCCGCGACGGCGAGGGCCACGAGCGGCGCCACGTAGCAGAAGTAGATGGGCGCGCCGAAGGGGAACTGCACCAGCGCGCAGAGCGCCGCCGCCGCCAGCGCGGCGAACGCCGCCGTCTTCTTCTCCGCCGGCGCCTTCGACCGGGCGAGCGCGACGGCTCCGGCAACGGCGCCCACCAGCAGCGCGCCCCGCGCCGCCAGGAAGGCATACGCGTAGGCGGCGGGAACGCTCCCGGCGGAGAGGAGCACCACGGCGAGCACCCCCGCCGCGCCGAGCACCGCCGCGCGCGCGGCCGTGACGCGCGCGGGGAGCGCGAGCGCCAGCGCGGGGACCGCGGCGGAGACGACCAGCGGCAGCGAGCCCGGCAGCGCCATCGTGGCGAAGGAGGTGCGCAGCCGCGGCAGCACGAACACGCCGTTCAGCAGCGCCCCCAGCGCCCCGCCCGCCGCGAAGGGAATGGCGAAGAGGAGGAGGGGGACGGCTACGCCGGCCAGGAAGGGGAGTGCCATCGCGAAGAGCGCGCGGAAGCGCTCCGCGCTGGGCACCGGCGGCGCGGCGCGCTCGTTCCACGCCAGCAGCGCGGCGAGCGCGGCCACCGGCAGGCCGAGCTGCACCAGCCCCATCCCCCCGGCCGGGCCCACCAGCAGCTCGACCGCCGCCGTCAGCCCCGCCGCGCAGAGCACGACGAAGGCGGAGTACGCCCGCGGCCGCCGCGTCCCGTCGCCGCCGGGATGATCCCCGCCGAGCGCCGCGGCGCGCTCCGCCGCCCGGCACTGCTCGGCGTACGCCAGCGCCAGCAGCCCCGCGGCCACGAAGAACATCCCCGGGATCTTGAAGAGGGTGGAGATCCCGCCGCACGCGCCGGCCGCGGCGAGCCATCGCCGGCGGCCGGTCGCCAGCCCCCGCAGCAGCGCCGCCAGGCCGAAGGTGGCGAAGATCAGGTTGTACCACGACGGGAGCGCCGCGGAGTAGTTGGGGATGCTCCAGGCCACCCCCAGCAGCGCGAGCCCGCCCGCCGCCACGGGTCCCGCGAAGCGGCGCGCCAGCCGGTAGAGCGCCGGCACCCAGAGGAGCGCGAAGAGGAGGAGGACGATGCGCGGGCTGAGCAGCGACGCGCCGAAGACGCGGAAGGAGAGCGCGTTGAGGTACGAGAGCGCGCCGGTGTAGATCTCCACGAAGTCGCGATGCGGAAGCTCGCCCCGCAGCACCCGCTCCGCGCTCTGCGCCAGGGCGCCCTCGTCGTGGGGGACCCAGCCGCGGCGCAGGTAGGCGAGCATCAGCGCTCCGCTCGCCGCCCAGACCAGCGGGAGGACCACCCGGTCACGCGCGGCGAGGCCGCCGGGCTCGCGCGGGGCGCGGGTCGCGGGCGCGGGCTCCACGGGGAGGGGGGTGGCGTGCGGCGCCGCCTCGGCCACGCTCGTCACGCCGTCACTGCCCGGGACGCGGGCGAGGCGGCGCGGGGAGAGGGAAGGGGGCGGCCGGTGGCCGGCCCCTCGCCGGCGGGAAGGTAGCGCGGCACCCGCGGCGCGAAGACGTTCGCGCGCACGATGTGCCAGAAGGCCGCGATCCCGTCGCGCCAGCCGATCTTCTTCCCCTCGTCGTAGGTGCGGCCGTAGTAGGAGATGGGGACCTCGTAGATGCGCGCCCGCGCCTGCGCCAGCCGCGCGGTGAGCTCCGGCTCGATCCCGAAGCGCTTCGTCCGCAGGGGGAGGCTGCGCAGCAGGTCCGTGCGGACCATCTTGTAGCAGGTCTCCATGTCGGTGAGGTTCAGGTCCGTCATCATGTTGCTGAGCAGCGTCAGCAGCCCGTTCCCCACGCGGTGCCAGAAGTAGAGCACGCGGCGCGGGCTCCCGGTGAAGCGGGAGCCGAACACCGCGTCGGCGCGCCCGTCGGCGATGGGGGCCAGCAGGTGGGGGAGGTCGGAGGGGTCGTACTCCAGGTCGGCGTCGTGGATCACCACCACCTCGCCGGTGGCGTGCTCGATCCCGCTGCGCACCGCGGAGCCCTTCCCCCGGTTCCGGGGGTGGCAGACCAGCACGTCGACCACGCCCTCGCGGTGGAGCGCCTCGAGCACCGCGCGGCTCCCGTCGGTCGAGGCGTCGTCGACGCAGATCACCTGCAGCGGGATGGGAAGGGCGCGCAGCCGCTCCAGCGAGGCGCGCACCAGCGCCTGCTCGTTGTACACCGGCACCACCACCGAAAGCACCATCGTCATCTCCCGTTCTCCTGTGTTTTCCTCGCGACCGCCAGCAGGGCGTTCCCCACCGGCGGCTCGATGCGGTCTTCCAGGGCGCGCACCACCGGCACCACCCAGCGGTCGTAGGTGCGCGCGTCGCCCGCGGTGATGGTGCGGCGGCGGAGCACCTTGCTCCACAGCCACCAGGCCGCGATGCCGGTCACGTTCATGTAGCGTACCTCCACGGGCTCCAGCCCCGCGGCGGCGAGCTTCTCCCGCAGCCCGCGCTTCGTGTAGCGCCGGTGGTGCTCGAAGGCCTCGTCGAGGGTGCCGAAGAGCGCCGGCAGGGCGGGGACGAAGAGGAGGAGGTGCCCCCCCGGCGCCAGCGCGCGCGCCGCGCCCTGCAGGAAGGCGGCGTCGTCCTCCACGTGCTCCATCACGTTCACCGCCACCACCGCGTCGGCCGCCCCGGCGGGGAGGGCGCCGTCCAGGTAGCCGTGCACCGGCGTCACCCGCCCGTCGCCCGCGAAGCGCCGGGCGAGCACCGGGAAGTTGTTTTCCGCGGGCTCGATCGCCGTCACCCGCGCCTCCGGCCGCAGCGCCAGCAGGTGGGAGAGGAAGGTGCCGATCCCGGCGCCCACCTCCACCATCCGCGGCCCCAGGTACGGCGCCATCCGCGACGAGATCCACGCGTAGTAGTTGCGCGCCTCGCCCAGCGAGTCGAGCTCCTCGCCGGAGTAGGTGAAGTCCGTCCCCGTCTTTCCGTCTGCCGTCATCGATCTCGCGTCTACCGTCATCGCAGCTGGTTGCGCGGCTCCCACGAGCCGCGGCAGTCGTTCAGCGCGCGCTCCTGCAGCGGCGGGACGTCGGCCCGCAGGCGGACCCGCGCGCGGGCGGGATCGGCCAGGTCGTACAGGTACAGCGATGCGCCGATCGCGACCCGGTCGTCGAGGCGGTGGCCGATCGCGTCGAGGTACGAGGTCATCAGCTTCTGCTCGTCGAAGAGCAGCCCCGGCCGATCGCGCAGCGGAACGGCCCCGCCCCGGGTGAAGAGGACCCACACCCGCGGCCTCCCCCGCAGGCGGTCGAGGTCCGCCAGGTACCGCTCGGGCCGGAAGCGCGCGCACACGCCCGGCACCGTGTTCCGCGCGCTCCACCCGTACCGGGGCGCGTAGTATTCGAACACCGCCTGCCCGCTGTACACCACGTACATCACGTCGCCCGGCCGCCGGTGCGCGGCCGCGAACGCCAGCAGCGGCCTCACCTCCGACCGCAGGTGCGGCACCGAGAGCGCCGCGTAGGCCGCCGAGGGGAGCAGGAGCAGGGCGACGGCCCCGCCGAAGGCGGGGGCGGCCACGGCGCGGGGGAGCGCCCGCCGGATCGCCACGGCGCCCTCGGCCATCACGCAGGCGACGGGGGGGATCAGCCAGATCAGGACCCGCCCGCCGGTGGTGAAGGTCCCGCTCCCGAAAGGATACGCCCTCACGGCGCTCGCGAGCAGCGCCAGCCCCACGGGGGCCAGCAGCAGGGCCAGGCGCAGCGGCGCCCGGCGCCGCATCCACGCGCACCCGGCGACGAACGCCACGGCGCCCGCCGCCGTGCCGGCGGCGCCCATGGCCCGCGCCGCCGGACCTTCCCCCACGCCCATGGTGCCGAAGGGCTCGCGGAACACGCGCAGCAGCGCGCGGGGGAGCCAGGCCAGCTCGGCGACGCTCCGCGGGGGGAGGGGGATGAACCCGTCGGCCCAGAAGCTCCGCATGAACACGGGGTCCACCACCTGGTGCCGCGACACCAGGTACGAGCCCGCGAAGCTCACCCCCCACGCCGCCGCCATGGCCGCCAGCGCCGCCACGCTGCGGCGGTCGCCGCGGCGCAGCGCGCGCAGGCCCAGCACCAGGCCCGTCCCGGCCAGCATGAACACCACGGGCTGGGAGAGCCACACCGCCAGCACCCCGGCCGTGCCGAGCGCCAGGGCGGCGCCGCGGTCGCGGGGGCGCCGCAGGAGCTTCGCGGCGAGCCCCAGCACCACCACCGAGGCCAGCGCGTCGAGCGCGTACTGCTTGACCTCGGAGGAATAGTAGACCAGGAAGGGCGCGAGCGCGACGATGGCCACGGCCACGGGCACCGCCGGCCGGCTCACGCAGCGCCGGGCCACGCGGGGGAGCAGGGCGAGCGTCGCCAGCCCGCCCAGCAGCGGCACCAGCCGCAGCGCGTACTCCGACCGGCCGAGCGCCGCCACCGCCAGCTTCTCCAGCGCCAGGAAACCGAGGGGCGCGGTCTGGCCCCGGTGCAGGGGCTCCAGCAGCCCGGCCCAGCTCCGGTCGAGGAAGTTGGAGACCAGCAGCCCCTCGTCCAGCCAGAGGGAGCGGTTCACCGCGTACTGCGCCAGCCGCAGCAGCGCGCCCAGCACGAGCGCGAAGCCCACCAGGCGGCGGCGCCGCGCGCGCGCCTCGGCGGCGGCGCCGGGCGCGTCCGGGTGGGATGAACGCGAGAGGCGGTCGGAGGGAGCCAGAGGCTCCTCGACCGCCCCGGGTGCGGTGGCGGGGGTCACGCCGTCGTCCTTTCGGCCACTGCGCTCAGCAGTCGGTGATGTGTCCGTCCTCGTCGATCTCCCGGCTGTCCCACGGCCCCTTGGAGGCGAGGCAGAGCGGAAGGGTCACGTCGCCCGTCCAGTTGTAGTTCGACATGCTCACCGGGGGCTCGAACCCGAGGGGGGCGAGGGCGGTCGCGTCCGGCGCCCACGCCGCGTACTCCGCGTAGTAGGCCGACTGCAGGGTGTACACCTGCTTCAGCATGACGTCGGCCTCCTTCTCCTTGGTCTCGTGCGCCGCGAGGTTGAAGCGCGGCAGGGCGAGCGCGGCCAGGATGCCGATGATCACCACGACCACCATCAGCTCGATGAGGGTGAAGCCGTCGCGGGTCGGGCGTCTGCGGTTGCACATGGCCGGGTCGTGGGCCCGAGGTCAAGGGGGGCAGGAGGAAGATCGGTTACGAAACGCGCGCCGGGAGCCGGGTGAATCCCGACCCCCGGCGCGGAACCGTGCTCCCGGGCGATCAGCAGGTGCCGCTGCTCGTGATGAGGCCGTTCGCGTCGATCTCGCGATCGCAGTAGCCGTCGCCGCTCGCGGTCATCGTCATCACGACGGTCTGCCCGATCGAGGGCGGGTCGTAGTTCTTCAGGCCGGCGGTGGTGTTCGAGTCCCAGCCCACCGTCTTCAGGTCGTCGTCGCTCGAGGCGTACGTGCCGTTGTTCGCGTAGTAGGCGTTCTGGAGCGTGTAGATCTGCTTCAGGATGCCGTCCGCCTCCTTCTCCTTCGCGCGGGCCGAGGCCTGCGTGAAGCGCGGGATGGCGAGCGCGGCCAGGATGCCGATGATCACGACCACGATCATGAGCTCGATGAGGGTGAAGCCCTTCGAGTTGCGAAGGTGACGACGCATGGGGTGCCTCCGAGAGGGGGTGTTGGGCGAAGTTCCGTCCGCGACGGCCGACGGTCTCGGGCCCCGGGAAGGGCAATGGGTGTTCCAGATCGCGTAGCGAAACGCAAGTCGTTGTGAATGCGCTACTTGCATGCATGCCCCCTTCCGCGGCGCGGCGGGTTTCCGGCGACATCCTGCATGATCTCTGGCAACTTGCAAGCGGCGGCCGGGTTGCGGCCGGGTCCCGCGGCATGCCAGCTTTTGCCCGTTCCACGCCCCTCTGCCTCCACGCTGCCTCGCCGATGCCGCAGCCACTTCCCGCGGGTGCGCCCGCCCGGCGCCCGGCCCCGCACGTGCTCGTGCCGGTGGCGGTCGCGCTGGTGGCGCTCGCGGTCTACGCCAACGCGCTCCGCAACGGCTACGCGCTCGACGACGAGTTCATCGTGCAGCGCAACCCGGTGGTGCACGGCTTCGGGCGGCTGCACGCGCTGCTCCTGGGCTCGTACTGGCCGAACTCGGCGGAGCTGTACCGCCCCGTCACCCTCCTCTCGTTCGCGGCCGACTGGGCGCTGACCGGCGGATCGGTGGCGTGGATGCACGGGGTGAACGTGGCGCTGCACGCCGCGGCCACCGCGCTGATGGCCGCGCTGGTGTGGCGGCTGGGCGGGGGCGCGTGGGCGGCGGCGGCCGCGGGCGCCCTGTTCGCGGTGCACCCGGTGCACGTGGAGGCGGTGGCCAACCTGGTGGGGCGCGCCGAGATCCTGGCCACGGTGCTGGTGCTCCTGGCCTGCCACCTCTTCCTCGGCGGGCGCCCCGGCGGCCCGCTGCGCATCGCCGGGATCGCCCTGCTCTACCTCCTCGCGCTCGGCGCCAAGGAGATCGCGGTCTCGCTCCCCGCCCTGCTGCTGGTGGTGGACGCCGTCCGCTCCCGCGCGGAGCGCGTGCCGGCCGGGCGCCTGCTCGCGCGCAACCGGTTCCTGCTCGCGGCGCTCGCCGCCACCCTGGCGGGGTACCTGGCGCTGCGGCACGCCGCGCTGGGGATGACGGTGGGCACGGCGCCGGCGCCGTACCTGCGCGGGATCTCCACCGGCGACCGGCTGGCCACGGCGGCGCGGCTCTGGCCGGAGTACCTGCGCCTCCTGCTCTGGCCGCGCGACCTCTCGGCCGAGTGGGGGCCGGACGCCATCGTCCCGGTGGGGTGGGGGAGCCCGCTCGCCTGGCTCGGCGTGGCCACCTGCGCGCTCCTGGCCGCGGCCGCGTGGGCTTCGTGGCGGCGGACACGCTGGGTGGCGGCCGCGGTGCTCTGGCTCGCCGCCGCGCTCTTCCCGGTGTCGCACGTCCTCTTCCCGGTGGGCGTGATGATGGCGGAGCGCACGCTGTACCTGGCGTCGGCGTCGCTGGTCTTCCTCCTTCCCCCGCTCGTCGCGACGGTGGAACGGGAGCGGCCCGCGGTGCGGCGCGCGGGCGCGGCGCTGCTGGCGGTGCTGCTCGGGCTCGGCGCCGCCCGCACCTGGCTGCGCACGCCGGTCTGGGCCTCGTCGAACGCGGTGTTCGACGCGATGGTGGCGGAGCACCCGGATCTCTGGTGGGTGCAGTGGAAGGCCGGGCAGCTCCTGGCCAAGGCGGGCCGCCCGGGCGAGGCGCTCTCCTGGTACCGCAAGGCGCTGCCCCGGGTGCATTACAACCACTACGTGATGAACATGGACTACGCCTCGCTCCTCCTCTCCCTGGGAAGGGGCGGCGAGGCCGAGGGTCTGCTGCGGCACACCATCGCGGAGTACCCCACCGCCACCCCGGCCTACGGCCTGCTCGCGGCGGTGCGCATCGAGCAGGGGCGCTACCGCGAGGCGGTGGAGCTCTCCTGGCGCGCGCGGGCGATCCCGCGCTACGGCGCGCTCTCGGCGGGGACGATCGCGCACCGGCTGGCGCTGGCGTACGACGGGCTGGGGCGCCTGGACTCGGCGCTGGTGCAGCGCCGCCTGGTGCTCACGGTGCCGGTCCTGCGCCGGGCGCCGAACGGGTGGTACCACTACGCCCGCCTGCTGGCGGAGACGGGCGACAGCGCCGGGGCGGCCGCGGCGCTCGACAGCGCCCGCGTCCGCGCGGCGCCCCAGGCGCGGCCGCTGTTCACGCTGCGGCCGATGCCGCGGCTGCAGTCGTCGCTGTTCACCGGGTGGGGGCCGCCGCCGGCCGCCGGCGTGCGCGCCGATCCGCCGGAGGGTGGCGCGCCGCTCGAAGCTGCCGCTCCCTGAGCGGCGGCCGCCGCGTCGAGGGCCCTTGCAGGCGCCGTTCCATCCTCTTCCCCCGCTCCATCGCCGATGGCCGCATCGCCCGCTCCGCCCGTCGAGGTGCCGCCGCGCCGCCCGCCGCCCGCGATCATCGCCGGCGTGGCGGTGCTCGCGGCCGCCGTGTACCTCGGCGCGCTGCGCAACGGCTTCGCGCTCGACGACGAGTTCATCGTGCGGGAGAACCCGGCGGTGCGCGGCTTCGGGCACCTGCACGACCTGCTGCTGGGCCCGTACTGGCCCCAGTCGGGAGAGCTGTACCGTCCGCTGACCCTGGCCACCTTCGCCGCGGACTGGGCGTTCGCGGGGGGATCGACCGCGTGGATGCACGGGGTGAACGTGGCGCTGCACGCCGCCGCCGCGGTGCTGGTCGCGCTGCTGGTCTGGCGGCTGGGCGGCGGCGCATGGGCCACGGCCGCCGCGGGAGCGGTGTTCGCGGTCCACCCGGTGCACGTGGAGGCGGTCGCCAGCCTGGTGGGCCGCGCCGAGCTCCTCGCCACGGTGCCGGTGCTCCTCGCGTGCCACCTCCATCTCTCGGAGCGGGGGCGGCCCGGCGCCAGGATCGCGGGGGTCGCGATCCTCTACCTGCTCGCGCTGGGCGCCAAGGAGATCGCCGTCTCCCTTCCCGCGCTGCTGCTGGCGGTCGACGCGCTCCGCTCGCGCGAGGCGCGCCTGCCGGTGCGGCGCCTGCTCGCCCGTAACCTCGCGCTGCTCGGCTCGCTGGCCGCGGCGCTCGCGGCGTACCTCGCGCTGCGGCGGTACGTGCTGGGGTCGTCGGTCGGCATCCCGCCCGCACCCTTCCTGCGCGGAATCGCGCCCGCCGAGCGGCTGGCGACGGCGGCGCGGCTCTGCCCCGAGTACCTGCGCCTCCTGCTCTGGCCGCGTGACCTGTCGGCCGACTGGGGGCCCGACGCCATCGTGCCGGTGGGGTGGGGAAGCCCGCTCGCCTGGACGGGGGTGGCGACCCTCGTGCTCCTGGGGGCGGCCGCCTGGGCGTCGTGGCGACGGACGCGCTGGGTGGCGGCTGCGGTGCTCTGGCTCGCGGCGGCCGTCTTCCCCGTGTCGCACGTCCTCTTCCCGGTGGGCGTGATGCTGGGGGAGCGCTCGCTGTACCTGGCCTCCGTCTCCCTGGCCTTCCTCCTGCCCGCCCTGGTCTCGGAGGCCGCGCGGCAGCGGGTTGGCGTCCGGCGCGCCGCCGCCGGGGCGCTCGCCGTGCTCCTGGTGCTCGGCGCGGTGCGGACGTGGCGCAGGGTCCCGGTCTGGAAGTCGTCGAGCGCGGTGTTCGACTCGATGCGGGAGGCGCACCCGGAACTGTGGTGGGTGGATTGGAAGGCGGGGGAGCTCCTGGTACGGGCGGGGCGCCCTGACGAGGCGCTCCCCTGGTACGAGAAGGCGCTGCGGAAGACGCGGTACAACCACTACCCGATGGCCATGGACTACGCGTCGCTGCTGCTGGGGATGGGCCGCGGCGCCGCGGCCGAGCCGCTCCTCCGCCACGCGGTCGCCGAGTTCCCCGCCTCCGCCCCCGCGTACCTCTACCTGGCATCGCTCCGGTTCGACCAGGGGCGCTACCGCGATGCGGTGGAGCTCTCCCGCCGCGCGGCGGCGGTCCCGCGCCACGGGGCGCGCCTGCAGGCGCAGGTGGAGCACCGGCTGGCGCTGGCGTACGACGCCCTCGGCCAGGTGGACTCCGCGCTCGCGCACCGCCGCGCGGGGCTCGCCCTCCCCGGGCAGCGCAGGCTCTCGTACGCGTGGTACCACTACGCGCGGCTCCTGGCGGAAGCACACGATCCGGCGGGGGCCGCCGCCGCGCTCGACAGCGCGCGGGTGCGCGCCGCCCCCGCGGTCCGGCCGCTCCTGCGGCTCGACCCGCTGCCTCCGCTCTCGTCGCCGCGGGTGAAGGGGTGGGGACGCGTGGAGGCGCCCGGCGCGGCGTCCGCCGCCGCTTCGCCGCGCGCCCCCGCGGGGGCGCCGCGCCCGCGCTGATTTGCCGCTCCGACCGGCGGCATTCATATTCCGCCCCCTGTCAAACGGAGAACGACGCATTCAAGGGAGCGGCGCGTGAGCGATACGCAGGGCGACATCAAGGACGTGACCATCATCGGCGGCGGGCCCGTGGGGCTGTTCGCCGCCTTCTACGCGGGGCTGCGCGGGGTGGGGTGCCGCATCGTCGACGCGCTGCCGCAGCTCGGCGGGCAGCTCATGGCCCTCTATCCCGAGAAGTACATCTTCGACGTGGGCGGCCTGCCGAAGATCCTCGCCAAGGACCTGGCGAAGAACATGATCGAGCAGGGCACCCAGTTCGGCCCCGAGGTGGTGCTGGGCGCCGAGGTGCAGCGGATGGAGCACGAGGACGGCCACATCCGCCTGGTGACGCCGAAGGGCGACTACCTCACCCGCACGGTGGTGATCACCGCCGGCAAGGGGGCGCTCAATCCGCGGGTGCTGGAGTGCCCCGGATGGGACGAGCACTTCAACGACGGTGGCGGGGTGCACACGCACGTGCGCCAGCCCGAGGACTTCCGCGGCAAGCGCGTGCTGCTGGTGGGCGGCGGCGACAGCGCGGTGGACTGGGTGCTGGGGCTCAAGGGGGTGGCGCGCGAGGTCACGCTCGTCCACCGCCGCCCCGAGTTCCGCGCGCACAGGGCGAGCGTGGAGCAGATGCACGCCGCGGCTGCCGCGGGCGAGGTGGCGGTGAAGACGCCCTACGAGGTGCGCGAGATCCGTGGCGAGGGCGGGTGCGTGGCGCAGGCCGTGATCTACCACAACGAGACCAACCAGGACGAGGAGATGGAGGTCGACGCGGTGGTCGCCCTCCTCGGCTTCAAGCCGGACCTGGGGCCGATCGGGCAGTGGGGGCTGGAGCTGGAGAAGAGCACCATCAAGGTGAGCCAGCTGATGGAGACCAACCTCCCCGGCGTGTACGGCGCGGGCGACGTGGTGCACTACCCGGGGAAGCTGGAGCTGATCGCCACGGGCTACGGCGAGGCCGCCATCGCCGTCAACAACGCGGTGCACTTCCTCAACCCGAAGGCGAGGGTGAATCCGGGGCACTCGACGAACCTCAAGATCTTCAAGCAGGACGAATGAACAGCAACGGCCGTTTCACGCAGAGACGCGAAGAAACTGAGAGAACGCAGAGAACTGCTGCGCTCTCTCGGTTCCTCTGCGTCTCTGCGTGAGACGGCAGTTTGCTGAGCAGCGGAGAGCGACGATGTCGAAGGTAGCGCTGGTGACGGGCGGCGCGGTGCGGGTCGGGCGCGCGATCTCCCTTGCCCTGGCGGGGGAGGGAATGCGCCTCGTCGTGCATTACAACTCGTCGAGTGACGCGGCTGAGGAGCTCTGTCGGGAGATTCGCGACGGCGGCGGCGAGGCGGTCGCGATCGGGGGAGACCTGGCGCGCGCGGAGGAGGTGAGGCGCGTGGCGGGGGAGGCGGAGGGCGCGTTCGGCGGGGTCGACGTGCTGGTGAACAACGCCTCCGTCTTCCCGTCCGAGCGGCTGGAGGAGACGGACGAGGCGCTCTGGGACCACACGCTGGCCGTCAACCTGCGCGCCCCCTTCTTCCTCATCAGGCATCTTGCGCCCACGCTGCGGGCGCGGCGCGGCGTGGTCATCAACCTGTGCGACCTGGCGGGGCTGCAGGCGTGGGGGGCGTACGCGGCGCACGGGATCTCCAAGGCCGCGCTCGCGCACCTCACCCGGGTCGCCGCGCGCTCGCTGGCGCCGGAGGTGCGCGTGGCCGGCATCGCCCCCGGCGCCGTGCTCCCGCCCGGGAGCATGACGGAGGAAGAGCTGAACGCCCTCGCCCGCTCCACCCCGCTCCGGCGCCTCGGCTCCCCCGACGACGTGGTCGCCGCGCTCCTCTACCTGCTGCGCGCGGACTACGTCACCGGCGAGGTGATGGTGGTGGACGGGGGGCGGATGCTGCGCGGATAGGCGCGCCGCGAGCGCCGGGCGGGTTGCGTCCGCGGCCTGTGCTTACATATCTTACACGGTGCGGCTGGAGCTGCCGCGCGCCCTTCGTGCGCACCGGTGCGGTGGCAGTGGACTCAGGACTGCCGCCGCTTTGTTTTGCCCCCGCCGCGGGCTTTCACGTCCGCGCCGAGATACATCGATCATGAATCCGATCCTGATTGCCGTCGTCGCGGCCCTGGTGGGCGCGATGGCCGGCTTCGTCGCAGGCCGCGCCGTGGTGCAGGCGCGGCTCAGGCAGGCGCGCGCCTCCGCCGAGCACGTGGCCGCCGACATCCGCGCCGCGGCCGAGGACGAGGCCGGGCGGCTGCGCCAGGCCGAGGTGCTCAAGGGGCGCGAGGAGGCCATCCGCGCCCGCGAGGAGTGGGAGCGCGAGGAGAGCCGCCGCCGCGACGACATCGAGCGCTTCGAGCGGCGCCTGCAGGAGCGCGAGGAGTCGCTCGACCGCAAGTTCCACCTCCTCGACGAGAAGCAGCAGCAGCAGGACCAGCGCGCCGAGGCGGTGGCGCGCCGCGAGAAGGGCGTGGAGGAGCGCGAGCAGGAGCTCGGCGGCCGCTTCGCCGAGGTGCAGCACCGGCTGGAGTCGCTCGCCGGCCTCAGCGCCGACGAGGCGCGCCGCCAGCTCGTGCACGATATGGAAGAGGCCGCCCGCGCCGAGGCGGGGCAGCGCATCCGCGAGATCAAGGAGGAGGCGCGCCGCGACGCCGACCGCGAGGCCAAGAAGATCATCTCGCTGGCCATCCAGCGCATCGCCGCCGACCACACCGCCGAGACCACCGTCTCCGTGGTGTCGCTCCCCTCCGACGAGATGAAGGGGCGCATCATCGGGCGCGAGGGGCGGAACATCCGCGCCTTCGAGCAGGCCACGGGGATCGACGTGATCATCGACGACACCCCCGAGGCGGTGGTGCTCTCGGGCTTCGACCCCATCCGCCGCGAGACGGCGCGGCTGGCGCTGGAGAAGCTGGTGGCCGACGGGCGCATCCACCCCGGGCGCATCGACGAGGTGGTGGCCAAGAGCCGCAAGGAGGTCGAGAACTCCATGCGCGAGGCCGCCGAGCAGATCCTGTACGAGCTCGGCATCCACGGGGTGCACCCCGAGGTGGTGAAGGTGCTGGGGCGGCTGAAGTTCCGCACCAGCTACGGCCAGAACCAGCTCATGCACAGCAAGGAGGTGGCGATCCTGGCCGGGAACATGGCGGGGGAGATGGGCTTCGACGCCACCCTGGCCCGCCGCATGGGGCTGCTGCACGACGTGGGGAAGGGGATGACCCACGAGCACGAGGGGACGCACGTGGAGCTGGGGTGGAACCTGGCCAAGAAGTACGGCGAGCCGCCCCAGGTGCTGAACGCCATCAAGGCGCACCACGACGAGGAGCCGCACCTCTACCCCGAGAGCTGGCTGGTGACCGCGAGCGACGCCATCAGCGGCTCGCGCCCCGGCGCGCGGCGGGAGATGTTCGAGACCTACGTGAAGCGGCTGGAGAAGCTGGAGGAGATCGCCACCTCCTTCCCCGGCGTGGAGCGCTGCTTCGCCATCCAGGCCGGGCGCGAGCTGCGGATGATGGTGATCCCCGAGCAGGTGAGCGACGAGGACATGACGCGGCTCAGCGAGGAGACCGCGCGCCGCATCGAGGCCGAGCTGCAGTACCCCGGCCAGATCAAGGTGGTGGTGATCCGCGAGACCCGCGCGGTCGACTTCGCGCGTTAGGCGGGTTTGTTCCGGAAGTAAGGTGTGTAACCCGAAAAGGTGCTTGACATTTTTAGCAGTAGACGTGAGATTGGTGTGCACCACTCCGACTACGTATTAATGGAGTGGTTTACTACAGGGCCCCTTCGGGGGCCCTTTATTTTTCTCTCCCGTAGGAGGCAAGAATGGACCGCGTCGCCGTTTTTGTCGATGCAGGATACTTGTTCGCGCAGGGGAGTATCCTCCTTGCGGGCAGAAAGCTGACGCGAGGAGAGATACGGCTGGAGCACGAAAAGGCGATTGAGAATCTTGCGCTTTTTGCCGAACGAGTTTCCGGAGTCAAGCTCCTACGTGTGTACTGGTACGACGGAACTTCAGTTGGGCCAACTCCCCAGCACCATACTTTGGCGTACCTCCCAAACGTGAAAGTACGATTGGGGTTCGTGAATAGCGTCGGAGAACAAAAGGGAGTCGACTCACTGATCGTCACGGACATGATTACGCTCGCGCGGAACCATGCTATTGCGGAGGCCGTTCTTCTCTCGGGCGATGAAGACCTGAGGGTGGGCGTTCAACAAGCGCAGGAGTTTGGCGTCCGTGTTCATCTGCTCGGAATTAAACCGAGCCGGGGTAGTCAATCGATCTTTCTCTTGCAGGAGTCAGATTCCACTCACGAGTGGAGCGAAGCAGATCTTGCTCCATTTCTTTCCTGTTCTGTGCGGGCGACTGAAAAGGTCGAGGTCGAGGTGGACGTGTCGGGGCCACAAAAGATGCCGAGCGATATTCTTCTAGAGGTTGCAGGCGAACTTGCGAATGAGGTACCAGAGGGAGAGATCGACGGTCTCGTAAATTCCATACGTGCAACTCGGGTCATTCCACACCAACTTGACGGACGACTTCTCGCCCGCGGGCGTGCGGCACTGCAGCAAGACTTGGACGGAGCCCAAAAGAAAACCGCGAGAGAAGCATTCTTGCGTGCTTGCGAAACGCGTCTAGCGGCTATCGCAGTCAGTAAGGTGTTACCAGCGACCGAGTGATTCCATTCAGAGCCTCAGTGGTGTTGGGCGCCGGTAGACTGGTTGTTTTGTCACGCAATCCTCTGCGCGCCGAAGAGCCTTCGGGGCAGCGAGAACGGTGAAGGGTTGATAGATTGGTAGCGGAAATAACTAGGGGCGGCGCGTGCGTCGCCCTTTCGCGTCGATAGGGGCGGACGGGATGCGGCGGACTGCGGGGTGGCGGTGAGGATTCTGTTCGTGGCGGACGTGATCGGCAGCCCGGGGCGGCGGGTGCTGGGGCAGCTCCTGCGCCTGGTGCGCAGCGACGTGCGCGCCGACGTGGTGGTCGCCAACGGCGAGAACTCGGCGGGCGGGTTCGGCATCACCCCCGACATCGTCAGGGAGTTCTTCGAGCTCGGCGTGGCCGTGATCACCACCGGCAACCACGTCTGGGACAAGAAGGAGATCCTCCCGCTCCTCGACAGCGAGCCGCGGCTCCTGCGCCCCGCCAACTATCCCCCGGCGAACCCCGGCCACGGCTCCGTCGTGGTCCCGGTCGGCGACCGGCGGCTGGCGGTGCTCAACCTGCAGGGGCGCACCTTCATGACGCCCATCGACGACCCCTTCCGCGAGGCCGACCGGCTGCTGGCGGAGCTGAAGTCGAGCGAGGCTCCGCCCGACGCGGTGGTGGTCGAGTTCCACGCCGAGGCGACCAGCGAGAAGCAGGCGTTCGGGCGCTACCTGGACGGGCGCGTGGCCGCGGTGGTGGGCACGCACACGCACGTGCAGACCGCCGACGAGAAGCGCCTGCCGAAGGGCACCGCCTACGTCACCGACCTGGGGATGACGGGGGGCCTGGGCGGGATCATCGGGATGAAGTGGGAGATCTCCGTCGAGCGGCAGCTCACCATGGCCCGCGGTGAGCGGTTCCAGCCGGCCGACGAGGACCTGCACCTGCAGGGCGCGGTGGTGGAGATCGACCCGGCGACGGGGCTGGCGAAGTCGATCGAGCGGGTGAGCGTGGGGCTGGAGCGGCTCCTCACCGAGCGGTTCGGGAAGAAGCACGGATGACGGCGAAGATCATCGACGGGGCGGCGTGCGGCCGCGAGATCCGGGCGCAGGTGGCGGCCGAGGCGGCGCAGCTCGCGGCCGGGGGCACCGTGCCCGGGCTGGCGGTGATCCTGGTGGGGAGCGACCCCGCCAGCGAGGTCTACGTGGCCAGCAAGACCCGCGCGTGCCACGAGGCGGGGATGCACGACCGCCTCCTCCACTTCCCCGAGACCGTCACGCAGGACGAGCTCTTCGGCGCCATCGACGGGCTGAACGCCGACCCCGCCATCCACGGCGTGCTGGTGCAGCTCCCGCTCCCGGCGCACATCCACCCCAAGGCGGTGCTGGAGCGCGTCCATCCCTCCAAGGACGTGGACGGCTTCCACCCGCTGAACGTGGGGCGCGCCTTCGTGGGCGACCCCCGCGGCTTCGTCCCCGCCACCCCGGCGGGGATCATGGAGCTGCTCCGCCACGAGCGCATCGAGACGCACGGGAAGCACGCGGTGATCGTGGGCCGCTCCCTGATCGTCTCCAAGCCGCTCGCCTCGCTGCTGATGGCGCCGGGCCCCAACGCCACCGTCACCCTCACCCACCGCCACACGGTGGACCTGGCCAGCCACACGCGCATGGCCGACATCCTGGTGGTGGCCGTGGGCAAGCCCGGGCTGATCACGGCGGAGATGGTGAAGCCCGGCGCCGCGGTCTTCGACGTGGGCACCACGCGCGTCCCCGACGCGAGCCACGCCAAGGGGTACGTGATCCGCGGCGACGTGGACTTCGCCGCGGTGAGCCAGGTGGCGAGCCACCTCACCCCCGTCCCCGGCGGCGTGGGGCCGATGACCATCGCCATGCTGCTGCGCAACACGCTGGAGGCGGCCTGCCGCGTCCACCACGCGAAGACGCGCGGCGAGCGGCGGCGCGGCGGATTCTGACCTGGCCTCGCGCGACGGCGTAGATGCCGAACGATCTCCGCGCGCTCTCCGTTTCTCTGCGAACTCGGGCGAAGCCCCCTCCGTTGTCGGGATCGGAATCCGCGGATAAACTTCGTGGCATGTGGGACCTCTTCACTTCCGCCGAAGCCGACCGCCGTTCTCGCGAGCCGCTGAACGAGGCGCGCAACGAGGACATGGCCCGGGCCGTCGCCGCGCTCGACGCGGACGCCGCCCCGCGCGCCCGCGTGCGCGTGCCCATGGAGGGGATGCGCGTCTCCGAGGTGAACGCCGCGGCGCGCGAGCTGATCGAGGGCGTCTTCCCCCCGCTCTGGGTGCACGGCGAGATCGCCAACTTCACGAAGGCGCGCTCCGGCCACTGCTACTTCTCGCTGCGCGACGCCGACGCCCAGCTCCGCTGCGTGATGTGGCGCGACGAGGCCCGCCGCCTCCCCACGCAGCCGAGCGAGGGGATGCAGGTGCGCGCGCTGGGCCGCCTCACCCTCTACGAGCAACGCGGCGAGTTCCAGCTCTCCGTGGCCGAGCTGGAGGCGAAGGGCGAGGGGCTCTGGAAGCTGGCGCTCGACCGGCTGAGGACGAAGCTGGAGGCGGAGGGGCTGACGGAGCCCGCGCGCAAGCGGCCCCTCCCGGCGCACCCGGCGTGCGTGGGCGTGGTCACCTCGTCGGCGGGGGCGGCGCTGCGCGACATCGTCACCGTGATCCGCCGCCGCGCGCCGTGGACGCGCATCGTGCTCGCCGCAGCGCGCGTGCAGGGCGAGGGCGCGGCCGACGAGGTGGCGCGCGCCATCCGGCTGATGGGCCGCGCCGCCTGCGCCGAGGTGCTGATCGTGGGGCGCGGCGGGGGGTCGATCGAGGACCTCTGGGCGTTCAACGAGGAGGTGGTCGCCCGCGCCATCGCCGAGTCGCCGGTCCCGGTGATCTCGGCCGTGGGGCACGAGACCGACGTGACCATCGCCGACCTGGTCGCCGACCTGCGCGCGCCCACCCCCTCCGCCGCCGCCGAGGCCGCCGTCCCCGACGGCGCCGCGGTGCGCCGCGAGGTCGAGGACCTGCGCGTGCGCATCCACGACTGCACGCGCGAGCGCATCGCGGACAGTCGCGAGGCGGTGTTCGAGGCCCGGCTGGACCTGGGGGCCGCGGCCGAGCGCGCCCTCCGCGCCCGGCGCGACGGGCTGGCTGCCACCGCCGCGCGGCTGCAGGCGCTCTCGCCGCTGAACGTGCTCTCCCGCGGCTACGCCGTGCCGCTGGACCCCGGAGGCCGCGTGCTGCGCCGGGTGGACGACTTCGCCGCGGGCGCGCCCTTCGACCTGCGCGTGGCCGACGGCGTGGTCCCCTGCCGCGTGGCCGAATAGGCGCAGCGACTCTCTTCTTGCGTCTCCGCGTCTCCGCGCGAGACGTTCTTTTTCTTCGGTTTGCAGAGCGGAAGGATGACGAACGAGACGGCCGAGGCGCGCGCGGAGCCGGAGTGGACCTTCGAGGCCGCGCTGGAGCGCCTGAACGAGATCGCCGAGCGGCTGGAGGGCGACGGGATGGAGCTGGACGAGTCGCTCGCGCTCTTCGAAGAGGGCGTGCGCCTCCTCCGCTTCGCCGAGACCGTGCTCTCCGGCGCCGACGAGCGGGTGCGGCTGCTGCTGGAGGACGCGGGCGGCGGCTTCCGCTTCGACGAGCTCCCCGAGGCGTCGTGACGGCGACGGCCCTTCCGGCTGCGGTGGATGGAGACACCGCCGCGCTCCTCGACGCCGAGCGCGCGCGGGTGAACGCCGCGCTCGCCGCCGTGGCGGACGAGGCGGTGGAGGGCGCCCCCGCCGCCCTGCGCGATCCCGTGCGCTACGCGCTGGCAACGCCGGGGAAGCGCATCCGCCCGGTGCTCTGCGTCTCCGCCTGGCGCGCCTTCCGCCCCGGGCTCGCGCCCGACGCCGTCTACCGCCTGGCCGCCGCCGTGGAGATCGTGCACACCTACTCCCTGGTGCACGACGACCTCCCCTGCATGGACGACGACCCGCTCCGCCGCGGCCGTCCCACCGTGCACACCGTCTACGGCCCCGCCCTGGCGATGCTCACCGGCGCCGCGCTGATCCCGGCGGCGGTGCGCGTGCTCGACCACGCCGCCGCGGCGCTCCGCCTCGAAGCGGCCACCCGCGGCGCGCTGGTGGTGGAGCTCTGCCGCGCCGGCGGCGCCGAGGGGATGGTGGGCGGCCAGCTCCTGGACCTGGAGGGCGAAGGGCACCCGCTCGACGCCGCGCGGCTGGAGCGCATCCACCGCCTCAAGACCGGCGCGCTGCTGGCGGCGTCGCTGCGCCTGGGCGCGCTCGCCGCCGGGGCGCGGGGCCAGGCGCTGGAGGCCGTCTCGCGCTACGGCGGGCACCTGGGCCTCGCCTTCCAGATCGTCGACGACGTGCTCGACGTGGTGGGCGACGACGCCTCGCTGGGGAAGACCGCGGGGAAGGACGAGTCCGCCGGGAAGACCACCTATCCCGCGCTCTTCGGCGTCGTCGGCGCGCACGCCCTCGCCGCCTCCGAGATCGCCGCCGCCACCCGCGCGCTCCGCGACGGCGGCGTCCGCTCCCCCGAGCTCGAGGCGCTCGCCCGCTACGTGCTGGAGCGCACGCACTGAGCTGCCGGTCTCACGCAGAGACGCAGAGGCACGGAGAGAAAACAGAACCCCCTCAGAGCCCTTCGCGCCACCGTTGCAACACCTCTCCTACGATCATCTCTGATCCGCCGTAAATAGCCACAATTGTACTATTTACGGGCCTTGTAGCGCCCGTGAGAGTGCGTTATCGTTGGTTGTAACCGAACGGAGCGCACAAGCCGGGAGCTTCTCGATGGGCAGCCACCTCCACGCCGACGATCCACGTCCGTGGCCCGCGAATCGGAACAGGGAGGAAACTCGGCTCCCTGACGATCTGCCGCGCTACAAAACGCGTCCGCGGTGGCTGATCTTCCTCGCGAGGCATTTCGCTCCACGCAACCACGAGCGGTACCTGTTGCAGGGGAGCGAACTCCCGCAGGAGGTGTGGGATCGCGCGTTCCCGCCGCTCACCGATGGAGAGAGAGCAAGGCTGGAAGCGGTCGGCGTGAAGTTCGGCACGGGAGAGCCGTTGTGCGACTTCAAGCCTGTCCGGCAACGGCCACGGTGGCTTGCGTTTTTGTGGAGGCAGTTCCAGAGGGTCTTTCCCGAAGCCGACGATTGAGCTCACGGGGGAAAAACCCGCTGCCATTCGAGCGTTGCCGCAGAAACATACATGGTGGTTCGCATTTCTTCGCAGGCAGTACGAACGGATTTCGCGACGGAGGAAGGCTGATGCGTATCGACGTGCCGAGCACCCCCACTACTCCCGGTGCGATGTCTCCTGAGCAAAAGGCGGCATTGGAGGCGGCCGGCGTAACCTTTGGCACAGGGGAGCCGTTGCGCGATTTTCGTCCGCTTCGCAAGCGGCCGCGGTGGTTTGCCTTCCTGCTCACGCTTCTCTTCGGCCCGGGATGATCTTCTTTGACGCGAGCGCAGTGGTCAAAGCCTACCTCACGGAGAACGGCTCCACGGAGGTTCGCGCGACCCTCGTGAAGCTGAGAGGAAAGCTGTATCTAACGCCTCACGTTGTGCTGGAGGTGCTCAGCACGTTCGCCAAACATCGTCGCACGAGACAGGTCGACCGGAAAGTCTATCGGACCATCCGCAGGGCGTTCATGGCGGAGCTTGCCAGCCTGCACGTGCTGGCAGTGGAGAAACGCGTCTTCACCATGGCAAACGATCTCATTGATCGACATCGGCATGTCGCGGCGGGTGCGATGGATGTGCTTCACGTGGCGTCCGCCCTGGAGTTGCAGACCGCGTGGCCGCACGAGACGGTGATCGTCGCCAGTTCCGATCGCGCATTCCTCACACTGGCGCGGGCGGTGGGGCTGCCGACGTTCGATCCAGAGAACGAGTCGTTCGGCGACGTGCAGGCCCGTCGCGGCTGATCCTCGTACCTACTTCTTCGTTGGGAGCTTCTCGATGCGCAGCCACCTCCATGCAGACGACGTGCGGCGCTGGCCCACGGGCCGCAGGGCTGCGGACACGCTGCAGCCCGTCAAGCTTCGCCCGCCGTGGCTGGTATTCCTCGCCAGGCACCTCGCTCCGCGGAACCACGAGCGCTACCTGCTGCAGGGAATCGAGCTGACGGAGGAAGAGCTCGCCGCCATCCGGGCAATGCCTCGCAAGCGCCCCTGGTGGCTGGCGTTCCTCCGCAGGCAGTTCCACAGGATCTTCCCCGCGGTCGACGACTGACGCGCCTTAATCCGTTCGAGATCACTGGACGTGGATGCTTTTCTTCGACGCGAGCGCGATCGTCAAAGCCTATGTCCCGGAGCCGGGCTCGCCCTCGGTTCATGGTGCGATCGCACGGATGAAGGGCAAGCTCTACCTCACGCGTGCGGTGGCCCTGGAAGCCCTGGGCACGTTCGCGAGGAAGCGCCGCAGAGACGAGCTCACGAACCGCGAGTACAGAGCCGCGCGCGATTCCTTTCTTCGAGAGCTCGAGGTGACGTTCAGGCTGCTGGAGCTGCGCGAGTCCGATTTCACGACGGCCTTCAGGCTGGTGGACGCATATCGTCACGTCGGTGCGGGCGCGATCGACGTTCTCCACATCGCGAGCGCGTTGCACCTCCAGGCAAGATCCTCCGATCCTGTCACGGTGGCGAGCTCCGACGGGGCTTTCCTCGTGGTTGCGCGTGCCGCAGGCCTCCCGACGTTCGATCCCGAGACGCAGCCGTTGAGTGCGCTCCTCGCGTTAGAGCGATAGCCCTCCTTTCAGCCAGCTACCTCTGCTCCATTCTGCTCCGTTGCGTCGCGGCTCCCCGCCGCGGTAAACTTGGGACCGTCTCTCCCAATCGATCTCGTCGCAGCCCCCTCCCCCGCACCCGGTTGTATGCGCGCACCCGCTGACCGAGAGCCGGCGCTCCGCGTCACCTGCTGGGGGACGCGCGGGTCCATCCCCGCGCCGGGGCCCGAGACGGTGCGCTTCGGCGGCAACACGAGCTGCGTGGAGGTCAACGCCCCCGGCTGCCGCCTGATCTTCGACGCGGGCACCGGGATCCGCGCGCTGAGCGGCGCCCTGGCCGCCGAGGACCGCCCGCTCGACGCGCACCTCTTCGTCTCGCACTACCACTGGGACCACATCCAGGGGTTCCCCTTCCTGGCGCAGCTCTACGAGCCCGCCACCCGGCTGCGCGTGCACGGCCCCATGCACGGCGACGTCCCCGTCGACGAGGCGCTGGAGGGGCAGATGTCGCCGCTCTACTTTCCGGTGCCGCTGCAGGCGATCGCCGCCGACGTGGAGTTCGCCACCGCCGACGGGAGCCCCTGGCACGGCGGCGGCGTGCGCGTCGACGCCTTCCGCGTGCAGCACCCCGGCGTGACCTACGGTTACCGCGTGGCCGCCGGCGGCGCCACCGCCGTCTACATCCCCGACAACGAGCTGGGCGACGCGCCCGACGCGGCGTGGTACGCCGGCCTGGTGGAGTTCGTGCGCGGTGCCGACCTGCTGCTGCACGACGCCATGCTCACCGACGCCGAGTACGAGCAGCGCCGCGGGTGGGGGCACAGCACCTTCGCGCAGGCGGTGCGGCTGGCGGAAGAGGCGGGGGTGCGCCGCCTCTCCCTCTTCCACCACTCCCCCGACCGCTCCGACGCGGAGCTGGAGGCGATCGCCGCGGAGCTGCGCACGGGCCTCTCCAGCCGTGGTGCGGCGCTGGAGGTGACGGTGGCCGCCGAGCGCGAGGAGGTCGCGATCCTCCCGGGCGGCGCGTGAGCGTGGAGGCGCAGGGGGCGGGCGTGGCGGCCGCCGAGCAGCCGGCCGCGGAGCGCGAGGCGCCGCGGCCGGTGCTGCTGCACGGGCCCGGCGCCGACCTGGCCCCGCTCCGCGAGGTCCTGGCCGCCGACCGGGTCGCGCAGGTGCGGATCGACAGCTGGGACGACGTGGCGGCGCCGGAGGTGCCCACCGTGCTCCTGCTGGACGAAGCGCTGGCCGCGGCGACGGAGGGGCTCGCCGCCGTCCTCCGCCACGTCCCCGAGCCGGTCGCGGTGGTGGCGGCGTCGGAGGTGGCGGAGCGGTGCGCGGCGGGGTGCGACCGCGTGGTGGCCGTGCTGCGCGCCGACCCGGCGGCGTCGGCCGCGGCGCTCAGGGTGGCGTTCCGGCTCTCGGCCGCGCGGCTGGGGGCGGCGCGGATGGAGCGCGAGCTGGCGCGCACCCGCTCGGAGCTGCGCGAGCTCGCCGCGATCGGGATGGCGCTGATGACGGAGCGCGACCCCGACCGCCTGCTGGAGATGATCGTCGCCAAGGCGCGGCAGCTCACCGGGAGCGACGCCGGGAGCCTCTACCTGATGGAGGAGGGGCCCGAGGGGAAGCGGCTGCGCTTCAACCTGGCGCAGAACGACACCCTGCCCGACGCGCCCTTCGTCTCCTTCACCCTTCCGCTCGACCGCGGCAGCGTGGCCGGGTACGCGGCCGTCACCGGCGAGACGGTGCGCGTGGACGACGCCTACGAGCTGCCGCCCGGGGCGCCGTACTCGCTGAACCGCTCCTTCGACCAGCGCTTCGGCTACCGCACCAAGAGCATGCTGGTGGTGCCGATGATCGACCACGGCGGGGCGACCGTGGGCGTGCTGCAGCTCATCAACCGGAAGCGGGTGCCGCTGGCCCGCATCACCGACGAGGACGACGCCGCGCGCTGGGTGCTCCCCTACACCGACCGCGAGCGGGTGCTGGTGCAGGCGCTGGCCGGGCACGCCGCCATCTCCATCGAGAACTCGCGCCTCTACCGGCAGATCGAGGACATCTTCGAGAGCTTCGTGAAGGCGGCGGTGATCGCGGTGGACCAGCGCGACCCCACCACCGCGGGGCACAGCGTGCGGGTGGCCACCCTCACGTGCGACCTGGCCGAGGGGCTGCAGCGCGCCGCGCCGCCGCCCTACCGCGGGGTGCGCTTCACCCCCGAGCAGATGCGCGAGCTGCGCTACGCCTCGCTGCTGCACGACTTCGGCAAGGTGGGGGTGCGCGAGGAGGTGCTGGTGAAGGCGAAGAAGCTGCCGCCGCTGCTGCAGGAGCGGGTGCTGGCGCGCTTCGACCTGATCCGCCGCACCCTGGAGGCCGAGTACCACGAGCGCCGCGCCGACCTGCTGGAGCGCGGGGAGCGCCCGGGGCCGGAGCTGGAGGCGGAGTTCCGGCGGCGGGTGGAGGAGCTGGAGGGGGTGCGGCGGCTGGTGCTGGCCTCGAACGAGCCCTCCATCCTCCCCGAGCGCTCGGCCACCGCGCTGGAGGAGCTGGGGCGCCTCACCTTCCGCGGGGTGGACGGGGCGCCGATGCCGTACGTGACGGAGGAGGAGCTGCACTTCCTGCGCATCCCCAGGGGGAGCCTGAACCCGCGGGAGCGGCTGGAGATCGAGAGCCACGTGGAGCAGACCTACCGCTTCCTGGTGCAGATCCCCTGGACGGGCGACCTGGCCCGCGTGGCGGAGATCGCCTACGGCCACCACGAGAAGCTGAACGGCGGCGGCTACCCGCGCGGCATTTCCGCGCCCGAGATCCCGCTGCAGACGCGGCTGATGACGGTGGCCGACATCTTCGACGCGCTGACCGCCGCCGACCGCCCCTACAAGCGCGCCCTCCCGCCCGACCGCGCGCTCGACATCCTCTCCGCCGAGGCGGGGGAGGGGCTGCTGGACCCGGCGCTCGTCACGCTGCTGATCGAGAGCGGGAGCTACCGGAAGATCCTGGAGGTCGACTGGAAGGAGCTTTGATCTCACACGGAGTCAACGGAGTTTAACTCTGCTGACTCCGTTGACTCCGTGTGAGGCCCTTTCTTTTTCAGGATTGGACAGTCGGATGGCAGCTGTCGTCTTCTTTGAAGCGACAGAAACGCCGGGGCTGGTTCGTTCCGAAGCAAACGGACGAACAGAGGAGGCGGCCATGCGCGGAACGATCCCCGAGGGGCGGCTCGGCACGGTGACGGCGGAGATCAACGTCACCCCCATGATCGACGTGATGCTGGTGCTGCTGATCATCTTCATGGTCGTCACCCCCGCCATCGTGGCGGCCTCCCTCCCTTCGGCGCGCACCTCCGAGTACCAGCGCGACCGGCACCCCACGCTCGTCATCGACCGCCACGGCGGCTACTCGCTCGACCTGGGCCGGCGCTTCGAGGCCGTCCCCGACGCGCGCCTCCAGGCCCGGCTGGCGGCGGTCTACGCCGATCGCCCGAACGACCACCTGCTCTACCTGAAGGCCGACCAGGGCGTCAGCTACGCCCGCGTGCTCACCGCGCTCGACGCCGCGCGGGCCGCGGGCGTGCGGCGCATCGGCGCGGTCACCGAACAGCCGAAGGCGGACGCGCGGCGCTGACCCCGCATCCACTCCTCCATCCACCGAAACGCGGGAGGCGAGCATGGCGATGGGAACGGCGGTGCAACGGGGCGGCCTGAGCAGCGCGATCAACGTGACGCCGATGATCGACGTGCTGCTGGTGCTGCTCATCATCTTCATGGTGGTGCAGCAGGGGCTGCAGAAGGGGATCGACCTGCAGGCGCCGCCGCCGCGCGACCCCACCGCGCCGCCGAAGAACGATCCCACCGCGATCGTGCTGGAGGTGCTCCCCGGCGGCCGCTACGCCATCAACCGCCAGCCGGTGGGTGCCGAGGGGCTGCAGGCGGCCGTCGCCCGCACCTTCGCCGGGCGGCCGCGGAAGGTGCTGTTCGTGAAGGGCGGCGAGGGGCTGACCTACGGCGAGATCGTGTCGGCGGTCGACGCGACGCGGGCGGCGGGGGTGCAGGTGGTGGGGCTGGTGCCGCGCGCCTGACGCGCCGCAACCGCTGGGCCGGGCGGCATCCCTTGCGGAACACGCGCGGGCGAAGTCATACTGTCGGCCGGATTGTGGGCGCCGCTCCGTGAGCCTCATGGGGCGGCGCACTTCGTCCCGGCACCCACCCGCCACCGCCGCGACATGCCGAAGTTCCTGCGCCGCGTCACCCTCACCCAGTGGATCTTCGTCGGGATGGTCCTGGGCATCACGCTCGGCTACTTCTTCCCGGACAGCGAGCGCGCGATCCACGGCGGGTGGTCGGCGAGCGACCTGAAGCTGCTCTCCGACCTGTTCGTGCGCGGGATCAAGATGATCATCGGGCCGATCCTCTTCGGCACGCTGGTGATGGGGATCGCCGGGCACGGGGACGACCTGAAGAAGGTGGGGCGGCTGGCCTTCCGCTCCATCCTCTACTTCGAGATCGTCACCACGGTCGCGCTCGCGGTGGGGCTGCTGGCGGTCAACCTCTCGCGCCCCGGCGACAACCCGCGCCTGACCGCCGCGATCCAGGCCGCGGAGCGGGCCGGCGGCCCTCCCGCGCTGGCCCAGCCCAAGGGCTTCGCCGACCACGTGCGGGAGGTGGTGCCCACCAGCTTCATCGACTCGCTGGCGCACAACAACGTGCTGCAGATCGTCTTCTTCTCCATCCTCTTCGCCGTGGCGCTCACGCAGGTGAAGGGGCGGCCCAAGGAGGCGATCCTGGGGTTCTGCGAGGGGCTGGCGGAGACGATGTTCAAGCTGGTGGGGATCATCATGCGCTTCGTCCCCATCGGCGTGGGCGCCGCGCTGGCGACGACGGTGGCGCACAGCGGGCTGCAGGTGCTCCTTCCGCTGCTGAAGCTGGTGGCCACGCTCTGGGTGGCGCTGATCGTCTTCGTGCTGGTCGCGCTCGTGCCGATCGCGCTGATCGCGCGGATCCCGCTGGGGGCCTTCATCCGGCAGGTGCGCGAGCCGGCGATCATCGCCTTCTCCACCACCTCGTCCGACGCCGCGCTCCCCCTGGCCATGCAGCGGATGGAGGCGTTCGGGGTGCCGCGGCGGATCGTCTCGTTCGTGATGCCCACCGGGTACTCGTTCAACCTGGACGGGACCACGCTCTACCTGGCGCTCGCCTCGGTGTTCGTGGCGCAGGCGTCGGGGCACGAGCTGTCGATCGGCACCCAGCTGGCGATGATGGGCACGCTGATGCTGACCAGCAAGGGCGTGGCGGCGGTGCCGCGCGCCTCGCTGGTGATCCTGTCGGGCACGCTCGCCGCCTTCAACCTCCCCCTGGCCGCCATCACGGTGATCCTGGCCGTGGACGAGCTGATGGACATGGGGCGCACCATGGTGAACCTGGTGGGGAACTGCCTGGCCACCTGCGTGATGGCGCGGTGGGAGGGCGAGTTCACCCCGGGCGTTCCCGCCGGCCCCGCCGAGCGGACCGACGTGGAGCTGGTGGCCGAGGAGGAGCGTGCGGTTGGCCACCCGCAAGAGACAGTGCCAAGTGCCTAGTGCCAAGTGCCCAGTGTCTCGGTGTCCGCCGAAAGTGTTTCGCGCGCCACGGAGCCACTAGGCACTAGGGACTAGGGACTAGGCACTTAAAGAGCGATGTTGCGCGCGGGAGCCCCTCCCGCATAGGTTCCGACCCGCCGCGGCGGAGGCTCCTTGCCGTCCGCCGCGCGCCTTTCCGTACCGACCCCGGTCCCCCTCCCGACATGTCCCAGCTCTTCCGCAGGAAACCGATCAGCGAGCTTCGCGACGACCACGTGGACCCGCAGACCGGGGTGGAGCACGGGCTGCGGCGCTCGCTGGGCGTCTGGCAGCTCACCGCCCTGGGGATCGGCGCCATCGTGGGCGCGGGGATCTTCTCGGGCGCCGGCACCGCCGTCTCGGGCGGGCCCAACCACCTGGGCGCCGGGCCGGGGCTGGTGGTGTCGTACGTGCTGGTGGCCATCGCCTGCGGCTTCGCGGCGCTCTGCTATGCCGAGTTCGCCTCGCTGATCCCGCAGGCGGGGAGCGCCTACACCTACGCCTACGCCACCCTGGGCGAGGTGGTGGCGTGGATCATCGGGTGGGACCTGATCATCGAGTACGCGGTGGGGAACATCGCCGTGGCGGTGAGCTGGTCGGCGTACTTCGTCACCCTGCTCGAGGGGTTCGGCATCCGCCTCCCCGCCTGGATGGCGACCGACCCGCGCACGGCGCACCAGGGGTTCGAGGCGCTGCAGGCCGCGGCGCCGGGGACCGCCGACAGCGCGCTGACCGCCGCCGCGCAGGCGTGGCAGACGGCGCCGCACCCCTTCGGGTTCCCGCTGATCTTCAACCTGCCGGCGGTGCTGATCGTGGCGCTGATCACCTGGATCCTGGTGATCGGCATCCGCGAGAGCGCCTGGGCCAACACGGTGATGGTGATCCTGAAGCTGGGGATCCTCTTCTTCTTCATCGCCATCGGCTCCTTCTGGGTGAAGCCGGCGAACTGGCACCCGTTCATGCCCAACGGGTGGCAGGGGGTGTTCTCGGGGGCGGCGCTGATCTTCTTCGCCTACATCGGCTTCGACGCGGTGTCTACGGCGGCCGAGGAGGCGCGCGACCCGCAGCGCGACATGCCGCGCGCCATGATCATGTCGCTGGCGGTGACCTCGGTGATCTATATCGTGGTGACGCTGGTGATGACGGGGCTGGTGCCCTGGAACGCGCACGGCAGCGCCGACCCGCTGGCGGCGGCGTTCACCGAGCGCGGCTACGACTGGGCGGCGGGGATCATCTCGTTCGGCGCCATCATCGCCATGGCGTCGGTGCTGCTGGTGTTCCAGATGGGGCAGCCGCGCATCTTCTACTCCATGGCGCGCGACGGGCTGCTCCCGCCCTTCGCGGCGAAGCTGCACCCGAAGTTCCGCACCCCGCACGTGACCACCATGCTCACGGGCGCGTTCGTGGCGTTCTTCGCGGCCTTCGCCAACATCAACGAGGTGATCGAGCTCACCAACATCGGCACGCTCTTCGCCTTCGTGCTGGTGGCGATCGGGGTGCTGGCGCTGCGCCTGCGCGATCCCGGGCGGCACCGGCCCTTCCGCACCCCCGCGGTCTGGTTCGTGGCGCCGGCGGCCGTGGTGTCGTGCGGGTTCCTGATGTACCAGCTCCCCGCGGTCACCTGGATGCGCTTCGGCATCTGGCTGGCGGTCGGCCTGGTGATCTACTTCCTCTACGGCTACCGCAGGAGCGCCCTGAACCACCCCGCGCCGCCGGTCCCGCCGGTGAGCTGAAGCGGGGACAGGAAACGACAGGTCTCACGCAGGGACGCGGAGGCGCGGAGAGAGGCAGGGCGGCTCTCTCCGCGTCTCCGCTTTGTTTGCGTGATGCCTCTGTAAACCTTTGCAAGAAGCACGTTTGAAGGTGAACGAAGTGAGCAGCAACTTGTACAGAGTTGCGGTTGATTCGGGTATTGTTCGGTATTATCCTCCGGGTCCGGGGGCGCCCTCTTTCCGCCTCCGCTGACACGATCGTGTTCACCCGGAGTCCCCATGGGGAGCGCAGCCGAACGCCTGGACGCGGTGCGCACGGAGCTGGAGAAGCGCTTCGGCGCCGCCGTCCGTCCCCTTCCGGGCACGGAGCGGGGGGGCGCCGCCGGCTTCCGCGTGGGGGTGCGGGCGCTCGACCAGCTCCTCCCCGGCGGGGTGCCGCGCGGCGCCGTGACCCTCTGGACGGGCGAGGCCGGGGCGGGGCGCACCGCCGCCGTGCGCGCGCTGGTGGAGCGCGCCCGCCGCCACGCCCTGGTCGCCCTGGTCGACGCCACCCTCACCCTGGACCCCGCCGCCTGGTGCGACGAGGACGGCCGCTCCCCCACGGGGGTGTGGGTGGCCCGCCCCCCGGCGCCCGGGCACGAGGAGGAGGGGGCGTGGGTGGCCGAGTCGCTGCTGCGCACCGGGGCCTTCGGGCTGGTGGTGCTCGACGGGCCGCTCCCGGAGGCCACCGCGGTGCACCGGCTGCGCGCGCTCGCCCGCGAGACCGGCGCCGCGCTGCTGGTGAGCGCGGGGGGCGCCGCCCCCTGGCGCGCCGACGTGCGGGTGGAGTTCCGCCGCGACGCGAGCGCGGGGCCGGGGCTCGGCACCGGCGCGCGCTTCCGCCGGCGCGCGGGGGTGCGGCTGGCGAAGGACTCGGCCGCGCGGGTGGGGGAGCGCGAGGTGGAGCTGGTGCACGAGCCCGCCGGCCGCCTCCCTCTCCACTTCTCCCCCGACCGCCGCGCCCCGGCCCGGCGATGAGCCATGCAACAGAAGCCTCACACGGAGTCAACGGAGTCAGCGGAGTCGCTTCGCGCAGTTCTCCGTTGACTCCGTGTGAGACCCGTCGGTAGAGGTGGAGGAATGAAGCAGAGCCTGGAAGAACTCGTCCGCGCCGCGCTGGCGGACCTCCCCACGGCCCGCCGCATCGCCTGCGTGCGCCTCCCCCCGCCCGAGGGGGGCGCGCCGCCGCCGGCGCCCGAGGCGCGCGCGGCGCTGGCGGGCGCCCTGCTGCGCGCCGCCCCGCGGGTGACCCCCGTGCGCGAGCACCCGCGCGCGCTCTGGGCCGACGCGAGCGGGATGGAGCGGCGCGGCGGCGACGCGGCCGTGGCCCAGGCGCTCCTCGCCGCCGCGCGCGAGGCGGGGTTCGAGGCGCGCGTCGGCATCGCCGGCACCTGCATCGCCGCGGCGGCGGCCACGCGCGAGCGGGGAGCGCGCTTCCGCGTCGTCCCCCCCGGCGGCGACGCGCGCTACCTGCGCCGCCGCTCCCTCGCCGTCCTCCCCCTTCCCCGCGACCTGCGCGAGACGCTGGCGCTGCTCGGCATCCGCAGCTGCGGCGCGCTGGCCGCCCTGGAGGCCGCCGACGTGGAGCTGCGCTTCGGCGCGCCCGGGGTGGCGGCGTGGCGGCTGGCCCGCGCCGAGGACCCGCGCTGGCCCTTCCGCCCCGCCGTCCCCGGCATGGCGTCGGCCGAGGCGGAGCTCGACCCGCCGGTCGACTCCACCGAGCCGCTGCGCTTCGTCCTTCCCGGGCTGGTGGACGCGGTCTGCCGCCAGCTCGCGGCGCGGCAGCGCATCCCCGCGCGGCTCAGGCTGGTGCTGGCGGTCGACGGCCTGGTGCGCAGCGAGGAGATCCGCGAGGTGCGCCCCGCGCGCGCCACCGCCGACGCGCGGGTGCTGGCCGACCTCTGCCGCCGCGCCGTCGAGGCGCCGCCTCCCGGCGGGCCGGTGGCGGGGGTGCGGCTGGAGGCGGTGGACGAGGGGCTCATCCGCGCCGACCAGCTCGACGCCTTCCGCACCCCCGCGCCCGACCCCGGCGCGCTGCACGCCGCCCTCCTCCCCGTGTTCGCCCGCTGGGGCGACGGCGCGCTCTCGGCCGCGGTGCTGCACGGCGCCCATCTCCCCGCCGAGCACGCCGCCTGGGAGCCGCTGGGGAGCGACGCCATCGCGGCCTTCGCCCACGCCCATCCCGCCGCTGCCGACGACGCGCCCGCGGGGGTCCCGGAGCTCGGGCGCGCCACCCTGGACCTCTGCCTGCGCCGCCTCCCCGAGCCGGTGCCGGTGCGGGTGCGCGAGGGGGCGGGGCGGCGCCCGCTGGAGGTGGAGCTACAAAGCGTGGGCACGGCTCGACTTGGCGGGGCGGGGGAGAGTTTTCCACCGGGAGTGTGGAAAACTCGGAGCGAAGGCCCGGAGCGGATTTCCGGGGGTTGGTGGGCGGCCGGGAGCGCGCGCGAATACTGGAGGGTCGAGTCGCCCGGGGGGTGGCTGGGGGTGCTCTTCCGCGACGCCGCGCAAGGGGGGTGGTACCTGGAGGGGTGGTTCGACTGATACAAAGCTGTAACGGTTCAGCACGACGGCGCAATGGGCGCGGAGGATCCGTAAGTGGCGCAGTTGCAAAGGGATTACGTGGAGCTGCACGCGCACAGCGCCTTCTCGCTGGGCGACGGCGCCTCCACGCCCGAGGCGCTCGCGTCACGGGCCGCCGAGCTGGGGATGACGGCGCTGGCGCTCACCGACCACGACGACCTGGGCGGCGCGGTGCGCTTCGCCCGCGGGTGCGCGGAGGCCGGAATTTCTCCGATTTTCGGGGCGGAAATCACGCTGGCGGACCGCTCTCACCTCACCCTGCTTGTGGAAAACCCCGCCGGCTGGGGAAACCTCTGCACCCTCCTCTCGAAGGGGCGGATGGAGCGCCCGCGCGGGGAGCCGGGGGTCGACTTCGAGGCGCTGGCGGAGCACGCGGAGGGGCTGGTGGCGCTCACCGGCTGCCCCCGCGGGCGCATCCCCCGGCTCCTGGTGCAGGAGCGCTTCGACGAGGCGCGCGCGATGGCCGGGCGGCTGCGCGACCTCTTCGGCGACCGGCTCTACCTGGAGCTGCAGGACCACCGCACCCACGGCGAGGCGTCGCTCTGCGCCGACCTGCTGGACCTGGCGCGGGAGACCGGGATCCCCTGGACGGTGACGCACGACGTGCACTACGCCGACCCCGCCGGGCGCGCGGTGCACGACCTGCTGGTGTGCGTCACCCGCAAGCTCACCCTGGCCGAGGCGCACCGCCGCGGGGTGCTGCGCCCCTCGGCCGAGTGGTGCCTGCAGCCCCCGGCCGAGATGGCGCGGCGCTGGCGCGCGGCGCCCGATGGCGTCCGCCGCACCCGCGAGATCGCCGAGCGCTGCCGGGACTTCCGCTTCAGCCGGGTGGGCCCGGTGCACCCCGCCTTCCCGCTCCCCCCGGAGTGGAAGAACGCCGACGACTACCTGGAGCGCCTGGCGCGCGTGGGGCTGGCGGAGCGGCTCCCCGACGCGTCGGACGCGCACCGGCGGCAGCTGGAGCACGAGCTGCGCACCGTGCGCACGCTGGGGATGGCCGACCACTTCCTGGTGTGCTGGGACATCTGCCGCTTCGCGCGCGAGCAGGGGATCTTCTGCCAGGGGCGCGGCTCGGCGGCCAACTCCATCGTCTGCTACGCGCTCCGGGTGACGGCGGTGGACCCGGTGGCGCACAACCTCCTCTTCGAGCGCTTCCTCTCGCTGGAGCGCCCCGAGCCGCCCGACATCGACATCGACTTCGCCGCGCTCGACGCGCGCGAGCGGGTGCTGCAGTACGTCTACGACACCTACGGGCGCGCGCACGCGGCGATGGTGTGCACCCACGTGGAGTACCACGCCCGCTCGGCCATCCGCGACGCCATGCGCGTCCTCGGCTTCCCGGCGACGACGGCGGACTGGCTGGCCAAGCGGGTGGATTCGTACGCCGGCGCGCGCACCGCGGCGGAGTGGCTGGAGCTGGAGGAGGGGCAGGCGCTGAAGGCGATCGGGCTGGACCCGGCGGAGCCCAGGGCGCGGGCGCTGGTGCGGCTGGTGGAGGGGCTGCACGGGCTGCCGCGCCACCGCGGCATCCACAGCGGCGGCTTCGTGATCTCGGCCCGGCCGCTCTCCTCCGTGGTCCCCATCGAGCCGGCGTCGATGCCCGGGCGCACGGTGATCCAGTGGGACAAGGACGACTGCGCCGACGCGGGGCTGCCGAAGTTCGACCTGCTGGGGCTGGGGATGCTGCGGCTGCTGGGCGACTGCGTGGGGCTGATCCGCCGGTGGCGCGGGGTGGAGGTGGACATCGGGCGCCTGCCGATGGACGACCCCGCGGTGTACCGGCAGATCCGCGCGGCCGACACGGTGGGGCTCTTCCAGATCGAGAGCCGCGCGCAGGCCAACTTCCTCCCGCGGCTCCGCCCCACCTGCTTCTACGACGTGGTGATCAGCGTGGGCGCCATCCGCCCCGGCCCCATGCTGGGCGGGCAGGTGAAGGAGATGCTGGCGCGCCGCCGCGGCCTGGTGCCCACGGAGTATCCCCACCCCGACCTGGAGCCGGTGCTGGCGCGCACGCACGGGCTGGCGCTCTTCCAGGAGCAGCTGATGCGCTGCGCGATCGTGGTGAGCGGGTGCAGCGCGGGCGAGGCCGACGCGCTGCGCCGGGCGATGAGCCGCAAGCGCACCTCGGAGGAGATGCACCGCGCCACCGCCCGCATCCGCGCGGGGATGGCGGAGCGCGGGGTGCAGGGGGAGGCGGCGGAGAAGGTGCTCGGCTGGCTGGAGGCGTGCGCCAGCTACACCTTCCCCGAGAGCCACGCGATCTCCTTCGCGCTGCTGGCGTACGCGAGCGCGTGGCTCCGCCTCTACTACCCGGCCGAGTACCTCTGCGCGATCCTGAACGCGCAGCCGATGGGCTTCTACCCGGTGTCGACGCTGATCCACGACGCGAAGGCGCACGGGGTGGAGGTGAGGGCGATCGATCTGTCGGTGAGCGCGTGGGACTGTACGCTCGAACAGAAGTGCCTAGTGCCTAGTGCCATGTGTATAGGGGGCTCCGTGCCGAGCGAAGCACTTTCGGCGGACACCGAGACACTGGGCACCAGGGACTCGGCACTAGGCACTTCTTCTCCCGCTGCCAAGTGCCAAGGTGCCTCTGTGGCGCGGGAAGGAATTTCGGCTGACCTCGAGACACTGGGCACTAGGCACTCGGCACTCGGCACTTCTGTTCCCGCCGTCCGCATCGGCCTCCGCTACGTCCGCGGCCTCGGCGCGGTGGCCGGGGCGCGGCTGAAGGCGGAGCTCGAGCGGGGACCGTTCCACTCCGCGGCCGACGTGGTGGCGCGCTTCGACAGCGAGGCGGGGCTGCGCGCGCTCTCCGCGGCGGGGGCGTTCCGCACCTGGATTCCCGGGGGGACGCGGCAGGCGCTGTGGACCGTGCTGGGCGAGCTGCGCGCGCGGAAGAGCGGAGGGCCGCTGGCGCCGCCCTCCATCACCACCGAGGAGCGCATCCCCACGCCCCCGGAGACGGAGCGCACGCTGATGGCCCACCGCGCCACCGGCTTCGACCTGGAAGGCCACCCCATGCGCCACCTGCGCGAGTGGCTGCGCACGATGGGGGTGCGCACCGTGGCGGAACTGCAGGGTGACCCGCGGCTGGCCAACGGCGAGCGGGTGACCACCGCCGGCGTCGTCATCGTCCGCCAGCGCCCGGGGACGGCCAAGGGCTTCGTCTTCGTGGGGCTGGAGGACGAGACGGGGCGCCTGGACGTGATCGTGACGCCGAAGGTCTACGAGGAGCAGCGCGAGGTGATCAACCGCAACGGCATCCTGGCCGTGCGCGGCCGCCTGGGGAAGGAGGACGGCGTCACCAACCTCAAGGCCGAGAACTTCTACCCCCTCAAGCTCGACGAAGCCGCCGCCGTCGTCTCGTCGCACGACTACCACTGACAGGATCTCTCTCAGAGGGCACAGAGGTCGCAGGGAACGGCGCTGTTCCTCCGTGACCTCTGTGCCCTCTGTGAGAGACCAGGCTGAATTTCCCCCGCACTCCAATCGCGGACGGTATGACGTTCCCTTCTTGCGGTCCCGATCTGCTGTCGCTTATTGTATACAGTATGCAGCCCGTATTTCCCTTCCTCGCCCGCGACAACCTGAGCGACGCGCTCTCCATCGAGCTGCGGAACATGATCGTGGACGGCCGCCTGGCCGAGGGCGAGCGCATCAACGAGGTGCACCTCGCGCAAAGCCTGGGGGTGAGCCGCACCCCGCTGCGCGAGGCGCTCGCGCGGCTGGCGCACGAGGGCGCGCTGCAGTCGGTGCCGCGGATCGGCTACTTCGTGCGGCCGCTCACCCTCGAGGAGTTCGGCCAGATCTACCCGATCCGCCCGCTGCTGGACCCCGAGGCGCTGCGCCTGGCCGGCCTGCCCTCGCCCGGGCGGATGCAACGCCTGCGCGACCTCAACGCACAGATCGTCGCCGCGCAGGGCGCCGACGCCGTCATCGGGCTCGACGACGCGTGGCACCTGGAGCTCGTCGAGGGCTGCCCCAACCGCGTGCTGATCGAGCTGATCGAGCAGTTCATCCGCCGCACCCGCCGCTACGAGCTGGCGCTGATGCGCGAGCGCGAGAACGTGCTCGCCGCCGGCGACGCGCACGAGACGATCATGGCGGCGCTGGAGCGCCGCGACCTCGAGGCGGCGTGCGCCGCGCTCAAGTCCAACCTTCAGACCGGGTTCGAGCCGATCGCGGCGTGGCTGCTCACCCGCGAGCCCCGGGGAAAGCCGAGCCGATGACCCGCCCTGCGCGCGCCGCCGCCCTCCTCGCCGCCGCGGCCCTCGCCGCGCTCCACCCGCCGCTCGCCGCGCAGACGCCCGCGCCCGCCGACTCGCTGGTGGGTGTCTGGGCGAGCGAGAACGTCTACGGTCCCGAGCTGCGCGGCGAGCTCACGGTGACGCGCGGCGCCCGCGGCTGGCGCGCCGCCATCGGCCGGGCCCGCGCGGAGTTCCGCCCCGCCGGCGACAGCGTGCGCTACGACTTCGGCGGGCGGGGGGCCTTCCGCGGGGTGCTGGCGGCGGGCGGGCGGACGATCGACGGATGGTGGGTGCAGCCCGCCGAAGCGCGCGGGATGATGCAGGAGATGGCCTCGCCGCTGGTGCTGCGGCGCGCCGCGGAGGGTGTGTGGCGCGGCACCGTGCGCCCGCTGGACCACCGCTTCACCCTGTACCTGCGCATCTTCCGCGGCCCCGACGGCGGGCTGATGGCCGCGTTCCGCAACCCGGAGTACAACCTGCGCGGCGGCGCGTCGCAGTTCCGCGTGCGGGTGGACGGCGACTCGGTGCGCTTCACCGTCCGGCCGGACACCACGCAGCCCGAGATCCGCCAGGCCGCCGCGCTCGCCGGGCCCGGCCGGATGCGGATGGCCTGGGGGCCGCTGGGGGTGCTGGAGCTCACCCGGCGCACCGGCGCGCGGGCCGCGGGCTTCTTCCCGCGCCCGCCCGGGAGCCCGCCCTACGCGTACCGCCCGCCGCCCGCGCTGGACGACGGCTGGACCCCCGCGCGCGCCCGCGAGGTCGGGCTCGACGAGGCGGTGCTGGCCCGCGTCGTCCAGCGCATCGCCGACTCGGACCCCGGCGCGCGGCGGCCGATGCTGATGCACTCGTTCCTCCTCGCGCGGCGGGGAAAGCTGGTGCTGGAGGAGTACTTCTACGGCGCCACGCGGGAGACGGAGCACGACATCCGCTCGGCGGGGAAGACGCTCGGCTCGGTGATGCTGGGCGCGGCCATGCGGGGCGGCGCGCCGCTCGCGCCGGAGTCGCGCATCTACGCGGTGCTGGAGGGGAGGGGGCCGTTCGCCAACCCGGACCCGCGCAAGGAGCGCATCACCCTCGCCCACCTGATGACGCACACGCCCGGGCTGGCGTGCGACGACAACGACGAGCGCTCGCCCGGGCGCGAGGACACCATGCAGGAGCAGCAGGCGCAGCGCGACTGGTGGAAGTACACGCTCGACCTGCCCATGGCGCACGACCCCGGGGCGCGCTACGCCTACTGCTCGGCGAACCCGAACCTGCTGGGCGCCGCGCTCACCACCGCCACGCGCACCTGGCTCCCCGAGTACTTCGACCGCACGGTGGCCAGGCCGCTGCGGTTCGGCCGCTACTACTGGAACCTGATCCCCACCGGCGAGGGGTACCTGGGCGGCGGCGCGTACGTGCGCCCGCGCGACCTGCTCAAGGTGGGGCAGGCGTACCTCGACGGCGGGGTGTGGAACGGCCGGCGGATCGTCGACTCGGCCTGGGTGGCGCTCTCGACCGCGCGGCACGCCGAGGTCTCGCCCGAGACCACCGGCATCCCGCCCGAGGAGTTCGGCAACTTCTACGGCCGCGGGTGGGACGGGTATCTCTGGCACCTGGGCATGCTGGAGGCGGGCGGCCGCAGCTGGCGCACGTACGCGGCGAGCGGGAACGGCGGCCAGCTCGTGATCGTGGTCCCCGAGGCGCAGCTCGTGGCGGTGTTCACGGGCGGCAACTACGGGCAGGGCGGCATCTGGGGCCGCTGGGGCCAGGAGATCCTCGGTAGCGAGATCATCCCGGGCCTCCGGCCGTAGCGCGGGCCTCACGCAGAGACGCAGAGACACGGAGAGAGCCGCCGAGCTTTTCTCCGTGTCTCCGTGTCTCTGCGTGAGACGCTGTTCACCAGGCTGGACGGAGCGATTACCTTGTTCCTCGACCGTCACCGAGGAGCACGAATGGCCGCACCCGCGAGAGAAGAGTTCAAGGACCTGGGCTTCGGCAGCGTCCTCTCCGCCGAGGAGGGGCGGCTGCTCAACCGCGACGGGAGCTTCAACGTGGTGCGCGAGGGGCTGCACCCGCTGCGCTCGCTCAGCGTCTACCACTACCTGCTCACCGTCACCTGGACGAAGTTCATCCTCTGGGTCTGCGTGGGCTACGTCGCGGCGAACGCGCTCTTCGCCCTTGGCTACGCGCTCTGCGGCACCGGCGCGCTCGCCGGCACCGACGGCCTGGGCGTGGGCGGGCGCTACCTCACCGGCTTCTTCTTCAGCGTCGAAACGCTGGCCACCATCGGCTACGGCAACATCGCGCCGAACGGGCTCGCCGCCAACCTGCTGATGACCGTGGAGGCGCTGGTGGGGCTGCTGGCCTTCGCGCTGGCCAGCGGGCTGGTGTTCGCGCGCTTCTCGCGGCCGGTGGCGTGGATCGTCTACAGCCGCCGGGCGCTGATCGCGCCCTACCGCGGCGGCGCGGGGTTCATGTTCCGCATCGTGAACGGGCGCAGCAACCAGCTCATCGAGGTGCGCGCCAGGATCTCGGTGGCGCTCGGGCGCGACGGTGCGCGGCGCTTCCACGAGCTGCCGCTCGAGCGCGAGAGTGTGGTGCTCTTCCCGCTGAGCTGGACCATCGTTCACCCCATCGACGAGAGCAGCCCTCTCTGGGGGATGACCGAAGAGGAGCTGCGCGCCACCGGCGCCGAGTTCTTCGTAACGCTGCAGGCGATCGACGAGACCTTCTCGCAGCAGGTGCACTCGCGCACCTCCTACACGCCCTCCGAGATCGTCTGGGGCGCGAAGTTCGCCGACATCTTCGTGCGCAACTCCGGTCGCCCGCTGGGGATCGATCTCTCCCGCCTGCACGACTACCGTCCCGCCGAGCTCCCGGCGCCCACCCGGCGCGCGGCCCTCTCCCCCGGCGAGCCGGTGGGCGCCTGAGCCCCTCGCCATCGAAAAAGATCGCCTCGGAGCCGTGCCTCCGGTGGCGCGAGCGGATCGCTCAAGTGCCCGTCTGGCAACGGCTTGCGAAACGCTACGCCCTTGACGGCGCGGGGCTCGCGATGCACTGTTGAGTTCCCGCCCCCGCGGAACGTCTCGGCCGGAGGATCCTGAAATGGCGATCGACCTGGAAGATGCGGAAGCCGAGCGGCCGCTCGAGGAACAGGACCCCGAGCGGGTCGCATGGCTACGAGCCGCCGGCATCCGTCCGGCGACACGCTCGCTCGACCGTCCGCGGTACGTGGCCCGACCGAGGCCGGCCTGGCTCGCATTTCTCCTCAGGACATCCGATGCGATCGCCGCAGCAGGACGACGCCTCCTGGGGGTTCAACGCAAGCCATCGCGGGATGACCTGGAGCTCGACCTTCAGTTGAGCGAGATCTGGCCTGTGCCGGAGCGCGATCCGGAGGTGGCGGAACGAATGCGTGCTGCCGGCATCCGGTTGGCCACGGATTCGCTCGATCGGCCTCGGCGGGTGGCAAAGCCCCGTCCGGCGTGGGCGGCCTTTCTCCTCACCATGCTGAAGGTGCGGAGCTAGCGTGCTCTTCTGGGACACCAGCGCGCTGGTGAAGGCGTACGCGATCGAGGCAGGCACCCCGTCCGTGCTCGCTGCATTCAAGGCGACGCGCGGCCGGGGCTCGATCCTCACGGAGCTCGTGGCTCTGGAAGTGTTCACGGCCCTGGCGAAGCGGTGGAGGACGAACAACCTCACCAAGCACGAATACACCACCGCGATCGCCGAGCTCGACCGCGACTACCCGGGATCATTCGACGTCGTCGAGGTGGTCGGACCGATTCGCCAGAACGCGTTTCAGCTTGCACGCAGATATCGCGCTGCATCGCTCGGGGCGATGGATCTGCTTCATCTGGCGACCGCGCTGGACGCAGCCCGAGCAGGATGGCCGGAGCCGCTGGTATTCGCCACGTCAGACGGGCCGCTCCAATCCGCTGCCCTGGCGGAGGGGCTGCGCACCTTCAATCCCGAGGCGGATCCGCTGTCGAAGCTGCTGAGGCTGCTGTCGCGCTGATTTTTCACGCAGAGACGCGGAGACGCAGAGAGGGGCCGCCGTGGCTCTCCCTGCGTCTCCGCGTCTCTGCGTGAGATCGCAGTTCGTCAGTTGGCGGTGAGCATCTCGGCCACGCAGCGGGCGAAGCGGACGCCGTCGACGGGGCGGGTGTCGGGGGCCACGCCGGCGCCGCCGATCACCACCGCCGTCTCTCGCGGGGCCGCGCGGCGCAGCGCGGCGGCCAGCTCGCCGCACTCGCCGGCGCCGCGCCGCACCACCAGCGAGGTGCACACCAGCGCCGGCTTCCGCTCCTTCAGCACCCGCGCCGTCTCTTCCAGCGGCACGTCGGCGCCCAGGTACACCACCCTCCATCCCCCCGCCGCGAGCCGCAGGGCGCACGCCATCAGCCCGAACTCGTGCAGCTCGCCCGGCGCCCCCGCGCACACCCCCTCGCGCCCCGCCGCCACGCCGCTGTCCAGCTCCCCGATCATCGCCGACAGCTTCTCGCGCACGAAGGCCGAGGCGAAGTGCTCCTGCGCCACCACCGCGGTGCCGTCTTCCCAGAGGTCGCCGATCTCCCGCATCACCGGGAGGAGCACGTCTTCCGCGCGGCGGTCGGGGGCCAGGTGGCCCAGCCGCTCGTACGCGGCGAGCGCGCCCGCGCGGTCGAAGCGCAGCAGCGCGTCGCGGAGCTGCGCGCACACGTCGGCGAGCTCGGGCGCGCGCGCGCCGGCCGCCAGCGGCGCCAGCGTGCGGCGCACCCGCGCGATCGCCTCGCCGATGGTCAGCCCCTCGGAGGTGAACTGCTTGATCCGCGAGAGCACCGCCACGTCTTCGTCGCTGTAGACCCGGTACCCCGACTCGGTGCGCCCCGGCGCGATCAGGTTGTAGCGCCGCTCCCACGCGCGCAGCGTCGCGGGGTTGATCCCGGTGATCTTGGCGACCCGCTTGATCCGATAGCTCATCGTACCACGTTTCTTCCGACTCGAACCTCCCGGAGCCCGCCGCCGCACGGTCCGCGCCGGATGGACGCGGCACAGCACCATAGTATTGGCTCCGATGTTTGGGAATCCTAGAACTTCTCCACCGGCAGCAGATCGCGCAAGCGCCCGCGCAACGGAAGTCGTGCGCCCGCAGCCCTTTTCAACGCGCGGCCGGGGCGGCATCCTTCCCCCGTTCACCGCCGTCCCTCCCGACCGCACGCGGATGCCGTCCTTCACCGCCGCCGAGCTCCCCTGGTTCTGGACGCTGGCCTTCCCCTCGCTGGTGGCGCTGGGGATGGTGCTGCTGAACCTGGCCGCCTGGCACCGCGGCAACCCCGCCGGCCGCATCGCCGGACGGGTGTCGGTGTGCATCCCGGCGCGCAACGAGGGGCGGCGGATCGTGGGGTGCGTGGCCGCGATCCTGGCCGGCGGCCAGCGCCCCGACGAGGTGCTGGTGTACGACGACGGCTCCACCGACGGCACCGCCGAGGTGCTGGAGATGCTGGCCGCGGCCGAGCCCTCGGTGCGCGTGGTGGCCGGGGGCGAGCTGCCGGGCGGGTGGCTGGGGAAGCCCCACGCCCTGCACCGCCTGGCCGAGGAGGCCACCGGCGACGTGCTGGTGTACCTCGACGCGCGCACGGTGGCCACCCCCGAGTGCCTGAACCGCCTGGGCGACGTGATGGAGCGGCTCCGGGCCGACTTCGTGAGCGCCTCGCCCTGGCAGATCACCGGCACGCTCACCGAGCAGATGGTGATCCCCCTGCTCGACCTCTCCTACCTCTGCTGGCTTCCGCTCCCGCTGATGTGGCTCGTCCGCTGGCCCTGGCTGCGCGTGGCCAACGGGCAGGTGATGGCGGTGCGGCGCGAGGCGCTGGAGCGCGCCGGGGGGTGGGAGGCGGTGGGGGCCGAGGTGGCCAGCGAGGTGGCGCTCTGCAGCCGGATCAAGGCGAGCGGCGGGCGCGCGGTGTACGCCGACGGCACGCTGATGGCCTCGGGGCGGCGCTTCGCGGGGCGGCAGGCGCTCTGGCGGGGGCTGTCGCGCATGCTCTACCACCGCGGCCCCGGCGGGCTGGGGGTGGCGCTCTCGCTCCTCCTCTACGGCTTCGTGCTGCTGGGGCCGTACATCGGGCTGGTGCAGGCGATCCGCGGCTACCAGGGGCTCCTCTTCCCCGCGCTGATCGGGGTGGCGGCAAACCACGCGATCCGGGTGGCGACGGCCGTCCGGCTGCGGCAGAGCTCCAACGGGATCGTGCTGCACCCGCTGGGGCTGGCGTGGATGATCGCCATCCTGCTCAACTCGCTGCGCCGCAACCGGGCGGGGATCCTGCTCTGGGCCGGGCGGCGCTACGAGCTGGGGCGTCCGTCGGCGGAGTAGGGGGGGCGTTTCACGCCGAGACGCAGAGAAGCGGAGAGTTCGCGGAAACCACGCTGCGTTCTCTCCGTTCCTCTGCGTCTCTGCGCGAAACGTTCTGTTGCTGATTCAGATGAACAGACAGGCTGCACACCCTTGACAGGGGTGGCTGGCATACCGAATATTTACCGAAGATATTCCTTCGGAGGTGATCCAGCGATGCGAGCCGTCGATTCCCGCGCCCTCCAGACGTGCTTCCACAGGGAAGAGATCGAGTGGCGCATCCAGCAGGCGGGTGAGAAGAACGGGCGGATCTGGGCGATCTGCGTTCCGTACGTCACCAACCGCGCCATCCAGAGCCGCCTCGACGACGTGGTGGGGCCGGAGAACTGGAAGAACGAGTTCCGCGCCGGGCCCGACGGCGGGGTCGTCTGCGGGATCTCCATCCGCGTCGGTGACGAGTGGGTGACGAAGTGGGACGGCGCCGAGAACACCGACGTCGAGGGCGTGAAGGGCGGCCTCTCCGCCGCGATGAAGCGGGCGGCGGTGCAGTGGGGGATCGGCCGCTACCTCTACGCGCTGGAGGAGTCGTTCGCCACGGTGCACGAGGAGGGGCGCTTCCGGGCGAAGCTGAAGGACGGCACGGCCTTCCGGTGGGACCCGCCCGACCTGCCGGCGTGGGCGCTTCCCCGGCCGCAGCCGCTGCGCACCGCCGAGCACGAGGCGATGCTCGAGTTCATCCGCGAGGTGGGGGCGCGCTGCGAGGAGGAGCGGGAGATCCGGGTGGGGTCCGGCACGCGCAACCTGAAGGCCTACATCCGCGAGAACTGGCCGGGGATCAAGGAGCAGTACCGCCTGGCCCGCGCCGCCATCGAGGCGATCGAGGCGTCCACCGGCGAGCAGTTCCGCCAGGCGGCCTGATTTCACAGCGAGGACTGGGGGATCGCACGGATCCTCCGGTCCTCCGTGCCTCTGTAATACCGGATCCGGCAAAAGAATTCTCTCACAGAGGTCACAGAGGTCACAGGGGAACGGCGCTGTTCCTCGGTGACCTCTGTGACCTCTGTGAGAGACCAAGCTGAATTTCCCTCACACTCCAATTGCGGATCTGGTATGAGGATGAGAGATCTCAGCTTTTGCCGAGGGCGACGACGATGCGGTACTCGTCGTCGGTCACGGGCTGGACGGAGAGGCGGCTCCTGTTGATCACCAGCATCTTCTCCAGCCCCGGCGTGCGGCGCAGCTCGTCGAGGGTGACCACGCGCGGGAGCTTCTCCACGAACTCCACGTCGACCAGGACCCAGCGCGGGTCCTCTTCCGTCGCCTTCTCGTCGTAGTAGTGGCTCTCCGGGTCGAGCGCGGCGCGGTCGGGGTAGCCGCGCGAGGCCACCCGAGCCAGCCCCGCCACCCCGGTGGGGTCGGCGTTGCTGTGGTAGAAGAGCACCGGGTCGCCGGGGCGCATCTCGTCGCGCATGAAGTTGCGCGCCTGGTAGTTGCGCACCCCCTCCCAGTGCGTCTTCCCGTCGCGCGCCAGGTCGTCGATCGAATACGACCCCGGCTCGCTCTTTATCAGCCAGCACCTCGCCATTCCGTCCCCCCCGCGCGTCTTCCCGTGGCGGCCCGTCCATCTCGTCCAACACGATGGCGGCGAGCCCGCGGCGGGACAAGCCGGCCTCCTTGAATTCACCGGGTCAGCAAAAGCGTCTCACGCAGATACGCAGAGGCACGGAGAGAGGCTGGATGGCTCTCTCCGTGCCTCCGCGTCTCTGCGTGAGACGATCTTCGCCGGTCCGGCGTCGCGATATGCATCGGCTCAAACAGAACGATGGATAAAGAGAAAGTAAAACGTGATTCGGTGGCAGAATGCTTCTTCGGCCGTACACTGCGGTAAGATTTATCAGGCATTTGGCGGCTTCTGCGCGGAGAGATTGCGCGCCGGGGCGGACGGGGTCTTCTTTGGGAAGGCTGCGCCACTCCACTGATTTTGTGGCGCAGATTGTATCGCCTGGCGCTCCGCCGCGCCCCATCCCAGAGGGCCCGATGAAGAAGCTCACCCTTGCCGCCCTGCTCGCGGCCGCCGCGCTCGCCGCCGCGTGCGGCCATTCCCCCGCGGCCCCGGAGGCGGGCCGCGCTCCTGCGGGAGCGGCCCACGACGGCTATCTTGGCTCGGGGAACCGTCGAGACTCGATCGCCATCACACCGCCTTGACCACGACCACACCTCCCACGAAGGACCCCTGGATCCAGCGGCCGCAGCCGCGCCCCGGCGCGCGGCTGCGGCTGCTGATGATTCCCCACGCCGGCGGCGGCGCCTCGTCGTTCCGCGGCTGGGCCGATGCGCTGCCGCCCGGGATCGAGGGGTGCCCGGTGCAGCTCCCCGGGCGCGAGAACCGGATGGGGGAGCCGCCCTTCGAGCGCCTGCAACCGCTGGTGGAGGCGCTGGCCGCGGCGCTGGAGCGCTGGCGCGACCTCCCGTACGCGGTGCTGGGCCACAGCAACGGCGCGCTGATCGGCTTCGAGCTGGCGCGCCACGCCCGGCGCACGGGCGCGCCCGTGCCGGTGCACCTCTTCGCCTCGGGCCGGCGCGCGCCGCACCTGCCGTCACGGACGCGCGACGTGCACCGCCTGCCGCAGGACGAGCTGGTGGCGGAGCTCGCCGAGCTGGGCGGGATGCCGCCGCAGATCCTGGAGCACCCGGAGCTGATGGCGCTCCTGGTCCCCCTGCTGCGCGCCGACATGGCGCTCACCGAGACGTACGTGCACGCGGACGAGCCTCCGCTCGACCTTCCCATCACGGCGCTCACCGGGACGGAGGACGCGAAGGTGTCGATCGGCGATGCAGGGGCGTGGGGGGACCACACGTCCGCAGGGTTCCGCCTGTACGAATTCCCCGGCGACCACTTCTACCTGTACTCGGCCCGGCAGCAAGTGATTGCCACGATCCTCTCCGCGCTGCAGGCGCCGTAAACGGCGTCTCCGGCCCGGGCACGGAGGCGCGGAGGGGGCTCACCGTCCTCTCCGCGCCTCCGCGTGCGGGGGGTGGCGGTATGTAAGTGGTGGCGTAAATGGCGCAAGGGGAGCGCGCGTTCGGAGCGGCGGGATAGGGGTGCCGGTGCAGCCCTGGGGAACCTTCGTCCCAGGTGCGGCACGCAAGTCACGAAGGCGGCCCACTTTGTCTGCCGCGCGAGGGCCAAGTACGGCTCTGTTAACGTCGTGCAGATTCAGGCACTTGGAAGAAACTACTACATTTTCGGCCCGTTTCGCATTAGCTTTGCACCCTCGGAAACACGGTAGCGGGACCCGCAGAGACGGGGCGGAGGGGCTGCACGCGCCTTCCGCCCTCTGGATCGTTCGTCCCTCGTCCGTTCTCCCGGTGGCTCTTTCGGTGCGTCCGCGATCCGATTGAGCCCCCCGGCCGCCCGGTCCGTCCCCGCGACGCCCATTCGGCAGCCGGCGCCCAGCGCAACCGGAAGCACCCTGAGAGCCACCGTGATCGCCGCCGCTCCATCGCACCGCACCTTCCCGCCGCAGGCATCCGCCGCGCCGGGGGAGCTCTGCGCGCACCAGCTCTTCGAGGCCCGGGCGCGGCTCGCGCCCGGGGCCGCGGCCGTGTCGCTGGCGGGGCGCGAGACCTCGTTCGGCGAGCTGGAGCGGCGGGCGAACGCGGTGGCGGCGCGGCTCCGCGAGGCCGGCGTGGGGGTGGAGGGCCGCGTGGCGGTGCTGATGGAGCGCGGCCCCGAGCTGGCGGCGGCGCTCCTGGGCGCGCTGAAGGCGGGCGCCGCCTACGTCCCCATCGACCCCGAGTACCCGGCCGAGCGCACCGCCTGGGTGCTGGAGGATTCGGGCGCCGCCGTGGTGCTCACCGACGCCGCGGCGCGCGTGCGGCTCCCGCGCGTGGGCATCCCCGTGCTCGAGGTGGCGGAGATCGACCCGGCGCTCGCCGACGCGTGGACCCCCGCCGCCGTGCCCGCCGACGCGCTGGCGTACGTCATCTACACCTCCGGCTCCACCGGGCGGCCGAAGGGCGTGGGGGTGCCGCACCGCGCGCTGGTGGCGCACAACCACGCCATCATCGGGCACTTCGGGCTCACGGAGGGCGACCGGGCGGCGCAGGTGGCGTCGATCGGCTTCGACATCTCGGTGGAGGAGATCTTCCCCACCTGGGCGGCGGGCGCGGCGGTGGTCTTCCGCCCGGCCGAGGTCGACGGGCTGGGCGCCGGCTTCCTTCGCTGGATCGAGGACGAGCGGATCTCCATCCTCAACCTCCCCACCGCCTTCTGGGACGCGTGGACGACGGAGCTGGCCGCGAGCGGCGCCCGCGTGCCGTCGTCCGTGCGCCTGGTGGTGACGGGTGGCGAGAAGGCGAAGCCGTCGACGCTCGCGCTCTGGCGCGGCGCCGCGGGCGATGGCGTGCGCTGGATGAACAGCTACGGCCCCACCGAGGCCACCGTCACCGCCACCTCGTGGGAGCTGTCGGGCGAGGTCGACGGCGAGCTCCCCATCGGCACCCCGCTCGCCGGCTGGACGGCGCAGGTGCTGGACGAGGCGCTGCGCCCCGCCGCCCCCGGCGAGGCGGGCGAGCTGTGCATCGGCGGCACCGGCGTGGCGCGCGGGTACCTGGGGCGCCCCGGGCTCACCGCCGAGCGCTTCGTCCCGGACCCGATGTCCGGGGTTCCCGGCGCGCGCCTGTATCGCACCGGGGACCGCGTGCGGTGGAGTGAGAGTGCGAAAGTACGAGAGTGCGAAAGTGCGCCCGGTTCCGAGGCGGCTCCGGGCGCCGATGCATCGCCCGACTCTCGCACTTTCGCACCTTCGTACTCTCGCACTGCGGTTCTGGAGTTCCTCGGCCGCATGGACGACCAGGTGAAGGTCGGGGGGTTCCGCGTGGAGCCGGGGGAGGTGGAGGCCGTGCTCTGCGCGCACCCCGACCTCGCGGGCGGCGCCGTGGTGGCGCGCGAGGACGGCGGGCGGATGCGGCTGGTGGCGTACGCCGTCCCCCGCGGCGACGCGGTCGGCGAGGGCGCGCTGCGGCGCTGGCTGCGGACGCGGCTCCCGGGGTACATGGTGCCCTCGGCCATCGTGCTGCTGGGCGCGCTGCCGCTCACCGCGCACGGGAAGGTGGACCGCCGCGCGCTCCCGGCCCCGGCGCTCCCCGCCGAGCCCGCCGCCGCCGCGGGCGACACCGCCGCGCGGCTCGCCGCCATCTGGAGCGAGGTGCTGGGCGCGCCGCGGGTGGGGGCGGACGACGACTTCTTCGACCTGGGCGGGCACTCGCTGCTGGCCATGCAGGCGCTGGCCCGCGTGCGCCACCGCTGCGGGGTGGAGCTGCCGGTGCGCGCGCTCTTCGACGCGCCCACCCCCGCGCTCCTGGCGGCGACGATCGAGGCGGCGCGCGCGGAGGCCGCCTCCACCCGGCCGCCGCTGCGCACCGCGGTGCGCGACGAGCCGCTCCCGCTCTCCTTCGCGCAGCAGCGGCTCTGGTTCCTGCACCGGATGGAGCCGGCGAGCCCCTTCTACAACATCCCCCTGGCCATCCGCCTGACCGGCGAGCTGGACCACGACGCGCTCCGCCGCGCACTGGCCGAGATCGTCCGCCGCCACGAGGCGCTGCGCACCACCTTCGCCCAGACGGGCGAGGGGACGGTGCAGGTGATGCACCCCGCGCCGGACTCCTTCCCCCTGCCGGTGGCCGACCTGCGCGCGCTCCCGGACGACGAGGCGGAGGCCGAGGCGCGGCTGCTGGCGGCGAACGAGGCGGAGCAGCCCTTCGACCTGACGCGCGACGTGATGCTGCGCGCGCTGCTGGTGCGCACCGAGGACGACGTGCACCTGCTCGTCCTCAACCTCCACCACGTGGCGGGCGACGGCTGGTCGCTGGCGGTGCTCTACGCGGAGCTGGGCGAGCTCTACGACGCCTTCAGCCGCGGCGCGCCCTCGCCGCTGGAGCCGCTGCCGGTGCAGTACGCCGACTACGCGGTGTGGCAGCGCGAGTGGCTGAAGGGCGAGGTGCTGGAGCGGCAGCTCGCCTACTGGCGCGAGGCGCTGGCCGGCGCCCCCGCCGAGCTGCGCCTGGCCACCGACCGCCCGCGCCCGGCGGTGCAGAGCCACCGCGGCAAGGTGCACCGCTTCCGCGTTCCCGCCGCCACCGCCGAGCGGGTGCGCGAGGTGGCCCGCGCGGAGGGCGCCACGCCGTACATGGTGCTGCTGGCCGCCTACGACGCGCTGCTGCACCGCTGGAGCGGCGAGACGGATCTCGTCGTCGGCTCGCCGGTGGCGGGGCGGGTGAGCGAGCGGCTGGAGGGGCTGATCGGCTTCTTCGTGAACACCATGGCGGTGCGGGTGGACGTGGGCGGCGACCCCTCCTTCCGCGAGCTGGTGGGGCGCGCCCGGCGCGCGGCGCTCGACGCCTTCGCGCACCAGGACCTCTCCTTCGAGCGGGTGGTGGAGGAGCTGCGGCCGGAGCGCACGCTCTCGCGCGCGCCCCTCTTCCAGGTCTCGCTGATCCTGCAGAACACGCCGCCGGCGGTGCTGGAGCTGCCCCGGGTGACGCTGCGCACCGAGCCGGTGGACAGCGGCACCGCCAAGTTCGACCTGAGCGTGGAGCTCACCGAGACGGCGGACGGGCTGGCGGGCGAGGCGGAGTTCGCCACCGACCTCTTCGACGAGGCCACGGTGGCGCGGATGATGGAGCAGCTCGCCGCGCTCCTGGACGCCGCCACCGCGCGCCCGGGCGAGCGGATGTCGCGCCTCCTCGCCGCGCTCCCCGACCCGGCGCGCGAGAAGCTGCTGGTGGAGTGGAACCGCACCGCGCGCGACCATCCCGCCGCGCCGGTGCACCGGCTGGTCGCGGAGCAGGCGGCGCGCGCGCCGCACGCGCCCGCGCTGGTGCACGGCGGCCGGTCGACCGGCTACGCCGCGCTCGACGCCGCGGCCAACCGCCTGGCGCACCACCTCCGCGCGCGCGGCGTCGGTCCCGAGGTGACGGTGGGCGTGGTCGCCGACCGCTCGCCGGAGATGGTGGTCTCGCTCCTGGCCGTGCTCAAGGCGGGCGGCGCGGTGGTCTCGCTCGACCCGGCGTACCCGGCGGAGCGGCTGGCGTGGATGCTGGAGGATTCCGGCGCGCGGCTGGTGGTCTCGCCGCGCGCGGGCGTCCTCGCCCCGCGCGGCGGCGTCGAGGTGCTGGCGCTGGACACGGAGAGCGCGGCCGTCGCCACCCGTCCGTCGACCGATCCGGGCGTGGAGGTGGACGCCGACTCGCTCGCCTTCGTCATCTACACCTCCGGCTCCACCGGGCGGCCGAAGGGGGTGCTGGTGCCGCACCGCGGGCTCTCGAACCTGGTGGCCGCGCACGCCGGCAAGTTCGGCGTGGGGCCGCAGAGCCGGGTGCTGCAGTTCGCCTCGTTCTCGTTCGACGCGGCGGTGGCGGAGAGCCTGACCGCGCTGACCGCCGGCGCCGCGCTGGTGCTGGTGCCGCGCGAGGAGATGTCCGGCGCGCCGCTGCTGGAGCTGATGCGCCGCGAGCGGGTGAGCGTGGCCACGCTGCCGCCCTCGGTGCTTTCGACGCTCCCGGAGGGGGCGCTCCCCGAGCTCCGCACCCTGGCGAGCGCCGGCGAGGCGCTGCCGCCCGCGCTGGTCGCGCGCTGGGCGCCGGGGCGCACCTTCCTGAACGCGTACGGGCCCACGGAGGTCACCGTCTGCGCCACGCTGGGCCCCTGCGCCGCGGGCGAGGCGCGCGCCACGATCGGCCGGCCGATGGCGAACGTGCGCGTCTACGTGGTCGACGCGGCGCTCGAGCCCGTGCCGCTGGGCGTGCCCGGCGAGCTGTGCATCGCCGGGGTGGGCGTGGCGCGCGGGTACCGCGGGCGGGCGGCGATGACGGCGGAGCGCTTCGTTCCCGAGCCCTTCTCGGGGGCGGCGGGCGCGCGCATGTACCGCACCGGCGACCGCGTGCGCTGGGGGAACGACGGGCGGCTGGAGTACCTGGGGCGCGTGGACCGGCAGGTGAAGATCCGCGGCAACCGCATCGAGCCGGGGGAGGTCGAGTCGCTGCTGCGCGATCACCCCGAGGTGGCCGACGCGGTGGTGGACGCGCGCGACGACGGCACCGGCGCGCTGCGCCTGGTCGGTTGGGTGCTCGCCGCGAAGTCGGCCGAGGTGGAGGCATCCCCATCCCCCGAGAACGACGAAGCCGATCCCCAGGCGGAGCAGGTGGCGCACTGGGCGCAGATGTTCGACGACCTGTACGGCACCTCGGGGCAGATGGGGGCGGCGGACGAGGCCTTCGACATCTCCGGGTGGCACAGCTCCTACACGGGGCAGCCGATCCCCGCCGGAGAGATGCGCGAGTGGGCGGACCAGACCGGCCGCCGCGTCGTCGGGCTCGGGCCGGGACGGGTGATGGAGCTCGGCGTGGGCTCCGGCCTGGTGCTCTTCCGCGTGGCGCCGCACGCCCGCGAGTACATGGGCACCGACATCTCCGCGCACGCGCTGCGCACGCTGGGCGCGCGCGTCGCCCGTCGCGCGGGGCTGCCGCCGGTGCGGCTCTCGGAGCGCGAGGCGGCGGACTTCCGCGGGGTGGAGCCGCGCTCCTTCGACACCGTCGTGCTCAACTCCGTCGCCCAGTACTTCCCCGGCGTGGGCTACCTGCGCCGGGTGGTGGAGGGCGCGGTGGAGGCGGTGCGCGACGGCGGCGCCGTGTACCTGGGCGACGTGCGCAACCTGTGGACGCTGGAGGCCTTCCGCACCGCGGTGGAGCTGGGCTCGTGCGACGGGCGCCTCCCCGCGCGCGAGGTGCGCCTGCGCGCGCGCCGCGCGGTGGAGGAGGAAGAGGAGCTGGTGGTGGAGCCGGACTTCTTCCGCGCGCTGCAGGCCCGCATCCCCCGCATCGCGCGGGTGGAGGCGCGGATCAAGCGCGGCGCCGCGCACAACGAGCTGACGCGGCACCGGCTGGACGTGGTCCTCCACATCGGCCCGGCCGTCGACGCCGTGACCGCGCCGTCGGTCGACTGGCCGGAGATTTCGGACGGCCTCGACGCCGTGCGGGCGATGCTCTCCGCGTCTCCCGAAGCGCCCCTGGCCGTCCTCGGCATCCCCGACGCGCGGGTGTGGCAGGAGCTGCGGATGGTGGAGCTGCTCGCCGCCGCCGCGCCGGACGCCACCGCCGCCGAGCTGCGCGCGGCGCTGGCGGCCGAGGCGTCGCCCGCCATCGACCCCGAGGCGCTGCGGGCGCTGGGGGAGGGGATGGGGATGGAGGTGGCGCTGCGCCCCTCCGGCCCCGACGCGCCGGGGCGGATCGACGCGCTCTTCCGGCCCGCCGGGTCGGAGGCGGACTTCCCCGCGCGGCCGCTGGCGGAGAAGCCGCTGGAGGCGTTCGCGAACGACCCCGTGCGCGCCGTGCGGGCGCGCGACCTGGGGCCGCGGCTGCGCGCCTGGCTGCGCGAGCGCGTTCCCGAGCCGATGGTGCCGGCCGCCTTCGCGGTGGTCGACGCCTTCCCGCTCACCCCCAACGGCAAGGTCGACCGCGCCGCCCTCCCCGAGCCCGACGCGGTGCGCCACACCGGCGCCGGCGCGGGGCCGGAGACCGACACGGAGCGGGAGATGGCCGCGATCTGGGCCGCGGTGCTGCAGCAGGAGGAGGTGTACGCCGACGACAACTTCTTCGACCTGGGCGGCCACTCGCTGCTCGCCACGCAGCTGGTGATGCGGGTGCGCGAGGCGTTCAGCGTGGAGCTGCCGCTGGCGAAGATCTTCGAGGCGCCCACCGTCTCCGCGCTCTCGGCGGTGGTCGACGCGGCGAAGGACGAGGTGCTGGCCGCGCTGATCGACGAGCTGGACGGGCTGAGCGACGAGGAGGTGCGCGCGCTGCTGGAGGCGGAGAGCTACGCGGGGGGCGGCGCGCGATGACCGACGTGCTGTCCCGGCTGCAGGGGCTCTCGCCCGAACGCCGCCGGCTGCTGGAGCTGCGCCTGAAGAGTGCCCAGGCGCAGGCCGCCGGCCCCGAGCTGCGCCCGCGCCCCCGCGCGGGGAACACCGCGCCGCTGTCGTTCGCGCAGGCGCGGCTCTGGGTGCTGGACCGGATGAGCCCCGGCAGCGCCGCGTACAACATGCCCTACCCGCTGCGCATCCGCGGCGAGCTGGACGTGGAGGCGCTGGCCGGCGCCCTCGACGCGCTGCGCGCGCGCCACGAGACGCTGCGCACCACCGTGGCCGAGCGCGCCGACGGGCCGGTGCAGGTGATCCATCCGGCAGGGGACGGCGGAACCGCAGGGGACAGGGGACAGGGGACAGGGGACAGCGGGAACGGCGCCGATTCGTCGAATCTTCCGCTCGTCGACCTGTCCGGGCTCCCCGCCGAGGCGCGCGAGGCCGAGGTGCGGCGGCGGGTGGACGAGGACGCCAACACCCCCTTCGACCTGGTGGCGGGGCCGCTGCTGCGCGCCTCGCTCCTCCGGCTCGCCGCGGACGAGCACGTGCTGCTGGTCTGCATGCACCACATCGTCAGCGACGGGTGGAGCATGGGGGTGATCGCGCGCGAGCTGGGCGAGCTGTACGCCGCCGCGCGCGAGGGGCGGGAGCCGCGGCTGGAGCCGCTCCCGGTGCAGTACGCCGACTTCGCGGCGTGGCAGCGCGAGCACCTGGCGGGCGAGGCGCTGGCGCGGCTCACCGCCTTCTGGCGCAATGCGCTGGAGGGCGCGCCCCCCGCGCTGGAGCTCCCGGCCGACCGGGTGCGCCCCGCCGCCGAGAGCCACCGCGGCCGCACCATCAAGACGCGCATCGAGCCCGCGGCGGCCGAGCGGCTGCGCGAGTTGGCGCGCGCCGAGGAAGCGACGCTCTTCAACGTGCTCACCGCCGCCTTCCGCGCCGTGCTCGCCCGCCACGCCGGGCAGCGCGACGTGGTGATCGGCACGCCGGTGGCCAACCGGCAGCGGAGCGAGCTGGCGGAGCTGGTCGGCTTCTTCGTGAACACCCTGCCGCTGCGGCTGGCGGTGGAGCCGGCGGAGAGCTTCCGCGCGCTGCTGGCGCGCGAGAAGGCGGTGGCGCTGGCGGCCTTCGACCACCAGGAGCTCCCCTTCGACCGGCTGGTGGAGGAGCTGCGGCTGCCGCGCGACCCGGCGCGCAACCCCGTCTTCCAGGCGATGGTCACCCTCCAGAACGCGCGGATGGAGCCGATCGCGCTGGGCGGGGTGGAGATCGCCCCGCTCGCCCCCGAGTACCACACCGCCAAGTTCGACCTCACGCTCGACCACTACGAGGAGGACGACGGCGCCATCCGCGTGGACGCGGAGTACGCGACCGACCTCTTCGACGCGGCCACCGTCGACCGCCTCGTCCGCCACGTGCTGGCGCTGCTGGAGGAGGCCGCGGAGGCGCCCGAGACGCCGCTGCGGGAGCTCGCCGGCGCCGGCCCGGCGGAGCGCGCCTTCGTGACCGCCGCGGTGAACCACACCGCCGCCGCGTACGAGCGCGGCGAGCCCATCCACCGCCTCTTCGAGCGGCGCGCGGCGGAGCGGCCGGGCGCGCCCGCGATCGAGCTCGTCGGCGAGCGGATCAGCTACGTGGAGCTCGACGCGCGCGCCGACCGGCTCGCGGAGCGGCTGCGCGCCGCCGGCGTGGGGCCGGAGAGCCGCGTGGGGATCGCGCTGGAGCGCTCGCCGGACCTGGTCGTGGCGATGCTGGCGGCGCTCAAGGCCGGCGGCGCGTACGTGCCGCTGGACCCGTCGTATCCCGCGCCGCGGCTGGCGTTCATGCTGAAGGACGCCGGCGTCGCCGCGCTGGTGGTGGCCGGCGCGGTGCCGGAGGCGCTGGCGGGCTTCGGCGGCCCCGTGGTGTCGCTGTCTTCGTCCTCGGAAGATGGGGATGGGAATGCGCCCGTGGCGGCGGTCACGCGGGAGCCATCTCCCGAGGCCCTGGCCTACGTGGTCTACACCTCGGGGTCGACGGGGACGCCGAAGGGGGTGGGGGTGCCGCACCGCGCGGTCGTGCGCCTCGTCCGCAACACCGCCTACCTCCCCTTCGCGGCGGACGAGCGGATCGCGCAGCTCTCCAACGCCTCGTTCGACGCGCTCACCTTCGAGGTGTGGGGCGCGCTGCTGAACGGCGGATGCGTGGTGCTGCTGGACCGCGACACCTCGCTGCAGCCGGCCGCGCTCACCGCCTCGCTGCGCGAGGAGCGCATCACCGCCGCCTTCCTGACCACCGCGCTCTTCAACCAGGTGGCGCGCGAGGCGCCGGGCGGCTTCGCGCCGCTGCGCCACCTCCTCTTCGGCGGCGAGGCGAGCGACCCGGCGGCCGTGCGCGCGGTGCTGGAGGTGGGGGGAACCGCAGGGGACAGGGGACAGGGGACAGGGGACAGCCGGAAGACCCGCGGGCCGGGGCGGCTGCTGCACGTCTACGGGCCGTCGGAGAGCACCACCTTCGCGACCTGGCAGCTCGTCGCCGAGGTGCCCGACGAGGCGGCCACGGTGCCGATCGGGCTGCCGCTGGCGAACACCACCGCCTACGTGCTCGACGGCGCGCTCCGCGCCTGCGGGCTGGGGGAGACGGGGGAGCTGTACCTGGGCGGCGACGGGCTGGCGCGCGGCTACCTGGGGCGCCCGGCGATGACGGCGGAGCGCTTCGTCCCCGACGTCCTCTCCGGCCAGCCGGGCGCGCGCCTCTACCGCACCGGCGACCGCGTGCGCCGCCGCGAGGACGGCGCGCTGGAGTTCCTGGCGCGCGCCGACCAGCAGGTGAAGGTGCGCGGCTTCCGCATCGAGCCGGGCGAGGTGGAGGCGGCGCTGCGCGAGCACCCCGACGTGCGCGACTGCACCGTGGCCGTGCGCCAGGACGGGGGCGAGAAGCGCCTGGTGGCCTACGTGGTCGCCCGCAACGGCGCCCCCCCCTCCGCGGCCGCGCTGCGCGACGCGCTGGGGCGGCGGCTGCCGGACTACATGGTGCCCACGGCCTTCGTGGCGCTCGACGCCATCCCCCTGACCCCCAACGGCAAGGTCGACCGCGCCGCGCTCCCCGCCCCCTCGGCGCCGGACGCGGAGGAGCAGGCCGCGCCGCGCAGCGCCGCCGAGGAGCTGCTGGCCGGCATCTGGGCCAACGTGCTGGGGGTGGAGCGGGTGGGGATCGACGACGACTTCTTCCTGCTCGGCGGGCACTCGCTGCTCGCCACGCAGGTGGTGTCGCGCATCCGCCTGGCGTTCGGCGCCGAGGTGCCGCTGCGCGCGGTGTTCGAGGCGCCCACCGTGCGCCGCCTGGCCGCGCGCGTCGAGGCGCTGCGCGCGGAGGGCGAGCCGCTCCCGCCGGTGACCCCGGCGGACCGCTCGCAGCCGCTCCCGCTCTCGTTCGCGCAGGAGCGGATGTGGTTCCTGGAGCGGCTGGTGCCCGACGCGGGGATCTACAACATGCCCGTGGCGCAGCGGCTGCGCGGCCCGCTGGACGTGGAGGCGCTGCGCGCCGCGCTGGAGACGCTGGTGCACCGGCACGAGGCGCTGCGCACCCGCATCCGCCCCGCCGGCGACATGCGCGTGCAGGAGGTGGCCGCGCCGCGCCCCTTCGAGCTGCCGGTGGTCGACGCCGCCAGCGAGGGGGAGGCGCGCGCCATCGTCCACGAGCACTCCTGGCGCCCCTTCGACCTGGAGCACGGGCCGGTCTTCCGCGCGCTCCTGGTCCGCCTCTCGGAGAACGACCACCTCTTCGCGCTGAACCTGCACCACGCGATGGGCGACGGATGGTCGTTCGGCATCCTCTTCCGCGAGCTCTCGGCGGCGTACGCGGCGCTGGCGTGCGGGGTGGAGCCCGCGCTGCCGCCGGCGGCGCTGCAGTACGGCGACTACGCGGCGTGGCAGCGCGAGCACCTGGCGGGGGAGCGGCTGGAGCGCGAGCTGGCCTACTGGCGCGGCCGGCTGGAGGGCGCGCCGCCGCTGCTGGAGCTCCCGGCCGACCGGCCGCGCCCGCCGCGCCAGAGCTTCCGCGGCGGCAACGTGCCGGTCGTGGTCTCGGCCGAGCTGGCGGGGCGGGTGCGCGCGCTCAGCCGGCGCGAGGGGGCCACGCCCTTCATGGTGCTGCTGGCGGCGTACCAGGCGCTCCTGGGGCGGCTCGCGAACCAGGACGACGTGGTGGTGGGGAGCGTGATCGCCGGCCGCGCGCGCGAGGAGGCGGAGGGGATCGTCGGCCTCTTCGTGAACACGCTGGCGCTCCGCGCCGACCTCTCCGGCGCGCCGACCTTCCGCGCGCTGCTGGCGCAGGTGCGAGAGGCCACGCTGGGCGCCTTCGCCCACCAGGACCTGCCCTTCGAGAAGCTGGTGGAGCACCTGAAGGTGGAGCGGAGCCTGAGCCATCCGCCCCTCTTCCAGGCGATGTTCGCGCTGCAGAACCAGGGCAGCGCCGACCTGGAGCTCCCCGGCGTGGCGGCGGTGGACCACGGGCCGGACCAGGTGACGGCCAAGTTCGACCTGACGCTGAGCCTGGAGGAGGCGCCCGACGGCGCGCTGGTGGGGACGCTGGAGTACGCGGCCGACCTCTTCGACCGCTCGACGGTGGAGCGGATCGGCGCGCGCTACCGGCTGCTGCTGGAGGGCGTCCTCGCCGACCCCGGCCGTCCCGTGGCCCAGGTGGAGGTGCTGGCGCCGGGCGAGCGCGAGCGGCTGGCGGCGTGGAGCGACGGCGGCCCCGCGGCCGAGCCCATCCCCGCCGCGCGGATGTTCGAGGCGTGGGTGGAGCGCGCGCCGGGCGCCGTCGCCGTCGACTTCCAGGGCCAGGAGACGAGCTACGACGCGCTGAACCGCCGCGCCAACCGCCTCGCGCGCCACCTGCGCGCGCTGGGCGTGGGCCCCGAGTCCATCGTCGCCATCTCGCTGGAGCGCTCGGACCACCCCATCGCCGCGGTGCTGGCGGTGTGGAAGGCGGGCGGCGCCTACCTCCCGGTCGACCCCGACTATCCCGTCGAGCGGCGGGCGTACATGCTGGCCGACTCGCGCGCGCAGGTGCTGGTCACCCGCCACGCGCTCTCCGCGGGGCTCGACACGGCGTCCGCGCGGGTGGTCGACCTCGACGAGGCGTACGCGGCGGCGGAGGGGGAGGACGATTCCAACCCCGGCGTGCGGGTGGAGCCGGAGGGGATCGCCTACGTCATCTACACCTCCGGCTCCACCGGGCGGCCGAAGGGGGCGCTGATCACGCACCGGGGGCTGCACAACATGGTGGTCGCCCAGCGCGAGGCGTTCGGGATGGCGCCGGGGACGCGGCTGCTGCAGTTCGTCTCCTTCTCCTTCGACGTGGCGATGGCCGACATCCTGGCCACGCTGGGGAACGGCTGCACGCTGGTGATGGCCACGCGCGAGGCGCTCCTCCCCGGCAAGCCGCTCCTCTCGACGCTGGCCGACCGGCGGGTGAACGCGGTGCTGATGCCGCCCTCGGTGTGGTCGGTGCTCCCCGAGGCGGGGCTGCCGGAGCTGCGCACCGTGAGCGCCGGCGGCGAGGCGTGCCCGCCCGACGTGCTGGCGCGCTGGAGCCGCGGCCGCCGCTTCCTCAACGCCTACGGGCCCACCGAGGCCACCGTCTACGCCACCTTCGCCCGGCTGCAGGGAGAGATGGCGCGCGTGCCGCTGGGCGTGCCGATGCGCGGCGCGCGCGTGCACGTGGTCGGCCCGTCCCTCCACGAGGCGGCCATCGGCGTCCCCGGCGAGCTCTGGGTGGGCGGCGCCGGGGTGGCGCGCGGCTACCTGGGCCGCCCCGGCCTCACCGCCGAGCGCTTCATGCCCGACCCCTTCTCGGCGCGGCCGGGGGGGCGGCTCTACCGCACCGGCGACCTGGGGCGGTGGAACGC